>CAYUQV010000013.1:0-66693 GCA_964446885.1 uncultured Methylocucumis sp.
ACGTTACGGAACGGGTCGCTTAATGCGCCTACTGTTGGAATAAACCCGTTCCGGCACTGCGAAAAATGCGCCGCAACGGCAGGACGGGGTTTCAATACCCCGTCCTTAAGGTTTCAAAGCCGTTATAAGTACTGAAAACGTTACGGAACGGGTCGCTTAATGCGCCTACTGTTGGAATAAACCCGTTCCGGGACTGCGAAAAATGCGCAGCTCAGTTTGTCAGCGAGCACACCGCCCCAGTATCGGGTGCATGGTAGAATCTACCCGTTTTTTCCCATAATGCCATTTAAAATCCCCTGCCCACCATGCCCGACATCATCCAGTTGCACAACGTCCATAAAGCCTACACGCTTGGTCAGGTCAAACAGCCTGTTTTACATGACATTTCCTTGAACATCACGGCGGGGGAATTTGTCGCCATCGTCGGGCCTTCTGGCAATGGCAAATCAACCTTATTAAATTTGCTGACGGGCATAGACCGCCCCTGCCAAGGCCAAATTTTGGTCAGCGGCTCGGCCTTGCATCAGTTAAAGGAAGAACAATTGTCCATATGGCGCGGTGCAAATGTCGGTATTGTATTCCAGTTTTTCCAATTGTTGCCATCCCTGAACCTATTACAAAACATTCTGTTGCCAATGGATTTTGTCGGCAAACTGCCCAAACGTGAACGCCTGGAACGGGCGCGGTATTTATTGGCTTTGGTAGGTTTGGACGCACACGCCAAACATTTGCCAGGACAAGTCTCAGGTGGCCAGCAACAACGCGCCGCCATCGCCCGCGCTTTAGCCAATGACCCGGATTTGATTGTCGCCGACGAACCGACTGGCAACCTCGACACCGCGACCGCCGATGCCGTGTTCACCTTGTTCGCGGATTTGCAAAGCCAAGGCAAAACCTTGGTGATGGTCACGCACAACGCCGAACTGGCGCAATCGGCCTCGCGGCGCATTGCCATCCAAGCCGGGCGTGTGCATCACGACAGCCTGACGGCGGAGTGATAAGCGATGTTTTTAGCGTCTAAGCTTTGGCACAAAATCGCCTCAGATTTGCTCAGCCACAAATCCCGCACCGCACTGGCTATTTCCAGCATTGCGATTGGCTTGTTTGTGATCGGCACTTTATTAGGGATGATGGATTTGCAATTAGGCGGCATGGACAACGCGCACCGTTTATCGCAACCGTCCCATATCAGCCTGATTTTGCGCCAAGATGCCGATATGAAGATTGCCGACACGCTTAAAACCGTCGAAGGCGTCGCTGACATTGATTTATTGACGCAATTCACCGTTAGCTACAAAACACCCAACACAGCGCATTGGCAAACCGGAACGGTGATTGTCCGCCCCGATTACGCCCATCAACAGTATGACCGTATGGATTTGGTGTCCGGCAGTTTCCCCAGCGGCCAAAACATCGCCATCGAACGCTTATCGGCACGGTTTGCCGATTTAAATCCGGGTGAACCCATCGTATTTGCCACCGCCAACGGCAGCAGCACGTTGCCATTAAACGGCGTTATCCGCCATCCTTTCGTGAAACCACCTGCGTTTGGCGGACAACTGCATTTTTTCATCGCACCCGAACTTGCGCCGACGTTTGGCATTCCTTCGCAGACCTTCCGGCAAGTTTTGGCGCAAATCACCCCCCCCTACAGCGCGGATAAAGCGCGGGCCGTCGCCGCAAACCTACGCGCCCAACTCGCCGCCTCTGGCATAGCCGTCAACGCCACGCTCTTACAAAACCCCGATGAACACTGGGGACGGGCGATTTTTTCCGGCATCCATTTGGTGCTGACCGTCATGGCGTGGGCATCGCTGGCCTTAAGTGCGGTGCTGATCTTAAACACCATCGCCGCGCTGATTACCCAACAAACCGACCAAATCGGCATCATGAAATCGCTAGGCGCACGGCGTTGGACGATTGCCCGCATTTATTTGACCGAGGTGCTGATCTTATCCTTGATTGCGCTCCTGCTCGCCGTACCGCTCAGTTGGGTCGGGGCGTTTTACAGCAGCCGCTGGTTATTGGATGTGTTTAACATCCCATTGCAGGGCTTCACCTATTCGCCACGGGCTTTGTTGTGGATGGTCGTAGGCGGTGTGGCTACACCTTTATTGGCGGCGTTATGGCCTATCTGGAAAGGTGCGGCGATGCCCGTGCGCCAAGCCCTCGCCAGTTATGGCTTAGGGGCGGATTTTGCCAGCCAGCCATCAACGGGTTGGTTCGGACGAATCGCCGCGCAAATTTTGCCGACGCTTTACGCGGTCGCGCTGGGTAATTTGCTGCGCCGTAAAGCACGGCTGTTTTGGACGCAAAGCGTATTGGTGATTGCAGGCGTGTTGTTTATCGTCATCATGAGCCTAATCAGTTCCGTAAATTTGACCTTAGACAACGAATTGGCGCGTAGCCGCTACGCCGTCCGCTTAGGCTTCCCGCAAGACCAAGCTGCCGACACCATCAGCCACATTGTTAGCTCTATCGCCCCTACCACGGCGGTAGAATTTTGGCGGCGTTTGCCCGCCGAACTGTCTTGGCATGATACGCCCATCAAACAATCCGGCAGTTTGGGCTTGCAAATGGTCGCCCTGCCCGCCACCAGTCCCTTATACCAACCGCTCATCACCGCAGGCCGCTGGTTCAATCGCTCCGATGAAAAGCAACACCATCTGGTGCTGAACGCCGCCACCGCCGAACTGAACGGCATCCAAGTTGGCGATACCTTGCAAGCCAAATTGATGCAAGCTGCTGTCAGCGAATGGCAAGTGATCGGTTTATACCGCTGGTTTGCAGGTGCTGGCTATGCCGTTGAACCTGTCTACGCCCCGTTAAGCAGCCTCGCCAATCCAGTTGATAAATATTCTTTCGCCTTACTCTCGGCAAACATCACTGATTTGGCAGCCGAAAAAACGTACACCGATACGTTAAAAACAGCCCTTGAAGCGCAGCACATCAAACTGGATGTTTACACCACCCAGGCCAAACTCGAACAACGCCAATTCGCACAAAACCAATTCCGCCCCATGACCACTATGTTGCTGGGGCTAGCCGCGATGATCGCTGCCGTAGGCGCGATTGGTTTGTCAGGCACCTTAGCCATTGGTGTGTTGCAACGCACCCGCGAAATCGGTGTGCTCCGCGCCATCGGTGCCAGCTCATCGGCCATATTCCGCTTGTTCATGCTCGAAGGCTTGTTCCACGGTTTACTGGCTTGGTTAAGCACTATCCCCCTCGCCTATTTCCTAGCCGAACCCTTAGCCAAACAATTGGGCATCACAATGCTGGGTATCCATCTGGATTTTGTATTTGCTTGGCCTTCGGTAGGGGGTTGGTTAGCGGTGGTTTTGGTATTGGCGGTGTTAGCGGCTTATTTGCCTGCTAGGAAAGCGACTAGGATTGTGGTGCGGGTGGGGTTGGTGAGTTAAAGGCTTTTAAAGCGGCCTAAATTCACCACCGATTTGCATATTTTACTTACCTCACCAACAACTCAGGCCCAAACCAATCGACCACCACATGGCGGTAGTGTTCGGCTTTAGCAGTTTGTAGGTGTTCTAGTGGGTTAAGGTTATCGGTCAGGATGACACCATCGCGATTGTCGAGCGGAAATTGGCGTTCTTTTAACCATGCGGATTGGCTGGCCAATAGGGTTTTGGCTTCCAAGTCTATCGGTTTTTTTTTGGTCGCCAAGAAAATGAAGTCGTTAAAATCACGGCCTGGGTCGGAAATGAACACGGATTGTTGTGGGAACACTTCGGCGAGGGTTTTGGATACGGCAGCCAAAGCGTTGGCATGTTCACCTTTGGCGAACGCGACAAAATTCAAAGCCAAAATGCCTTGTTCGGACAACAGGCCATTCAATTGCGCCAAGGTTTCTACAGTCAATAAATGCGAAGGCTCGGAGCCGCCTGTAAAACAATCATGGATAATCAGGTCATAAGGCCCGGTCAAATGGCGGATTTCATAACGGGCATCACCGACAATGGCTTTGCCCGTGGCCTGATAACCAAAATAATCCACTGCCGCCTCAGCAACAGCCGGGTCAATTTCCAAAGTGTCGGTGACGATGTTGTAACGGTCACGCAGGACTTTTGCCATATGCCCTGCCCCTAAACCGATAATCAAGGCGCGGTGCATTTTTTGCGGGGCTAAGGCCGGGATCAATCCGACTATGTCTTGATAACTTAAACGGCTATCGCCCGTGCTGATGCTGGACGCGCCGATAGTCGAAGCATCGGAGGTCAATAGCCGCAAATCGCGTGATTTTTGGTCAATGACGCGTACCCAGCCATACAAGCTTTCTTGTTCGGATTGGATGTGGAATTGGTTATTACCTGTATAAAGTTTCCCCGCCCCGATAATTTTCGGCATCATCGCCAAGCCTAAAATGGCAATCACGATGCTAGGCATCAGTGCGGCTGAAATGTTTCTTTTTTTTTGCTCATAAACGGCAATGACGATAGCCAATACCAGCAACAACAAACCTGTGCCTATCAGGATTTGCCGTGAACCGACCAAAGGGAACAGGAAAAAACCCAATACTAAGGTTCCGACCACACTGCCGACCGTGCTGACGGCATAAATTGAACCCGCACTATTGCCCACGCCTTTGAGTTCGGACGTTGCCAGCTTAATGGCGAACGGCCCGACCATACCGAGCAAGGTCAAGCTTGGTGAAAACAAGATCAAGGCGCTGACAAATGCACCGCCCCGCAATCCTAATGGATCGGTTGCCAACAAGACCATCCGCGTCATCAACGGGATCAGTAAGGTAAATAGCCCGGCCAAGGCGATAATCAATGACAATCCAGTGCGTTGTGCCGTGTCGGCCCAACGTCCGCCGATAAAATAACCTATCGCCAAAGCGATCATGGTCACGGAAATCAAGGATGACCAAACATAAAGGCTAGCGCCGTAAAATGGCGCAATCATGCGCGTCCCTAGCAGTTCTATCACCATGACGGAGGCTCCCGTCGTGAAAACCGTCAGGAACAGCCCGGTGCGGTGGAATAATTGGGTGGAGGTATTGGTCATTAGAAGTATCCGTTAAGTAACTGATGTTAAGCAGATATTTTCTGCGAGTTGGAAATAAATGTAATAGAGTCGCTATCGCGACAGATTATTTAATCGGGTTCCCGCACCCGAAGGCGGGGTACTTTCTTTTGCTCCGCCAAAAGAAAGTACCCAAAGAAAAGGCGGCCCGGTCGCCGCTGATGTCTTGCGCTCCTCACATTTGTCTGGGGACGGCAAAAGGGGCTTCCTGCCCCTTTGCCGCCGTGCGGCATCCATGCCGCACCCCTAAAGGGCTTATCCTGACAAATGCTGCGGTGCTCGACGCGGCAAACGGGATATAAACGACGTTACTGCGTAACGTCACTTGTTTATTTCCAATAACGGCCCGCCCGCGTTGCCGTCGGTGTCAAACCAATAATGCGGCAAGCCTAGTGTTTCCAGCCAAGCCGCGCCTTGGTCTTCTTTGAGCATGGCAATGGTGGCGGCACTGCCTGCGATCACGCAAAAGTCACTGACGACACTCACGGCGGCGAGTTTTTTCACGGGCCAACCTGTTTTAGGATTAAGGATATGTCCATAGCGGACACCGTCTATCAGCAAGCAGCGTTCGTAATCGCCGCTACTGGCCAATGCGCCATGATGCAGGGATAAGGTGTCCAGCAAGGCGTTTTGTTGACGAGGATGGCGAATGCCGATGTTCCAAGCTTCGCCATCCGCCCGTGGGCCGATGATTTTAATATCCCCACCTAGATTGATAATGCCATGCCGGATACCGGATGATGCGCATAAGGTCGCGGCACGGTCTACGGCGTATTCTTTGACGATGCCGCCAAAATCTATTTCCATACCCGGAACGGTAAAAGTCAGCAGCGGGTTTTGCCAAGTGACTTTGTGCCAGCCGATATTAGCCAACAATCCGTCAATGACAGCTTGATCCGGCAATTGTCCGCTATCAAACCGCCACGCTTTTCTTAAAATGCCGGACGTGATGTCAAACAAGCCTTCGCTTTGGGCGTGGCAAGTGGCTGCATAGTCCAATAAGCTCGCGGTTTCGGGGTCAACTTGGATGCTACCCCCGACTGCCGCCACTTGGTTGATTTGCGAGAGGAAACTGTCGGCACGGTATCTGGAATAACGCGCTTCTAACCGTTGGATGTCGGCGATGGCGGTATCGGTGGCCTGTTGGGCTTGGGCGGGGCTTGCGGCAAACAGTTGGATTTCACACGGTGTGCCCATTGCCCGGAATTCATGGCGATAGAGATTCATTATTGACTAGTGCCCCTTGTGGGTATTAGAACATCACGCTCCAGGTTGCCGACAACGCCCCTTCCCGCTCCAATTGATAGCCATTGACATCATCTTGAACTGGTTGCAGCCATTCGACACCCATGCGGTTGCCTTGCAAATCACCCGATGGCACGGTAAAGGTGAGGCCAAAACCTATATCCCAATAACGTCCGCCGTAACTGCTGCCATAATCCATCGGCCCTGAACTGTAATTTTTTTGCGAGCCGGGATTGACGTTATCGACCAGAAACTGATCGACCACGCCCGGCACCGGATTGAATTTGCCATCAATGGCGTTTTGTACGGTATAAATGCCGCGCAAGGATGCGGATAGCCAGCGGGTCAGTTCATAACTGCCCCAGGCCGTGCCTTGAAACATATCACCCAAGGCATATCCAGAACTGTTACGGTCTTCCAAGCGGGTGGTGGTATTAAATTGCGCCCCCCATGACCATTCCCCGGTTTTTCCGGTATAGGTCACGCTGGGTTTGAAATCCCATGTGCCACTACCCAATTGCATACCGTAATGGATAAAGCCTTCGTCTTTGCGGTGCATGGCACGGAGCTTGATGTCCACATCCGCAGTAGGAGCACTTAAGCCCAATGTGGCGTGCAAATGATGGACGCCGCCATCGTATAGCTTAAACAGTGCGTACAAACCCGTGTCACCGACTCCGCCCGTGCTATGCGCACTGTGGTCGGCGTCGCTGTGGACATGGTCTTGGTTGGGGTTATATTTCACGCCGTCCAACATGCGCATGTTCATTTCCATATCCATAAACTGCGGCATCAGCATCAGGTTTAGCCAATCGGTCGGTGCATACATGATGTCCATCATGTGCATGTGCATGGTCATGTATTCCGGCGTAACCCGGCAATGTTTTGAAAAAGCTTCCAGACAGCCATTGTTGCGGATGTCCTGATCGCCCGCCACGGCTGTGCCGCGTAACATATCACTTGCCTGATGGCTGAACATATAACGGTAGCCGACCATGACATCATTAGTTTGATTGAGCATATGTTCAAACATGACCCCCGCCGGCCCGTGGCTGGCGTGATGGTGATGATGGGCATGGTGGTTTTGATGATCGCCAGCGTTGCCGCTATTGAGCGCGGACAAATTGACGTTTAAGGTCGCATTGGCTTGAAAATAGTCAAAATCACTGTAACTGCCTTCACCACCGCCACCGATTTTTAATGCGCCCTGGTGGGTGTAATACTCGGCAGCGATTTGTAGGTTAATGGCTTTTGACAACTTAGCCGTGACAGTCAAGCCACCACTTAACGCCCCAAAACCTGATAAGCGTTGGTCACTGGAAAAGCTGGCGGGCAATTTGTCGAGCGGGTCAGCGGCATTGTAAGCGCGTTTGTTAATCAGGTAAGGCGCGTAGAAATCAGCGGCATCCTGCGAGTAATAACGGATTTTAGGCGTCAGCGTCCAGCGTGTCCCGATGGGCTGCACCCAGTTGGCTTCAAAGGTATGGGCATTGATGCCCCAATCATCATGGGCGAAGCGATAATCCAAATGCAAGGCGGCATCGGCAAAACTGACATGCTGGATAAACCGTCCCCCAACATTGATTTGGTTACGCTCATCAGGGCGTTGTTCCAAAAACGCCAGCACATCGCCAATGATAGATTTTGGATTATTGGGGTCACTGCCTAATGAATTGGGGTCGGCATACACGAAGGTCATGGCTTTATACGGATTTTCCATATAGCCCGTGCTGCGGGTGAAAGCCGCACTGGTTTCGATTAAAGAGCTTTTGGTCAGGACTTGGGTAAGCCCTAAGCTGCCTGTCCAATCTTGACGGTTGCCATGCAGGACATCAATCGTACCTGATTTGGCGATTTGTTGCTGATAAGCGGTTTTGATGATGTAGGTTTCGGCATCATGATCCAAACGCGCCGCAGTGTCGCTGTTGGTGTAACTTAAGCCCCAATTCAGCGTGGTCAATTTTTGGTTAAAATCAAAACGGCCATTGAGGTTGCCAAAGCGAGATTCATAATCGTTTTCGATGGAAATGCCTCCACCGACATTAATCGCCGCTTCATCCCATTCATAGCCCAACGTGAAATCGCCTTGTTTGCGGGTTTCCGGTGAAGCGGTCGATAACACATGCACAGGTTGCCGGGTACGGGCAATTTTGTTGCCATCCGCATCAGTCAGGATCGGCACATAATTTTTGTTCATTAGAACTTGGCTGACCAAATAAGGCGATGCACCTGTGGTAATGGTTTCGCCTGAAGCCGTATCGGCTTGGATAGCGCGGTTGCTGTTGGCCGCTAAAGGCGAAGTGGTGATGGGCGTAGCACCCGACCACGTGTCTTGGGCATAATTGAAGGCAAATTTGACACGGTCAGTCAGGCTAATCCGCGCTTTGCCCAACAAACTCTCCGCTTCAATCGGATTACGGTTGTTCGGGACGTTATATAAATTGCGCTTGCCTTCCTGGTAATGCCCGTATTGGAAATTGATTCCGTCATCTTCGGCTTGGCAAACCGCTGGCAACATCAGGCCAGGCAAAGCCAACGCGGCAACGGTCAATGCTTGTAAAGACGATGGCGAAGTTTTGGCCGTTTTAAATGCCAACAGACGCTCAATAACAGCCACAACCGCCTCCAGACCCCGAACCGCTAGGTGCCGCCGCTTCCCGGCTGCCATAAATATGATGCGTGAAACTGCCCTGCATGGGGTTTGGGTCCAGTGCCATGGAAGGCTTGGCCAAAGTGCCGCGTTGCCAAGGGGATACAGGTGCGCAGGCCGATAAAAAGCCAAACGTCAAGATAATCAAAGCCAATAGTTGGGAATGTCTGGGCATAAGCAGTCCACTAAAACAAAAAAGACAGGTTTAACTAGCGTTCCGCCAACAGCTTTTCGACCAAATCCTTAATCTGCCCGGCTTCATCAGGGCGGAAACCCAAATGGATATGGCGGATCATGCCTTTGCGGTCAACCAAATAAGACGATGGCATGGCTTTGACATCAAATTGCTGGGCACATTGTGCTTGCCTGTCTGTGGCAATAACAAATTTGGCCGGGATTTTGGCCAAAAAACCAAGGGCATCATCAGTGTTTTCATCCATATTGACACCGACAATTTTCAAGCCTTGGGCTTTATATTGTTCGTGCAGGGTATTTAAAAAAGGGAAAGATTTGGCGCAAGGCCCGCACCAAGAAGCCCAAAAATCGACATAGACCACATCGCCTTGGAATTTTTTCAACGGCAAGGGTTGGGCATCGGCTAATGCCACAGGAGAGCAGTCAGGCGTAGCATCGCCTAATTGCGCGGCATTGGCTTTCACCATAAACATCAGTGCAAACACCGCACACAGCACAGTTTGGATCCGTTTATTCATTTGTTATCGTTATTATAGAATGGCAGGTGAACCCATATAGCTAAAGCACTGTAAATTGATGAGGACTGCGTGTCCTTCAAGGAGACAGGCAGTCCTTCGTCCGGCCTCTTGTGGGCATCATCATTTTATATCGAATTGGCTATAGTTTAGGCCAATCGCTTGGCTTACGGTATGGATTATGGGCTAGTTATAAGCCCGGTTTTAATAGCAAAATTGTTTGTGGCTTCCGCCAACTCTATCAATATTACTGGTTTTGGGCGGTAGCGAAGGCGGTTCCTGTCACCTTGCCTGTACTATTAAAACACCAGTAATTTAACTTATAGCTTTCGATACCTTTTGCGGTTTTGTTGACCCTCACTTCATAAACGCCATTGCCGCCTTTTACAATCGCGACAGGACTGGTGACGGCATCGCCATCAACAGCATCCGTGGTGTTTTTTGCCAAAATCCCTCTGATAACTTGCGCACTGACCATAGGGGCAAGGACAGGGGCCAAATCGACCAAACTCACTTTAAGATTATCCGTATCGCCATTCGCATTTTTTGAGCACGTAATGCGGTAAAAATCCGTTGCAGCGGGGCTATCGCCTAAACTCCCATTCAAACTGTTGGCCGTTGCAATATTGACGGTACTGGAAAAAACGATTGCCGCTAAAGAAAATGTTTTTAATACCAAACGTAATGTATTCATGGAATCCTCGTGTGCTTAACTGGCTTTTATTGTTATCGGGAAAACGGGCTGCCCCAATTTACTGATTAGTGATTTGGCTAATGTCCGTACCTGTATGCTGATTGTCAAGCGTTTCACAATGGTATTGTACGGCGTAGTTCTCAGCCCCCGCCGCTGTCTTATCAATCGTTAATATAAAAAAACCATCATTGCCTTTAACTTTTACAGTCGGGCTATACGTGGCATTACCATCAACCGTATCAGTGGAATTGGTGGCCTTATTGTCACGAACTATCTGAATGCTGACCAACGGGGCGGCAACCGGGGTTAAGTCCTTCACGGCGCCATACAAATGGTCGGTAGGGCCGGCACCATCGTCATAGCAATGGACTTGGTATTGGTCAATCGCTGATGCCGCCGCACCTAATGATCCTGTCAAATCGTGGGCATTGACGATACCGCTTTGCGCCAAAGCCATGACCGCAATTAATGTAGATAACGTAGATTTTTTCATAGTGTTCCTCTGGTTTATTGAGCGCCCCCCTGCTGGGGCAAACGCTATTGTAGGTTAAGCCATTTTTCACGAAACTTGCCGATCTAAGCAACGGCTGACCCAGAACGGTTAAATATACAGCCCTTTTCTAAGACAAATGGATTGCCACAGCCTGCAAACAAGTTAGCGGACAACACAACAAGCACTGGTCATTAACATGTTAGTTATCGGAAACGCCACTTATTATCTGCCTTCAAATAAAAACCACGGGGCTTACAAAATATTAGGCGGGCATTTTAGCTAAATTCACAACATATTGAAAAAAAAGAAATTTAGCCTTTTTATCCAGGTGTGGCAAATAACATAGTTTAATTATGTCGCCACAACGCCTGCTTCTCCAAGCGCCAAGGAATGCGGTAGATAAGCAAGCCTAGCCCGCCAAACACATGTGCCACGCAAACCAAATCATGGCTGCATGTGTCCAGAAATAAAAAAACCACGGATCCGAAAACCCGTGGTTAATCGCATTAAACCAATATGTAACTCAGGCTCCAAGCTTATGACAAGCACTAACAAAGCCTAAACACAGTATTGATTAATTGCCTGGCCAATAATATTGTGGCGCACCTGTTGGGGCAAGTCCGCGTGGCATCGGCAAGTTGGCGTCAATATCGGCATCAGCAGGTTCGATCGCCAAGTTGTAACCGTCACCGCACCCCGCAGGTAAAGGGTTGGTGGTCAAATTGCGGACCACGGTCATAGTAGGCCAATAAAACTTACCTGCATCCATATCAGCTTGGCTATAAGGCATGACATAAGCATCGTTGAATTTGCTTGTCATATGGCCAATCCAAACATCGGCACGGGCCGGATTGGTGTCATTAGCCTTACCTTTCATGCACCAGTTAACCTCAGCCACACGCACCCTCAAGCTTTTCGCGCAAGAAGTGGATTTGAAACTGATTGGGCCCACATTGAATGGCGCGTAAGCAGATCCGCTAGTCACTTCCATCCAAAGTGGTGCTGAAGCATAAGGTCTTGGGCCGTTATGTGCGGCAAAACCACGTTTCAGAGGCGTTGAATGCGCGCCCACCAACGTGTTTTTATCAATGTTTGGAATAAAGTTAGGGAATACGTTAGGTTGGATTGTGTTCAAGCCCAAGACGGTGAAACCCACACCGGCAACAACACCGACAATATCATCAGACAAATCAGGCAAAGTTCCCAGTGATGCGCCTGTTGTTGGGTTAAGCTTAGTGACAACAGCCATCTTTGGGTCGGCGGCATTTGGGAACAAAGCGGACATGGCCACAATGTTTTCGGTTTTTTCAGTGGTGGAATCGCCATTGCCATTACAGCCGTGGGACAGGTTCAGCGCATTGATAGACACGGCACCTTCTTGGACAACATCCCTAATGCCAGTGTGGGCCATCACATTTTGTGCGGCAAAAGAAACAACGGTTGCGGCAGAAACTAGAGCCATTTTTTTTGCAAGAGTCAATTTTTTCATCAAGTCCTCCTGTGGACATTAATTGTTATTAGTAAGCGAACAGATAGCCAATCGAATATCTAAGACCTGTTCACGAAACCATAAAAGCAGTATCTATGCCAAAAACAAAAAACTAACCCCCAAGAACCATTAAGTTATAACCCTATGAATTTATTGAAAATAATAATATCCATAATTTGGGTATTTTCGATAAGTCCAGTAATGTCAGTGCTTTTTTATCTTGCAAACCAATTGCCCCCTTATAAAAAAGGGAAAATTTCACACTATTTTTTAAAAAAATAGGGGATATGACTTATATCGGAACAATTAACTTTGTTAACCCTATGATATTTAATATAAAAAATAATTAATGCGTCATATGACACAATTGTATATGTTAAATAACATAGATTAATTAATATAAAGAAAAGTAATTTATAATCATATGCTTATATTTAAATAAGAATCGCGACACCCTCTGTTTATCAGATAATGTTGACCCGCAATAAAAAAGCCAGAAACACGCTTAAGGTGTTTCTGGCTTTTTGTTGGCCAATTAAAAATTGGTCAGTTTATCAGCTGATTTTACCGTGGCATTGTTTGTATTTCAGGCCTGAACCACAAGGGCATGGATCGTTCCGGCTGATGTCTTTAGGGTCAATGCCAGCCAATGCCAAACTTTCCTCTTCACCTGCCCCGCCCTCATCAAGTTGTGCTGCCATATCGGCATCAAACAGCGGTGCTTCGGCATGTTCAAAGCGCATTTCCCTAGGGAATTGCATTTGTTCGTCCAACACTTGCGCATCGTGCTCTTCACGTAACTGGATTTTGAACAGGATGGTGACGACTTCGGATTTGATGTGTTCAAGCAAACTGTTGAACATTTCAAAGGCTTCACGCTTGTATTCTTGTTTAGGGTCTTTTTGCGCATAGCCACGGAAATGGATGCCTTGGCGCAAATAATCCATTGCCGCCAAATGCTCTTTCCAGTTACTGTCCAGCACTTGCAACATGATGGTTTTTTCAATGTGCTGCATGATGTCCAAGCCCAAACGCTGCTCTTTTTGTTTGTGGCTTTCTTCCAAAATGTCCACAATCTTTTGGCGCAATGAAAATTCGTTTAAAGCATGGTCATCATCGAGCATTTTACGGATAGGAATTTCAACGTTAAATTCCTGATGGATATGGGTTTCCAGGTCTTCAATCGCCCATTGTTCGGCCATTGTCTTAGGCGGGATGTATTCAGTGATGGCGTGGTTGACCACATCGGCACGGATAGCGGTGATGATTTCGGAAATTTCCGAAGCCCCCATGATTTCAGTGCGTTGGGCGTAAATGACTTTCCGTTGGTCGTTGGCGACATCGTCATAGGCGAGAATTTCTTTACGGATGTCAAAGTTGCGGCCTTCGACTTTGCGCTGGGCGTTTTCAATCGAACGCGTCACCCAAGGATGCTCAATCGCCTCGCCGTTGCCCATGCCCAATTTCTGCATCAGCCCGGCCACACGGTCGGAGGCGAAAATGCGCATCAAATCATCTTGCAAGGATAAGTAAAAACGGCTCGACCCAGGGTCACCCTGACGGCCTGAACGGCCACGCAATTGGTTGTCAATACGGCGCGACTCGTGACGCTCGGAGCCAATCACGTGCAAACCGCCGCTGGCGATGACCTGGTTATGCCGATCCAGCCACGCGCCACGGACTTTGTCTTTTTCCGCATCCGTCACATCAGGGCCTAAGGCTTTGAGTTCGGCTTCCAGATTGCCACCCAACACAATGTCAGTACCACGGCCCGCCATGTTGGTGGCGATGGTCACGGCAAACGGTTGCCCGGCCTGTTCGATGATGTGGGCTTCACGTTCGTGTTGTTTGGCGTTCAGCACTTCATGCTTGATGCCCATTTTTTCTAACAAAATGGACAGGCGTTCGGAGTTTTCGATAGAGGTCGTACCCACCAACACCGGTTGCCCACGGCTGACACATTCTTTAATGTCATCGGCGACGGCTTGGTATTTTTCATCGGTAGTCAGGAAAATCACGTCACCCAAATCACGGCGTATCATCGGGCGATGGGTCGGAATGACAACCACTTCCAAACCATAAATTTTGTTCAGCTCGAACGCTTCGGTGTCCGCCGTTCCGGTCATACCGGACAGTTTTTCATACAGACGGAAATAATTTTGGAAGGTGATGGATGCGAGCGTTTGGTTTTCATTTTGGATGGTGACGTGCTCTTTCGCTTCAATCGCTTGATGCAAGCCTTCTGACCAACGCCGTCCTGGCATGATCCGGCCTGTAAACTCGTCAACAATGACCACTTCGTCATTGGCGACAATGTAGTCAACATCGCGTTTGAACAGGATATGGCCGCGCAAGGAAGCATTGAGGTAGTGCATCAGGCGGATGTTGGTGGCATCGTAAAGGCTAGTGCCTTCGGCCATCAAACCATGTTCGACCATCAGATGTTCAACCCGCTCGTGACCTTGTTCGGTCAAGTGGATTTGGCGGGTTTTTTCATCGACGGTGTAATCACCTGCCGGGCCGTCTTTTTCTTGGGCGGTCAACAAGGGCACAATGTCGTTGGCCTTGATATAAATTTCGGTGCTGTCTTCAGTAGGGCCGGAAATGATCAACGGGGTACGGGCTTCGTCAATCAAAATGGAGTCAACTTCGTCAACAATGCCAAAATACAAATCACGTTGGACTTTTTGGTCTAAACTGAACGCCATGTTGTCGCGCAGATAATCAAAACCGAATTCGTTGTTAGTGCCGTAAGTGATGTCCGAGTTGTAAGCCGCACGGCGTGATGGCGCATCCATTTGGCTGACGATCACACCCGTGGTCAAACCCAAAAAGCTGTACAGCTTGCCCATGTTTTCGGCATCACGCTTGGCCAAATAATCATTGACAGTGACCACATGCACGCCCCGTCCGGGCAACGCATTCAGATAAGCGGCCAAGGTCGCCATCAGGGTTTTACCTTCACCGGTTTTCATTTCGGCAATTTTGCCGTCGTTCAAGACCATGCCACCGATAAACTGCACATCGAAATGGCGCATGCCGAACACACGGGAAGACGCTTCACGGACGGCTGAAAAGGCTTCTGGGATCAGGTTGTCCAAACGTTCGCCTTGGGCTAATCGGTCACGGAACTCCTGGGTTTTGGCTTTGAGGCCTTCATCAGAGAGTTTTTCGTATTCCGAAGATAAAGCGTTGATCTTCTTGACCTGCTTTCTCTTTTTATTAATCAGCCTATCGTTACGGCTCCCTACAACAAGTTTAACTAGCTTACCGAGCATGTCTTTTTCCGGTGTGAAAATGGTAAATGATTCAATCAAAGCCGCCGATTATATACTGTCCGGCTTATTAGTTACAGAGAAAACGCCCGATTATCATATTCATCAGATGCTTGTGAAACGCCTGGGAAGCAATGCGCGGCATTTGACAAGCCACGGCAAACTTGAATTTGGCTTATAATTGCAGGGCTTTGGTTTAAGCAGGGCCAACCAAAATGGCCATGACACAGGGCAGCCGACAGCGGCCCAGAAAGCCATTGCAAACAAGCCATAAAAATTATAAAGAGCCGTTTTGTCGGGAAGGAATGACTGACAGCCCATCCAACATCCAGAGGAGTTTCCCCATGCAAACCTATACCAAGAAACTTTTAAATTATTTCCTGATTGGCATCCTCGCCATCATCCCTATCGTTGTTATCTTGCAAATCATCATTTTCATCAAAGGCATTGTGTCTGACTTGTTCAGTATCGTCCATGACTATGCCGACAATTATATTTATACCGCACTGTTTTTCGTGGTCAGTTTTATGATCGTCGTGTCCATCGGCCAAAAAATCGTTGAAAAAGGCCGTCCCTGGGTCATCACCATTTTTGACAGGGTTATCGAGAAAATCCCTTTTTTGAATACCATTTACCGGGTGGTCGGCAAACTCATCAACATGTTTTCATCACACAACCAAACTATTGCCAAAGAAGTCGTTTACGTGGAATATCCAAGCCCCGGCATTTGGGTACCTGCTTATGTCACCAACCGCCACGAAGACAAATATGTGTTGTTCATCCCCACATCGCCCAACCCCACATCTGGCTTTACCGTGATTGTCGATCAATCAAAAGTCATCAGCTCGGACATGGACATTGAAGAGGCCACCAGCTTTATCGTCAGTGTCGGCGTGGATTACAACAAATCCAGTGAAATGAAAAACTTACCCTAACGTGCAGGAGATACTATGAAATTATTTATGAATGCCGTGTGTCTGGCGTCAATCGCCTGCTTGGTAGGCTGTGGCGACACTGCTTCTAAAGCCCCACAAACCCAAACCGCAGCCAATGAAGCCTTAAACAAAGCCAAACAAGTGGAAGGCATTTTGGAACAAGGCGCACAACAGGAAAAACAAGCCATTGATGCCCAAACAAAATAAAGCTTAAATGTCTGTGCCGTTTTGCAGGCCTAAATCCTAAAACAAAAAAGCCATGCCAGTCTAAACTGGCATGGCTTTTTACTGAGATACTGAGTTGATTAACGTTTTTCGTCTGACTCTTCACCAATTTCCCATTCTTCAACGGCGGTTTCGATAATTTTACCGGTGGCGGCATCCACTTCAACTTTGGTTTCCGCGCCTTTGTCGCTGACAATGTCAAATTCATACGATGAACTGCCATTGTCCTCAACTTCATATTCCACTTCTTCGATCTTGCCAGGGTTCGCTTTTAAGGCAATCGCGGCGGCATCTTCTTCAGTGATTTTTACGTTCTTTTTAAAGGCTTGGCTATTAGGGTCGGCCACTTCGGTTTCTTTTTCAGTGATGTTGCCAGCCGCATCACAGATAAATTCAAATTCACCGTGATTGGCATCACGCACTTCAATTTCATAACTGGCTTTACCTGCGGCACTGAGTTTTTCGAGCTTGAGCAAGTCTCCGGCTTGCACTTTTTTCACGGCCTGCACACAGGTTTCCAAGCCCGCCTCATTGGCTTGACTGTTAGTTACGCCAGCACCACAAACCATCAACATGGCCAGCCCCATCAATTTTTTGTTCATAATCATCTCCTGTTGGTCGAAAAAAAGGAAAAATTCCCGGTTTTTGGGAATTATAGACCAATCAACCGATCAATCCATGATTTTTTGCAAACTCGATAATATCGGTTCGGGTCGCCAAGCCCAATTTCAGTTTAATTTGGGATTGGCTATTGGAAACGGTTTTGCTGCTAATCCCCAATTCTTCGGCAATCGTTTGCAAACGTCGGCCTTCGGCCAGCATACAGAACACGTCAAATTCACGTGAACTCAGTGATACAAATGGGGAAAGCAATTTTTTGATTTGACGCATCGCCAACAATTGGGCGATTTCTTGATCCAGATAAAAATGTCCGGCTTGGATATGTTTCAGGATGCCCACTAATTGTTCGGCGGTTTGCGTGTGACATAGCAGCCCGGTCACCCCGGACTGTAAATATCGGATAGCTTGCTGGGGAATGTTCGGCATGACTATCAATAGCTTACAATCAGGTTGGTAAGATTGCAGAGCATCAATTAGCATTAACGGCTGCTCCATATCCGCATAACCATCCAACAAAGCCCATTGGGTATGGCTTGGAAAATCCGTTAACACCTGAGGATAAGCCCCAGCAATAACCGTAATTTCATAAATCTGGAGTTGCTCAGGCAGGATATGCAGATGTGCTAAAGCGGCATCGACAATAAGCAGTTTGGAAGTCGTCATGCGAAAGAAATAGACATTTAAAACAGTGGATGGCTAACGCCGCAGATCAAGGAAGCAGATTAACACGCCGCGCCATCAAAAAACTAACGCATAACAATTTAGCCATTTAAAGCATACCTTCCTTAAACGCCTGAATATCTGCCGCCGTACCCAACACCACCAACACATCCCCGGCCAACAAAGGGTGCGCCTGTTCACCAATCGCAAGGTGCAACCCGTCATCGCCTTTCTTGACCACACCCAACAAAATCAAATTGTGTTTTTCATTCAGTTTTAAGGTGCAGACACGACAATCTTGAAAATAAGACCCCACCGGAATTTCGATTTGCGCCATATTCAAATCGTGCTGCCCGAATACCGTGTTGTCGAGTATCGTGGAAATTTCCGAGCGAGTCAGCATATCGTGGGCTTTGCGTCCGCAAATCTCATGCGGGTCAATAATTTTGTCAGCGCCGGCGGCGAGCAATTTGTCAGCGGACTCGGAATCATCCACCACGGCGATAATGGTCAGCTTAGGCGCCAAGGCACGGGCGGAAATGGTCAGGAACACGTTATCCGAATCAGCCGGAAAAAAACAAAAAACAATGTCAATATAAGAGCCTATGCCAATCGCCTTGAGTTCTTCATCGTTTTTAAAGTCAATAACTTGTGATGTAAAACCCTGCGCCGCCATCAGCGCCGTTTCCTGTTCATCCTGGCCGATGAACAACAACTGATAAGGCCCTTCACGCAAGCGCGTCATGACGGCCAACGACAAACGGCTGCATCCAAATACGGCGATATGTTTCATGGCCTGCGATGGTCTCCCCTAAACTGGCTACGGAAATGGCTAATACTGACATTACGCCCCATCAACACCAACAAATCGCCTTCCTGCAAAATAAAATGCGCATCAGGATTAAAATAGAACTGCTGGTCATTAACTTCATAACGGTTTTTACGATGCCGGTGATGCGCGGCATGATTGCTTATCACGCCAATAAGAATCAGCTTGCGTTGCTCAAAATCCATTTCGGCAATGCTTTTGTCAATCAATTGTGAGCCATGCAACACCTTAACCGCTTCCATCGCCAACTGTTTTTCATGCCTTAAAATGCCTTGGATCGCTTCAAAAGCCACAGGCTGGCCGACATATTCCGCCGCCACCATCGCGGCAATCGCAAACGGCTGGATCACATCGCTCGCTCCGGCCTGATAGAGTTTTTTGACATTATTTTCTTGACTGGCGCGGGAAATGATACGGATATCAGGATTCAGATAACGGCTGCTTAAGGTGATGTAAACATTGATCACATCATCGCCCGTCGTACACAGCACCGCCGTTGCGCCATGATTGATCCCGGCGTTTGTCAGCACTTGGTTGTTGCTGGCATCAGCGTGTATCACCAAATACCCCAAGCGTTTGGCTTGCAAAACGTTTTTCCCATCTTTATCAATCACGACAAAATGCTTGTGGTCTTTTGCCAGTTGATTGGCCAACAACTCCCCTACCCGGCCAAAGCCGCAAATAATCACAAATTGAGAATGGCGTTTCAGTTCCGTGTAAGTGCGGTTTTCGCGCATCGCGTGCATTTTGTCATTAAACCCGGACACCAAAATCGATGTCAGGAACGAGAACACGCCTAAGCCGCTTAAGATCAAGGTCATCGCCACCAGCCGTCCGCCCGTGGTGTGCGGGGTAATGTCGCCATAGCCCACCGTGGACACCGTGACCATCGTAAAATAAGCGGCATCAAACAAATTGTTGACTTGATGGTTAGACGCGGGTTTTTCGAACAAATAAATCGCCGTGCTGCCAATCAGCACGACAAACCCCAGAAACAACATCAGCGTGAACAATTCAAAACGCTTGCTTGCCAACACTTCGGTGAACAGCTTGATGCTGTCGAAATAGCGGAGCAGCTTAAACAATCTAAAAATCAAAAAGATGCGCAAAATCCGCAAAGAACGGTAACTGGGCAGAATTGCCAACAAATCAATCACCGCCAACGGCGAAGTCATATAAGCGATTTTTTGCGCCAGCACCTTGCGTATGGCTTCACTGAATTGGAACGGGATTTTTAAATATTCCGCCTGTTCGTGATATTCAATAATGATTTTATGGCTGTCGTTATAAAGCCAGCCGCGCAACACATACTCAACGACAAACACCCAAATGATCACCTTCTCGAACACAATGTCTGCGTGTGTCAACGGCGTGTCCACTTCATAAATCAACACCACCACGCTCAGCATCACCAAACCGATCATGAACACGTCAAAATACGCTTTCATACGGCTGTCGTGATTTTCCAACAAGTCGTAAAAAAAGCGTTTTGTGTTCCGGTAACGGATTGAAGTGTCTAAAAAATAAGCAATATGGACAAGCAATCTGGCAAACATCGGTAGACGTGCGGGTTATTGGGGGAACGTAACAGAAGGTAAGGCAATCAATATGGCCTTACCATACCATAACAAATCCGCAAACCGCCTGAAAATCACCGGAAAAACCCAGAAAGTGCCAATGATCGGCAGCTGCCAGCCCAATTGTAGGCTGGCAGAAAAATAGGACGGGAATCGAAACGCGTTTTTAAGGGATGCTATTGGTCACTTCACAGTTTTTATCAGCATCGTCCTGAACACCGCCATCACAGACATCCGTGCCACTTCCGCCATTCAGGGCATCGTTGCCTTTACCGCTTTGCAGCACATCATCGCCCGCCTCGCCCAACAAGCGGTCATTGCCCGCCGAACCTTGAATAATGTCATTGCCATCACCACCACAAATCAGGTCATTCCCCTCAAGCCCCAAAATAACATCATCGCCGCCAAAACTTTGGATGACATCATTGCCTGCTGTGCCACGGATAACATCGCTACCATTCGTTCCAGACTGGGTTGCCGGTTTGCCCGCACAGGTACCGCTAGGAAAAGCCACATCCCCACTGACACGCAAATCGTATTTGCCTTTTGTATCCCGATTGTTTCCCGACACTTCTACAAAATAAATGCCTGGACTCACTACCCTATCAATCTTAAAGTTACTGTCCAAGCCATTGAAATAATCCACCGAACCGTTTACATATAAGCAATTACTGTCATAAAGCCGTCCGGTGGTATCAGTGCCCCCTTCGGTTTCGACAACCAGATGGCCTGCCCCATCAACCTTGACTTGGAAAAAGTCAAGGTCATCATAAGGCCCCAAAATGCCTGGTTCAACACCATTACGGACGGTAGTGGCAGTGCTACAACTCATGCCATGATCATCTGCCGTGAGCAAATCACCTTCAACATGGATTTTATAATCGCCTTGAACGTTACCAGTGTTTCCCCACACCTCCAGATAATAAGTGCCTTTACCAACTTGTTGACTGACTTGGAAATTGTTATCAGGGCCATCAAAGTAATCAACCGAATCATTGATTACCAAGCAATCCTTATCATAAAGCTGCCCGGTCGTATCAGTCGCACCTAAAGAGTACAGGGTCAGCAAACCGGCACTGGGGGTTTTTATTTCATAAAACTGATGCCCCCCTGGCGGTAAAGTCAACAGCCCCGTGGTTTTATTGATGGCGATAGGCGTAGCATTGTCACACTGGCTAACGGCATAGCTTGCTGACGATAAACAGGCTAACACCAATATCCCTGGTAGTTGCCAGGGCAATAATTTATGTGATTTAAGTAAAGTCATTTGATTTCTCTCTCATTTTGATAAACACCATTAAGGCCATTGTGGGTAGCCTTTCATTGACAAGCGCATCAATTAAAAACTAATGACGCGCCCTGTATTCTGGTGTCAGAAATGCAAATGGAATGTGAACCAACAAAAAAACTGGCTACATGTATTGACGGTGAAGATTTTGAAAATGCTTGCCAGACATCAATCGGGTATTAGAAACCCATCCTGAACGCCACCATAATGTGTTGTCGGATTGCATAAAAAAAATAGTTTTCGTCTTGCAATTTGGTACCAGCACCGCCGGTGCTGCTAACACTAAAACAGATGTTTTATCTCCTCAACATCTGCAAACGCAACAACATCCCCCAAATCCCTCAATACTCAAACTGATAAATCACCCCTAAGCTATTCGGGTTGGCGTTTTTGCTGGAAGTGGAGCCTGCACCCACGGCGGCTTCTAGTTTTAGATGTTTGGTCAAGTCCACTTGGATGGTGGCTTGAGGGCCACCAGTCAGGCCTTGGCGTGTCCCTAAATAGACACCGGGGGCGACGTAGCTGCCTGCTTCTATTGAGGTTTTTTTGCCGCCGACGGTCAGCCTATCCAGCCCTAAGGTTTGGCGGACGCTATCAAGCGGGTCACCGAAACCGGACGTTGCGCCCGATAAGGTGGCGACTGCCGAACCGATCTGCACAATCTCCAACACGCTCAAACTGCTGACACTGCGACTGAACAACAAACGAGCCAACACTTCATCTTGTGGTAAATCCGGCACACTGCTCAAGCTGATTTTCGGTTTGTTGGCCGTACCGCTGATGGTCAACGTAGCCGTAATATTGTCGCTGCTGCTGTTGGCAATAAAATTCAGTGACGGGTCGGTCAAGCGTCCGCTGTCAAACCCGACTTTGCCTTGGATGAAGGTCAAGGTTTTGCCGCCTAACGTAAATTGTCCACGCCGCAATTTAAAGCCACCTTCCGCCCGTGGCCTAGCAGTTGAGCCACGCACGCTGATGGATCCATCTAATTCGGCATCGACTCCCCTACCCCGGACAAAAATTTCATCGGCAGCCGAGATAATCAAATTGAGTTTAATTTTGGAATCTTCAGGCGGTGGCGGTGGAGCTTCGCCGGGTGTACGCAATTTGAGTACGGCGATATTGGCAGGCAAATATTCGGGGATACGGATGTCGGCACGGTTGATTTGGATACCGCCCATCACCAGCAATTCGCCCACTGCCATACCGCGCACCGTCAAATCGGCGTTAAGGTTGGCGGTCAAGCGGTCGCTTGCAAGGGGTTTGGCATCGCGGGCGGTGATAGATAAATTAACGGGCAAACCCTCTTTCAAGACATCAATACTGCCTTTGACATCCAACACGCCTTTCCCGGCCTGTGCTTGCAATTTTTCTATGACCAGTTCGCCGCCTTTTGCCCGCAGCAAGCCATTGATGGCCGTCAAGTTGAGTCCCATCGCGTAATCGCGCACTTCCACTTTGTTCAATGTCACCGTTCCGGCCACTTGCGGATCCTCCAAAGTGCCAAGCAAACTGCCATTGATGGCGACTCGCCCGCGCACCCGCCGTCCGTCAGCGGTCAATAACGGGTCTAATAATTTCAGCTCTAAGGTTCCCGTGGTTTTTAAATCAAACGTGCCTGCCGCATTCAATGGTGCTGTGCCTGTCAGGCTTAAATTGGCGTTATCGCCCGCTTTGAGCTTGGCTTGTAGTTGCGCAAGGACACCGTCCAAATTCGCGGACGCATCGAGATTAGCCGCTGGCAGGGCTTGGCCTGCGGAAGTCAACAGGCGCAAATCTTTACCATTGATCTGCACCGTGCCAATCGGTTTCGCGGCCGTGCCGTGCAATTGCGCTTGGGCGGACACGCTGCCGGACGCTTGCAGATCGGGGTTAAACAACGTCAACAATGACAGCGGTGCGTGTTGCAAGTGTGCCGTCATATTCAGGTTTGGGCTGAACTGACCATCGGCTTGCAAAATCGCTTCGCCCAAGCCTAATTGTAAATTTTTCACGCTCACGGCATCACCCAATACCACACGGACGGGTGCGAGCAAGTGCAAGTTTTGCTCTTTCCATAACGCTGAGAGGCTGTTGATGGCGATTTCTTGGGTGGCACTGGCAAAGGCCGCGTTGCCGTTGATTTGCATCGGTGCGCCAACGACATTTTCCAATGCAGCCATCCAGTGCATCGCCAGTTGTTCCAGTGTGCCATTCACGTCCACGTTGCCCGACCCGGTGATGCCGCCCGTTGCCAAACCTGCAAAATTCAAAGCCCCGGCCAATTTGGGCTTGTTGATGGCATCACGCACCGTCAAATTTAAGGCGGCATGGTCAAGCGCAGCACCTGCAAAGCTTAGTGTGTCGGCCTCCAGAGCCAGCACGGCATGGTTTGGTTGTGAGGTTTTCAGGTTGGCAATGAGCGAGCCGGATACCGCTTGCCCAAGCAACGGGCGCAAATCATCCAGCCGTTTTGCCGACACTTGCACTGCACCGACAGGCCACGGGCTATTTTTCGCAAACGTTAACTTCCCTTGGCTACGCACGCTTTTCCATTGGGCACGGCTGATGTCCAACACAATCGCTTGGTCTGCTTGCGGTTTGACCACCAATTCCAAATCTAAAGGCGCACCCGCCAACATAGCTTTGGCCGTAACTTGCCCGCTAGTTTGTTTGGGCAAATGTGCCATGTTGAGTTTTACCGTGACGGGTTTACGCGGCATCGGCGCGATACCCACTTCACCGGACACGTCGGCAAGCACAGAAAAATCCTCTAAAGGCCCGTCAAGTTGCCCCCGCGCCGTCAGTTTTCCGGTGGCTTTTTCGGCAAAGGCCGACATATCATTGGCATCGAGCTGCCAATTGAATTTGGCTGTGTGATTTTTTAAATTGCCCTCGGCTTTAAACAAAAGGTTTTTGCCTTGGAGTTGGCAACGCGGTAACTGTAAATCCGCGCCATTCATCGCCAAGGTCACGCCTAAATCGGCTTGTTTGCCTAATAATTTCAGCCATCTTGGATCACCACCTAACACATTCAGCGCACCGTCGAGTTTGAGTTCTTGCCCGGTAGCCGTTGGATCCAGGAGTAAAGTCAGACGGGCGTTGCCGGATAAGGGCATACCCGATGGCTGGGTCAGTGTCTGTAAATTTGGCAAAACCAAGGCCATTTTGGCATGGGCTCCGCCTGCCGTGACGGCATCACCTTGCACGGAAAATAAAGGATGGGTGAGTTTAAAACTGACCGGGCGTTGGGCTTCGTTAAGTCGTACCGACGCTTGTAAGGTGACGGGATGGCCTTGCAATACATCTGCCCCGGCAGGATTTAAGCGTAAATTCATCAAATCGCCGCTGATGTCCAGCAGGCCACCCTCGCCTTGTACCGATAAGTTGATTTGCCCGATGTCCGGGCCGTTTAATTGCAGGTTACGCAGATTCAACGCACTATGGATGCTGGGTTGGCTTAACAAACCTTTTACCGTGCCTTGTAACGCCAGACTTTGCCATGCCAAATCCGCGTGAGGCCGCATGGCTGGGGCATTTGCGCTGATTTGCCAATCAGCGGTTAGGCTTTGTGCATCCAAGGGGCCTTGCAAGACTGCGTTCAGTTGCCCCCAATTCAATTCCAACGCGGTTTGCAACGCCGTTAACGGGCCATCCAAGCTTGCCGAAATGTTTAAAGGCTGGGATTCTTTAAGCCCGGCCAATACCGCCAATAAACCTTGGGCGGGTTCGTTGACCAGGAGTTTGGCGTGTAGCCCAGCCGGGGTGATTTGGGCATTGAGTTCGTACGTGCCCGTGTTTTGTAAAGGCTGCACAGATACTTTTAACGTGCCTTCGTTTATGGATGCCCAATCCGCTTGGGCATCCAGCGATAACCGACTGGCTTGTCCGGTCACTGCCGACAAGTCGATTTCACCGACATGCAGGGTATGCAAACGGATAGCTACAGGCAAAGACAGCGGTGTGGATTCGGAAGCGTCGTCAGATCTGGGTGTTTGGGAAGGGACAAAGCCAATACGTTCGGCTTGCAACACGCGGATGTCAGCAACCCCTGCCAGCAATTGCCAGGGTTGCCAAGCCATTTGCAAACCGTCCAACGTCAACACGCCGTTATCATCTTGCCAAACCAGTTGGGCAATGGCGATTTGCTCCGGGAAACTCCCCGTCCAGCCCGTGACCGTCAATTTTTGCCCGGTCAACGTGGCTAAGGATTCGGTGATATACGTCCGCCCGCTTGGGCTATTGAGGGCAAACCTTATCCCAAAACCCAATACAAGCAGAAAAATTACGCTAAAAAGCAACATCTTACGCATCAGAACGCCTGCCCCAATCCTAAATAAATTTCAAAACTGCCGCTATTGGATTGCTGGTTGACAGGAAACGCGACATCCAAACGCAACGGCCCAAAACCTGTGTAATAACGCGCCCCCAAGCCCGCACCGATACGCCAATCGCTGGAAATCAACAAGGTGTCCGGGCTAACTTGTCCGGCATCGGCAAACGCGACCACGCCGTAATGCTCAAACAGGCGTTGGCGAAACTCCACCGTGGCGGTGGCGATGGCCTTGCCGCCTTGTGGATTGCCATCGGCAAATTGCGGGCCTATGGATTGGTAACGGAAACCGCGCACCGTAGTGCTGCCGCCGCCATAAAAACGCTGGTCAGGCGGCAAATCGAACCGCCCCGCGCCTTGGATACCGCCCAATAAACCGCGTAAGGCCAAGACGCTACGGCCTTCTTTGAACAGGTCAAAATACGTTGAAGCCGACAATTGCATCATCAAGAAACTGGTAAAATCCCCTGCTTTCAAGGCTACGACGGGCGTAACCAGCGGCGTGACAATGCTCCCGCTGGTTGGGTCGAGCAAATTGTTGGTGCTGTCGTACTTTAATGACACAGGCAAGCTGCCCAAGCTGTAATCGTGGGTTTCATCGGCTTGGGTGATAGTGGATTGTTCAAGCCGGACACCGATATTCCCCGTCCACACTGAGGATAATTTGCGGCTTAACAGCAACTCGCCATACACCGCATCTTGGTCATAGGTAATCAGGCTTTGTTTAATCGCGACCAGATTGGTTTGCAAGGATTGGCCTGCTTGCAAGAAATCCGGTTTGATGAATGAGAGGCTCACGTTATAGCCCACGCCCGTGGTGCTGTTACCGCCAATTTGCGTGATGCCTGCCGTGAAATTGAGCTGTTCCCCGGAACCCAGCAGATTATGGTGTTGCCAATAACTGGACAAGCTCGTGCCCAAATCAGTCGAATACGCCGCGCCTAGATGCGTGGTGTGGCGTAGGCGTTCACTGACCGTGAACGTGATGGGCAATTGCTGTTGGGCATCCAGCGTCTTGCCCAAACGGCTGCGCACGGAGGAAAAAACGCCCGTGTTTTGCAAGTCTTGGCGGGATTTTTCAACAGCCGACAATTTGAAGGGCTGGCCTTTGGCGATGTCCAGATGGTTATCGACAAAGGCCGGATCGACTTTTTCCAGGCCTTTGACTTTTATATCGCCCAATAATAAAGGCTTACCTGCGGTGACGCGGTAAGACACTTCCAGCTCATGGCTATCAGGCAGCAATACCGCTACGGGTTCTTCGACTTTGGCCAAGCCATAGCCATGTTCCTGCAAAGCCAGCAACAATTTGTCCCGCGCCTGTTGGATGTCAGCGGCACGGGCCGGCATTTTAGCTTTCAGACCCAGCCATTCCTGGGCTTCCGGTGGCGCATCACCTTCCATAATAAAACGACGGACGCGGAAAACCTCACCTTTATCGACAGTGATTTGCACCGGAATCGGCGGGCTGGCGGGGGAATAATCAATGGTGTCGTATAAGCCTCGGTCATCTAAAGGCCTGTCGGCGATGCGCACCTGCACTTGGCCTTGGTAATAACCTAAGCTGCGTAAAGCCACCATAAACCGCTCGACATCGGCACGGGCGCGGGCCACCATCGCAAACGAACCCACAGGCGCGGCTTCCTGCAAACTGATTAGGGTACAGGAATCTTTGAGCATTTGATCCAGCTCAGCATCACCCGTTTGCCCAATCGTCACTTGATAGGGTTGTGGATCAGCGGCGTAAACAGGTGTTGTCAGCCCTAAGCATCCTATCAAACAGAAAATACTGGCGGCGCGTAGCCATAGCCTAAAGCCTAAGCCAATAAGATTGAGAATTAAGATCGGCATCATAATGACATGGGGACACACAGAGAATGCCACATCATAGTATTTTTTGGGCGGTTATCCACATATTCTGTGGATAACTTTGTTGAAAATCGTTGGATTGATACCTTAATAACTTGAATTGGCTAATAAATCTTTAGATTGGCCAAATTATTACCAAATCATGAAAACTTTTTATAGCTATGATGGATTAGCCGGACTGAGTTACAAACCAATGCCGTTAAGTTAAGGCTTGTAGGAGCAGGCCATGCCTGCGACAAACCCAAATGACTTCAAAGAATACGCAGTGTTCGCGGGCATGGCCCCGCCCCTACCTCATCTTTTCCCTTAACTTAACGGCATTGGGTTACAAGCCCAATCCTGCATTCAGTATTTTGGCAATTGTTAAGTTTTAGGCATAAAAAAACCTGGCAAAACAATTTGTTTTGCCAGGTTTTGCGGTGCTGAAATTATTGTGCTGTTCCGCCAACTGCCGCCAGCATAGGGGCTAGTTCGCCTTTTTTGTACAAGTCCACAACAATGTCACAACCTCCGACCAACTCGCCATTGACATACAGTTGCGGGTAAGTCGGCCAGCTTGAATACTCTTTTAAGGCTTCGCGCAATTCAGGGTCTTCAAAAATATTCACATACATGTATTTGGCTTGGCACAAATCCAAAACATGGACAGTTTGGCCTGAAAACCCGCATTGTGGGAAATCAGGGGTTCCTTTCATATATAAAACCACCGGGTTATTTTCAAGTTGGTCTTTAATTCTTTCAATTACGCTCATAGTCATCATCACTTAATAAGTTAATACACAAATCCCCACTGATTTTATCAACATTGGGCGGGTTAAAAAAGTAAATAATCCGTGAGGTATTGCTTAGGGGTAATTAGAAACTTATAATCGAGCATTTTTTTATCGGCTTATTCAAGCCCTTGATTGTTGATAGGCAGACCTTATGACCAGCCATATTATGCCAACTTACGGACGCTTGGCCGTCACCTTTGAACGGGGTGAAGGTGCTTGGCTGTGGGACGACCAAGACAAACGCTATTTGGACGCATTGTCCGGCATCGCCGTGTGCAATTTAGGCCACGCGCACCCTGCCGTGCACCGGGCCTTATGCGGACAAAGCGGAAAATTGGTACATACATCAAATATTTACCGCATCGCTTTGCAAGAACAACTGGCCGACCGCCTGATTGAAAAAAGCGGCATGGACAATGTGTTTTTCAGCAATTCCGGCGCGGAAGCGAACGAAGCGGCCATCAAATTGGCGCGTAAATACGGCCATAGTATCGGCATTGAAAATCCTGCCATCATCGTTATGGAAAAAAGTTTTCATGGCCGGACGTTGGCAACTTTAAGCGCGACAGGTAGCGCCAAAGTCCAGCAAGGTTTTGCGCCATTGGTCGAAGGCTTTATCCGTGTGCCTTATAACGATGTCAAAGCCGTCCAAGACGCGTTGGCGCAGCATCCTAATATCGTCGCCATTTTAGTTGAACCTGTGCAAGGTGAAGGTGGCGTAAATATTCCGGCGGCGGATTATCTTAACCAATTACGCAGTTTGTGCGATCAGCACCAGTTGTTGTTGATGTTGGACGAAATCCAAACAGGCATAGGCCGGACAGGTCAGTTTTTTGCGTATCAACATAACGGTTTGTTGCCGGATGTTTGCACCGTCGCCAAAGCTTTAGGCAATGGTGTGCCGATAGGCGCGTGTTTGGCGCGGGGTAAGGCCGCCGACGTGCTGACCGCCGGAACACATGGTTCAACGTTTGGTGGCAATCCATTAGCGTGCAGTGCGGCATTAGCCGTGTTGGCCACTATTGACAACGAAGGTTTGGTCGCCGCCGCCGCCCAAAAAGGCCAACAAATTTGGGCAGGATTTACCGGACGCTTGCAAGGCCAAGCGCATATTGTGGATATTCGCCATAAAGGCATGATGATCGGCATCGAACTCGATGTGCCCTGCACAGAATTGGTCGCGCAAGCTTTAGAAGCCGGGCTGCTGATTAACGTCACTTATGAAAAAAATATCCGCCTGTTGCCGCCGTTGATTATTAATGACGAGCAGATCGGGCTGCTTGTCGATACTTTGTCATCATTAATTTTAGCGTTTACCGCCAAGTTGTAGGTCGTTACATGAATCCCAGACATTTCACCAGTTTGCTTGACGTTTCCAGTGCAGAATTGCGGGCCTTGATTTATCGTGCCATTGAGCTGAAAAAACACCGTGACCCTGATTTCCAACCCTTAAAAGGCCGCGTCTTGGCGATGATTTTTGAAAAATCATCCACCCGCACCCGTATTTCTTTTGAAGTGGGCATGGGGCATTTTGGCGGCAATGCCTTGTTTTTATCACCGCGCGACACCCAATTGGGTCGTGGCGAACCTTTGCGTGACAGTGCTAAAGTCATTTCCAGCATGGTCGATGGCATTATGCTCAGAACGGACAAACACGAAACCGTCACCACGTTTGCCGAACATTCAAGTGTCCCGGTCATCAATGGCTTGACGGACGAACAGCACCCGTGCCAGTTGCTGGCCGATATGCAGACTTTTTTTGAATTGCGCGGTGACATCCAAGGCAAAACGGTTGCCTGGATCGGTGACGGCAACAATATGTGCCATTCTTATATCCACGCTGCCATGCAGCTTGATTTTATCCTGCATATTGCCTGCCCTAAGGGTTACGAACCCTCCGCCGACATTGTCGCCACAGCAGGCGACAGGGTGAAATTTTTTACCGATGCGATTGCCGCCGCAAATTCAGCCGACTTGGTGGTCACGGATGTCTGGGCCAGCATGGGCCAGGAAGAAGAACAACGGCAACGTGAAATCGCTTTTAAAGACTATCAGGTCAACGCCAACGTGATGGCCGCCGCCCGACCCGATGCGTTGTTCATGCACTGTTTGCCCGCCCATCGTGGTGAAGAAGTCAGTGCCGAAGTGATTGATGGTGAACAAAGCGTGGTATTTCCAGAAGCCGAAAACCGCCTCCATGCCCAAAAAGCCTTACTGGAATTTCTGCTCTGCGCTAAATGACGTTAAAATTTGGCCTATCTGACCGCCAACCCATGAGGCTCCCGTGAAAAAAATACTTTCCTCGCTTGTTGTTATCGCGCTTACAGCTGGCATGGCGCAGGCAGAAACCGTTTATGTCACGGACAACCTGAACCTGTCTATCCGCAACGCCCCCGATAATGACGCTAAAGTCCTCAAGCTGATCGCCACGGGTACGCCGTTGACAGTGGTAGGCAAACCCACCAAATCCGGCTTCACGCCCGTGCGCACCAGCGATGGCGTCGAAGGTTTCATACAAACGCGCCAAACCATGAAAGAGCCGCCCGCGCGTGAACAAATCGAAACCAACACCAAAAGCCTTAAGGCGTTGCAGTCGGAAAACCTGTCTTTAAAAGCCGAGCTAAAAATCGTTAAAGACTCCATCACCCCCGGCACATCACTAGAAAAATCTTTGGCGATGGAACGCGACAAACTGAGCTTGGAATTGGGAGAAATCAAACAAGCGGCGGCGGGTGTGGTACAACTTAAAAACGAGCGCGATGAATTGCAAGAACGTGTCGTCAATGCCGAACGGCAACTGCAACAACTCAAATTAGAAAACGAAGCCTTAAAAGACACCACCAATCAGGACTGGTTTCTCTATGGCGGCATCTTAGTGTTTTTCAGCGTGATTTTAGGTTTTATCCTGCCCAAACTCAGCTGGAAGCGCAAAAGCAGCTGGGATATGTACTAACCATAGCCGCTACCGTCCATTGACCCGATTTTCCCGCGCCGAAATCCTTTTGCTGTCCCTCAGCCCACGGCGCATCATGCTTTAACCCTCTTCAAAAACCCATTCCACTTACTCCAACCTCAAAAGGAATCGTTACATGGCTAACTCAGGCGATAAAAACACCCGACCTTTTTCTTCCCAAGTCGTAGACGGCATGGAACGCGCACCCAGCCGCGCCATGCTTTACGCCGTCGGTTTTAAAAACGAAGACTTCAAGAAACCACAAGTAGGCATTGCTTCCACTTGGAGCATGGTCACGCCGTGCAATATGCACATCAACAAACTGGCTGATGATGCCGCGAATGGCGTTAACCAAGCTAACGGTAAGGCCGTGGTATTCAACACCATCACCATTTCTGATGGCATTTCGATGGGCACAGAAGGCATGAAATATTCATTGGTATCGCGTGAAGTCATCGCCGATTCCATTGAAACGGTGGTTGGTTGCCAAGGCTTTGACGGCGTGGTCGCCATCGGCGGTTGCGACAAAAACATGCCGGGCTGCATGATTGCCATCTCGCGCCTGAACCGTCCGGCGATTTTTGTTTACGGCGGCACTATTATGCCCGGTTGCCATAAAGACAAAAAACTCGATGTCGTATCCGTGTTTGAAGCGGTCGGCGCAAGAGCCAACAACAAAATCGACGATGCCGAACTGACTGCCATTGAAACCAAAGCCATCCCAGGCGCAGGTTCATGCGGCGGCATGTACACCGCAAACACGATGGCTTCGGCGATTGAAGCACTCGGCATGAGCTTACCCAACAGCTCTGCACAAGCGGCAATTTCCAACGACAAACGCCTCGATTGCGAACGCGCAGGCGCAGCGGTGATGAACCTGATTGAAAAAGGCATCAAACCCAGCGACATCATGACCAAAGAAGCCTTTGAAAACGCCATCACCGTGGTCATCGCGCTGGGCGGTTCAACCAACGCCGTGTTGCACATGCTGGCGATGGCGAATGCCGCGAAAGTCGATTTGAGCCTGGACGATTTCACCCGCATCGGCAAACGCGTCCCGATGTTGGCGGATTTGAAACCCAGCGGTAAATACCAAATGGCGGAATTGGTCGAAATCGGCGGCATTCAGCCGTTGATGAAAGTCTTGTTGGACGCAGGCTTGTTACACGGCGATTGCTTGACCGTCACAGGCAAAACCTTGGCAGAAAACCTCGCCGACGTTGCCCCATACCCAGATGGCCAGGACATGATCCACGACCTCAGCAACCCGATCAAAAAAGACAGCCACTTGGTTATCCTGTACGGCAACCTTGCCCCCGAAGGCGGCGTGGCGAAAATCACCGGCAAAGAAGGCCTGTGCTTTACTGGCAAAGCCAAAGTTTTTGAAGCCGAAGAACAAGCCCTGCAAAGTATCCTCAACGGCGACATCGTCAAAGGCGATGTCATAGTCATCCGCTACGAAGGCCCGAAAGGCGGCCCCGGTATGCGCGAAATGCTGTCACCGACTTCCGCGATTATGGGTAAAGGCTTAGGCAAAGAAGTCGCGTTAATCACCGACGGACGCTTCTCCGGCGGCACACACGGTTTCGTCGTAGGCCACATCACCCCAGAAGCCTACGTCGGCGGCCCCTTAGCCATCGTCGAAAACGGCGACACCATTACGATTGATGCCGAAAACAACGCCTTAACCTTGCATGTCAATGAACATGAAGTGGCACGTCGTATGGAAAAATGGCAACAGCCCGCCCCGAAATATACCCGTGGCGTGTTGGCGAAATATGCCAAATTGGTGAGTTCGGCTTCTACTGGGGCGGTTACGGATAATTGATTTTAGGATTGATGGGTTAATCAAGGATTGTAGGATGGGCTGACGTAAGGAAGCCCATCGTTTTTTGTGGCTTTATTTGATGGGCTTCCTTACGTCAGCCCATCCTACGATACTAACTCCAATAATGAACCGTTCAAAATACCTCGATTTTATAACCGAAAAACTTAATTTACATTCATACATAATCGATTCAAACGGAAAATTGAATCTTCTTACAGAACATGTTCGCTCAGAAATTTTTTACCGAGATTTTCTTAATCTTCTATATGGCTATAATCTTGAAAAAACCCCAAAAAATAATGAAGCCGGTATAGATTTAGTTGACAAACAAAATAATATTGTCATTTCTGTATCCGCTAACGCAAGTAGGCAAAAAATTGAAGATTCATTAAATAATCTTCACTCCAACTATTCAGGTTACGTTTTCAAATTTATATCTATTTCTAAGAATGCAAGTCGTCTCAAAAATAAAAAATATACAAATCCACATGGTTTGGTATTTAATCCTCAAGAAGATATTTATGACATAGATACCCTTTTGAATGAAATTGCTAGAAAGAAAATTGAATCATTGGAAGAAATTTATAATTTTATAAAAAAATGTTTAGGAAACAATGAATTAGGTAATTTAATACCAGAAGACCGATTAAAAGCTTATCTTAAGGACATTGATGGCTGGAAAAAAGTTGAAAGTGGATTGGAAACAACTTATCACTACGCACAATCTACAGAATCCACGATTGTAGAAATTGTAGAAAATGACAACATCAATGAAGGGAATAATAATTCCTACAAAGAACTGTGGCTTTCTCAATTCCCTGATCCTCGATACTCATACCAGTATGAATATTTTGCTAAATGTGGAGGGGCTAAAATAGATAACTTTTATATTGTCTGTTGCGACAACGGATTTATTACAGCACAACCCAAAGAGTGGATTAAGATCACCGACCGAGCTTATTATAAAGCATATTATTTCGTTGAGGATTCCATCGAATACTTAGCAGGCCAAGTTATTCAAAAGTTAGGCGGTGCTAGACTCAGAACCCCATATTTTTATAACGAATTTAAATTGTTTAAGTCAACTGAGGATGCTAATAAGTCAATTGAGGCAGATTTTTCATCTGACAAAAATTATGTTTATTATTGTTTTGACGAAAAAACAAGGCAATGCTCACGAATTGCAAACGGCGTTTCTGATCCAATTAACTGTATTCCATAGCTTGTAGGATGAGCTTCCTATCGTCAGCCCATCCTACATTTTTTATTTAACATCAACTTATTTACCGGATCATCTGCACTGTATTTGGATATTGCCGTGCGATGATCCTGATTTTTCCATGCGCTGGAATTTACTCAAAGGGCATTTCTCGCGGGCGATTGCCAAAGGCGAGCCAATCTCACCTAGCCGAATCCAAACGAAGGGAGAACTATAGGATGCGCTGAACAACGTGAAGCGCATCGTTCGCGATTGATGTACCTCGTTCCTCGGCTCGTCCAATTGCTAGTCAATCAAAGAAAACATATGATTCTGTGGAAAGACGAAAATGACTTAATTAAAGAGTCTCGTACCTCACACCTTTTAAGCAGAAACGAATATGCTGAACTACCAAGCCACTGAAACAACAGTCAATTTGACTTTCTCAAAAGAATATCTAAATTCCCAAGAACTATTGCGTCTGTTGGAAATTTTGCGGATTAAAGAATTGCTTTCGCAAAGCCAAATTACCGAAGACGATGCGATGGCATTGGATGAGGAATTAAAATCAAATTGGTGGCAACAAAACCAAGCCCGTTTTGTAGCCAAAATTCAATGAAGCCGATTATTGTTGATACCCATATCATTTTTTTCGGGATTGGTGAATAAAAATTCAGCCATCGCCGCTTTTTTGCTTGAGCCACAACAGACTTAATAATGCCTAAATTCGGTCTACATTCCAATTTTTACCCAACATCAACGTATCGTCAAAACCATGACCGACGTGCTGCCGGACATATCCACCGCATATGGCTAAACCCCCTAAAAATAACCCTGGAACCGACTGTTTAATATGCCTATTTGAGCATAACCCCATTTCAACATTTTTAGCTTGAAACAGAATTGCGCTTGAATCACCCCAAATCTTGTAAGCCATTGATTAATTATTTTATTTATCTGCGTTTGGCCTGACGCATACTCGATTAATTTAGTATTGGGTTATAATGTCCGGCCAACTTAGCGATCCATAGCACCTTAGCCGTTATGGAACATAATTTCACATCAAACACTAGCAAAATCAATAATGGCAGAGCACGCAAACTCCTCTTCGAATCTATCAGCATCTATAGACTTTGATTCGATCAAAAACCTGACGATTACCGAAGCCAAAGCGGTTGACCAGCTCATCATCAACGAACTTAGCTCTGATGTCGTGCTGATTAACCAAATGGGACATTATATTGTCGGCAATGGCGGCAAACGTTTGCGTCCGATGCTGTTGTTATTGGCTGCCAAAGCTTTAGGCGGAGTCAGCGACAAGCATTTGATTTTGGCTGCCGTCATTGAATTTATCCATACCGCGACTTTACTGCATGATGATGTGGTCGATGAATCGGATTTGCGGCGCGGCAAGGAATCGGCAAACGCCGTTTGGGGCAATGCCGCCAGTGTTTTGGTCGGTGATTATTTATATTCGCGGGCGTTTGAGATGATGGTGCGCACCGAGAATATGCGGGTCATGGAAATCCTTTCCAAAACCACCACCGCGATTGCAGAAGGTGAAGTGCTGCAATTGCTGAACTGCAATAACCCCGAAACCACGGAAGCCAAATATTTGGAAGTCATTTCCCGGAAAACAGCCATCTTGTTCAGTGCTGCCACCCGCTTAGGGGCTGTGATGGCTGGCGTTGATGCCGACATTGAAGAAAACCTTGCCCGCTATGGCCAACATTTAGGCATTGCTTTCCAATTGATTGATGATGCTTTGGACTACAAAGCCAACCAAGAAGACCTAGGCAAAAATTTAGGCGATGATTTGGCGGAAGGCAAACCCACCCTACCCTTGATTTACGCCATCCAAAATGGCACGCCGAGTGAAGCCGAAATCATCATTGAAGCCATTCAAAACGGTAACAGGGACGCTTTTAACGCTGTTTATGAAATCGTCCAACGCACCCAAGCCATCACTTACACCGAACAACGCGCTGACGAAGAGGCCTTAAAAGCGATTGCAGCCTTGGCGTGTTTGCCTGATTCTGAATTCAAAGACGCATTGATTTTGTTGGCCAATTTTTCTGTCCAGCGTAATTATTGACGATAATCCAAACCTTCCTGGCATACCCGGTAAACGTTCTGTCAAAGCAGAAGCCCTTTTCCGTATCTTCAATTGAGCATACAGGCATCGTTTCTGCTTTATAAAACCACTAATAACCAACTTGAACACTCAGGAATTAATCTGGATAATTTATGCTACCAGATTAAAGAATCGACTTTTTAAGGAACCCATATTTTCATGAATAAGCCTACCCCTTTACCCCTGCTCGACGAAATAGACCTGCCGGGCGATGTCCGGCGCCTGCCGAAGGAGCTGCTCAAGCCCTTGGCGAAGGAGCTGCGCACGTTCCTGACGCAGTCGGTGAGCGTGTCCGGCGGGCATTTCTCGGCGGGACTGGGCACGGTGGAGCTGACGGTGGCGCTGCATTATGTGTTCGACACGCCCCATGACCGGCTGGTCTGGGATGTCGGCCACCAGGCCTACCCGCACAAAATCCTCACCGGGCGCAAGTCCCGGATGACGACGATCCGCAGCCGGGACGGGGTGTGCGCGTTCCCGAACCGCGCCGAGAGCGAGTATGACGCGTTCGGGGTCGGCCATTCGAGCACCTCGATCAGCGCGGCCTTGGGGATGGCGATCGCCGCCAAGCTGAAGGGCGAGCACCGCCACACGGTGGCCATCATCGGCGACGGCAGCATCACCGGCGGCATGGCCTTCGAGGCGATGAACCATGCCGGGGCGGTGGACGCGAACCTGCTGGTCATCCTCAATGACAATGACATGTCGATCTCGCCCAATGTCGGCGCGATGAACAATTACCTGTCAAAAATCCTCACCAGCCGCCTGTATTCGTCGGTGCGCGAGGAAAGCAAGAAGGTGCTGGGCAAGATGCCGACCGTCTGGGAACTGGCACGGCGCACCGAGGAGCACGTCAAGGGCATGATCGTGCCGGGCACCTTGTTCGAGGAGCTGGGCTTCAACTACATCGGCCCCATCGACGGCCACGACGTGGACATGCTGGTCGCCACCCTGGAGAACCTCAAGCACATCCAAGGCCCAAGGTTCCTGCACATCGTCACCAAGAAGGGCAAGGGCTACCCGCCCGCCGAAAAGGACCCGCTCGCCTACCACGGCGTGCCCGCCTTCGACCCCGAATCCGAATGCCTGCCCAAGTCCACTCCCTCCCCGCACCCGACCTACACCGAAGTGTTCGGCAACTGGCTGTGCGACATGGCCGCGCAAGACCCCCGGCTGCTGGGCATCACCCCGGCGATGCGCGAAGGCTCCGGGCTGGTGAAGTTCTCCCAGCAATACCCCGAACGTTACTTTGACGTCGCCATCGCCGAACAGCATGCCGTCACCCTCGCGGCGGGGCAAGCCTGCGAAGGCCTCAAGCCCGTGGTCGCCATCTACTCGACCTTCCTGCAACGCGGCTACGACCAGCTCATCCATGACGTCGCCCTGCAAAACCTCGACGTGCTGTTCGCCCTCGACCGCGCCGGGCTGGTCGGCCCCGACGGCCCCACCCATGCCGGCAGCTTCGACCACAGCTACCTGGCCTGCATCCCCAACCTGGTCGTCATGGCCCCGGCCGATGAAGACGAATGCCGCAAGATGCTCAGCACCGGCTTTCTGCACGCAGGCCCCGCCGCCGTGCGCTACCCGCGCGGTAAAGGCCCCGGCACGCCCGTCCAGGCCAGCCTTGACCCGTTGCCCATCGGCAAGGGCGAAACCATACGCCAAGGCCACCACATCGCCCTGCTGGCCTGGGGCAGCCTCGTCGCCCCCGCCCTCCAGGCCGGGGAAGAGCTCAACGCCACCGTCGCCAACATGCGCTTCGTCAAGCCCCTGGACGAGGCGCTCATCCTCGAACTGGCGGCCAGCCATGACCTGCTCGTCACCCTCGAAGAGAACGCCCTGTCGGGCGGTGCGGGCAGCAACGTCCTGCTTTTCCTCCAAGGCCAAAAAATCACCAAGCCCGTGCTCGCCATCGGCCTGCCCGACAGCTTCGTCGAGCAGGGCTCACGCGAGCAGCTCCTCGCCGTCTGCGGCTTGGATGCACAGGGCATTTTGGTGAAAATCAGGGAGTTTGTAGGCTAAATCTTATTTAACCCAACTATATCAAGGCATCCTATGCACCGATTAAGAAGCAAAATCCGCGACATTCCTGATTTCCCCAAACCAGGGATTATGTTTAAGGACATTACGCCGCTAGTCAAAGACCCTGCGTTATTGAGATTGGCCGTGCATCAATTGCTGCATCCGTTTTTAGGCCGCAATATCACGGCTGTAGCAGGTATGGAAGCGCGGGGATTTATTTTTGGGTCGTTAGTTGCCTGGGAAATGGGCTTGCCGTTCGTGCCGTTAAGGAAACCCGGCAAGCTTCCATACGATGTCCAAAATGTTTCTTATGATTTGGAATACGGTTCGGCGATGCTGGAAGTACATATTGATGCGCTGGATTCTGATGATCGGGTGTTGCTGATTGATGACTTATTGGCAACAGGTGGCACAGCGAAAGCCAGTTGCCAGTTAGTGGAGAAATTAGGTGCGAAGGTTGAAGCCTGCGCTTTTGTCGTGGAATTGGATTTTCTTGAGGGGCGGGATAAGCTTCGCGATTACGAAGTGCACTCTTTATTGCATTTTTAAGGTTACATCCTTGTAACCTTAGTATTAAGGACGCTTCAAGGTATCAAGTTTCTCACTCGTAGCCTTAAATGATTCGGCAGTTTTTTCAAAGGATAGCGAAATATTGCCGAACGAATCTGAAACTTGTTTGAATTGCGGTTGGCTGCCGCTGTTGCTTGATTTTAAGCCAACGTCAGCCTTCGACAAAGGCAAACCGTCATCTGCTTCACCAAGCTCTTCATCAAAATCGGCAGGTTCTTGTGACTTGCCGTCATTAGCAAGACCCGCACGCCATTGTAGAAATGATTCACGGGTGAACACATAAGGGTCTAAGGCCGCTTCATCAATAAATTTTAATGCCCCTTCGGCATTGGCACGTTTGTTGAGCAGCGACAATAACTGCACAGGCGCACCAACGTAGGACGAAGGGTTGGTGGCGGTATCAAACACTGCCCCAGGAACCCCACGGGAAGTGACAGGGCCAATGAACGGTATAATCAAATAAGGCCCGCGAGGCACTCCCCAGACGGCTAATGTTTGTTCAAAATCTTCGTTATTTTGTGGCAAACCGACCGATTTGGCGACATCAAACACACCCAGCAAGCCAAGTGTTGAATTCATTGCAAAACGCCCGGTATCTTGGGCGCCTTGTTCAAACTTTCCTTGCAAGAAGTCGTTTAGCACAACATTGATGTTGTCCAAATTGTTAAAAAAATTGAACACGCCCGTTTGCAAAAATTGGGGTGTAACCGCACGGTAAAGGTCAGAAATAGGTTCTGCGATGAAATTGTCAATTTTATCGTTAAAATTGTATATTTTCCGGTTAATGCCCTCGTAAGGGTCAGCTTTGCTAGGCACAATTTGCTGATTACCCGTATCTGTCGATGCGCAACCGTTTAACAGAAAAGCGGTTGCCAATAAGTAAGGAAGGGTAAATTTGATGGTAGCGTTAAGCCCAACGTTACGGTGTCCTTTCATCGCTTGCGAAACCTATAATTTTGAATAGTTATCAATTTTTTCGTTAATCTTGGCTATTAAAGCATCAAACCCTTCGCGTTGCAAAATGCTGGTGTATTCGGAACGCTTTAAGGCCAAATCACTAACGCCATTAGCGATGATATTGATAATCCGCCAGCTGTTGCCTTTTTCTTTAAGCATATAATCAAACTTGACATCTTTTTCATCAGGAATTGTCAAGCGTGCGTGAATGACCACCCCGCCCCGCGTCGTTTCTTCCTCTGAATCAAAGACAAACGCTTCACCCGTAAATTCTTTAAAATTATGGGCATAAGACGCAATGCTTAATTTGCTGAACACATCAACCAATTGTTGTTGCTGGGTTTCGGATAGTTTTTCCCATTCTTTGCCAACCACAATACGGGCGATTTTTGTCAAATCATGGCTGTTTGAAACGGCATCACGGAGTTTGTCATAGCGGCCAGCATAACCCAATTGCTTACCCTCTTTCATAACCCCTATCAAGTGGGTTTGGAAACGGTCAACAATCTGTTTGGCCGTACTGGCTTCTTCTGCTGACACCTGCGGTGCCGACAGCACCATCATCGAAAACAAAACGGCTGATGATAGTGTTTGTGACCAAGCTTTTTTAAATTTATAAACGCTCACCAAGTATCTCCTAAATCATAGAGCTAAAGCTTATCGGCCTTAACGACAAGGCCGACACTTTAAATTTCAGCAACCGGAAGGTCAATCGGCCATTTCCACTCTGATAGGGATCCCTGCCAACCCGGTCGTTTTTTGTTCTGGCATAGGCTCAGGCACCATCTCCCCATCGGTTTTAGGCCCCCTAATAGCCGTCAACAATCCTTTCAACGGATTTTTCAGCATGTCTTCAACCGCAGTCGCTTCATAACCACAATGTGCCATGCAGCTGGCACATTTGGGGTTGGTACTGTTACCGTATTTGTCCCAAGGCGTGGTGTCCAACAATTCTTGGAAAGTCGAGGCATTGCCTTCGTCAGCCAACAAATAGCAAGGCTTTTGCCAGCCAAACACGTTGCGGGTCGGATTGCCCCAAGGCGTACATTCGTAATTTTGGTTGCCCGCCAAAAAGTCCAAATACAATGAAGAGTGGTTCAATTTCCATTTCCGGTTCTTGCCAATTTTGAAGATACCCCGGAACAATTCTTTAACATCGCGGCCTTTAATGAACACGTCTTGTTGCGGGGCGCGTTCATAACTAAAACCAGGGGCGATGGTTACGCCTTCAACACCTAATTCCATTGCATAATCCAGAAAATCAGCAACTTCTTGGGCATTTTCTCCTTGGAACAACGTGCAATTGATCGTGACGCGGAAACCTTTGCCCAAGGCTAATTTGATAGCTTCCACGGCGCGTTCAAAAACGCCTTCTTGACAAACAGACGCATCATGGCGTTCTTGCATACCATCCAAATGGATAGAAAAGGTCAGATAAGGCGACGGCGTGTAATCATCAATACGTTTTTTCAACAACAGTGCGTTGGTGCACAGATAAACGTACTTTTTACGGGCGATAATGCCAGCAACGATTTGTGGCATTTCTTTATGGATCAGCGGTTCGCCTCCCGGAATGGAGACCATAGGCGCACCGCACTCATCAACGGCTTGCATACATTCTTCAAATGACAAGCGTTTGTCGAGAATGTCATCGGGATAGTCAATCTTGCCACAACCGGCGCAAGCCAAGTTGCAACGGAATAAAGGTTCTAGCATCAACACTAGCGGATATTTCTTAACGCCTTTCAGTTTTTGTTTGATTAGGTAACTGCCGACGGTCAATTGCTGACGTAAAGGGACGCCCATTTGTAAGTCTCCAAAATTGTTAAAACAGACAGCCGCTGCTTATAAAAGCGGCGACACGGCCTCGGAAATGTGCGTGTAGCAATAAAACAACAATGACGCACAAATGAATAAAAACACAACAAGAAAGCCAAAACGCCTGTAAAAATCCTTAAATGCTGGTTTTGGGTTTATATAATACAATCGCTTAGCTATTACTGACTAGAATACTATCTTTTAACAATTGACTCCAGCATTTACATAAAATAATCCCAAAACGTGAAAAATGCTCCATTTATGCAGGCATTTACCCAAAATACAACAAATACCACCAAACAGCTGTTTTTGTTCCCAATAAATGGCTTGCAAAGCCTTTGAAATCACATCATTGGCTATAAAACAACATTACTTTGCAAAATACCAACAAACAGTCTATTATTGCCATTAACCAACTCGGCAACTACGTTTTATTGCAATAGCATGGGCACACCGCGAATCTCTTTGGATAATCCAAAATTACTCAACCAACTCTCAGATGACGAGTTCCAGGCAGCTTTGCTTGAAGGCGTGTCCAGGACGTTCGCACTGACTATCCCGCAACTGCCCCCCCAACTGTATCGGGCAGTGGCCAATGCTTATTTGCTGTGCCGGATCGTAGACACCATAGAAGACGAAGTTTCGCTGGATGCCGCACAAAAACTGCGGTTTTGTAGTGAATTTATTGAAGTGGTCAAAACGGGCGACAATTCAGAGCTTTTCGCGGTCGAATTGGCTCCGTTATTGTCAGAACAGACCATTCCCGCCGAACATACCTTAATCCATGTGTTGCCAAGAGTCATTGAGATCACGCATACATTCGATGCGGAACAAATCGCCGCCTTATCCGATTGCGTAAAAACGATGGCTGAGGGCATGCCGGTTTTCCAAGCCTTGAATTTGCACGATGGCTTGGCGACATTGCCTGATATGGACAATTATTGCTATTACGTGGCGGGATGCGTGGGCGAAATGCTGACCAAGCTGTTTTGCCATTATTCTGACGAAATTGGCCGTCACCGTGATGTCATGCTGCCTTTATCCATTTCATTTGGACAAGGCCTGCAAATGACCAATATTTTGAAGGACATCTGGGATGACGCAGGACGCGGCGTGTGCTGGTTACCGCAAGACATTTTTACGGAAGTGGGCTTTGACCTTAAAGAGCTGACCCCGGAAACCGATTCGCCTTTGTTCAGAAAAGGCTTGGAACACTTGATCAGCATCGCCCACGGCCATTTGCGCAATGCCTTGGACTACACCCTGTTGATCCCAAGCCATGAAACAGGTATCCGCAATTTTTGTTTATGGGCCTTAGGCATGGCCGTGCTGACCTTACGCAAGGTCAAACAAAACTTGGATTTTAACCATTCTGACCAAGTAAAAATTACCCGTAACAGCGTCAAGGCGACGATTGTCACGACCAAAATGCTAGGCAGGAGCAACATCCTGCTTAACGTACTGTTTAACTTGACTAGCCGTGGCTTATCCACGCCGGACTGGTCTTATGCAATTCCATCCTCAAAAGCTCACTAGATTTTAAGGACACTACTATGTTTACTGACGCGACCCATTATCTTGACCATAGCCATGCGCCCAGCGCATCGAATGCCATCCATTCCAATGCTTATGATTTGAACAAAGCGATCAGCCAAGCCCAAGAAACCCTGTTAAAACTTCAGGACAAAGACGGTTATTGGGTGTTTGAATTGGAAGCCGACTGCACCATCCCGTCCGAATACATCATGATGATGCACTATATCGGCGAAATTGACGAAGAACTGCAAGGCAAAATTGCCAATTACTTGCGTTCACGCCAATCGGAAGATGGCAGCTACCCGCTGTTCACCGGTGGCTCAGGCGACATCAGTTGTAGCGTCAAAGTTTACTATGCCTTGAAAATGGCCGGAGATGCCATTGATGCCGCGCACATGGTGCGTTTAAGGAACTATATCCTCAGCCAAGGCGGTGCGGCGAAAGCCAACGTGTTCACCCGCATTGCCCTGGCCATGTTCAAACAGCTGCCTTGGCGCGGTGTGCCTTATATTCCTGTGGAAATCATGTTGTTCCCGAAATGGTTTCCGTTCCATTTGGATAAAGTGTCCTATTGGTCCCGGACCGTCATGGTGCCGTTGTTCATTTTGTGCACTTTAAAAGCCGAAGCCAAAAATCCACAAAATATTGGCATTCTTGAACTGTTCATCACCCACCCCGACCAAGAACGGCATTATTTTCCTGAACGGACGTTGCTGAACAAAATCTTTTTGGGTCTGGATCAATTAGGCCGCATCACCCGGCCATTGATACCTAAAAAAATGCACCAACTGGCCATCACTAAAGCGCACGACTGGTTTGTTGAGCGTATGAACGGCGAAGACGGTTTAGGTGCGATTTTCCCGGCGATGGTCAATGCTTACGAAGCCTTATTATTGTTAGGCTATGACAAAGACCATGAATTGGTCGTGACGGCCCGCAAAGCCATTGATAAATTATTGGTGGTCAACGAATATGACGCTTATTGCCAACCTTGCCTGTCACCTGTATGGGATACGGCATTGGCAGCGTTGGCTTTGCAAGAAGCGGACAAACAGCAAGCTGTTGAAAAACGCACGTCCAAACCAGCCCTGACCCGTGCTTATGATTGGCTAAAATCCAAACAGTTGAAAGACGAGCCCGGTGACTGGCGTATTGCAAAACCGGATTTGGAAGGTGGCGGTTGGGCATTCCAATTTGCCAATCCACATTACCCGGATGTTGATGACACCGCCGTAGTTGCCTTTGCGATGGCCGATTCTGTCATGCCGGATTTGGATGAATCCATCCACCGTGCCACCCGTTGGATTGCCGGAATGCAATCCCAAAACGGCGGTTATGGCGCGTTTGATGTCGACAACACGTATTATTACTTGAATGAAATTCCGTTTGCTGACCACGGGGCGTTGCTCGATCCGCCAACTGCCGATGTCAGCGCACGGTGCGCCATGCTGATGGCACGGGTGGCCCAAGATCATGAAGAATATGTACCCGCTTTGAACCGCACCGTCGAATATTTGCGTAGCGAACAAGAAGCCGATGGTTCTTGGTTTGGACGTTGGGGAACCAATTACATTTATGGCACTTGGTCAGTATTGTTAGGTTTGGAGCAAACAGGCTTGCCTAAAAATGACCCGATGTACACGAAAGCCGCACAATATTTGAAAAGTGTCCAACGCGCCGATGGCGGTTGGGGTGAAGATAATTTCAGCTACCACGACACCAGCTTTAGCGGCAAATACCGTTTCAGCACTTCTTTCCAAACGGCTTGGGCTGTATTGGGCTTGATAGCTGCGGGTGAAGCGCGTAGCCCTGAAGTCAAAGCGGGGATTGATTTTATCTTGCGTCACCAACAGGCTGATGGCATGTGGAATGACAAATGCTTCACCGCACCTGGATTTCCAAAAGTGTTCTATCTGAAATACCACGGCTACGATAAATTCTTCCCGCTGTGGGCGTTGGCCAGATACCGCAATGAGATTATCGGCAAGTGATTTCAGGAATCGTTGTCGCGTTGCCTGAGGAGTTGTCCACCCTGACCACAAAACGCGTTGATAAAGGCCGCCCTGTTTTTATCGCCAATAAAATATTGGTTGCCTATTCGGGTACGGGTAGCAAAAACGCCCAATCAGCAGCCGAATTATTGGTCAGCAAAGGTGCAACCCAGCTGATTAGCTGGGGATGCGCCGCCGCTTTAAAGCCTACTCTAAAAGCGGGCGACTTGACCTTGGCCGATACGTTGATTGATTGTAATGACGAAGAAATCAGCGTCGATGCCGATTGGCATGGCTACAGTAAAAACATCCTATCGAAAGTATTGACAGTGCACACTGGACGATTGACCGAAAGTGTCAATATCGTATCTTCAAGCAGGGAAAAGCAGCAGCTTGAAACCATTACCGGAGCAATTGCCTTAGACATGGAAAGTGTCGCGGTCGCCAAAATAGCCCAACGCCACAAGCTACCCTTTCTTGCCATCCGTAGCATAGTCGATCCTGTCACTATGGATTTGCCCCGCGCCATAGAATATGCCGCCAATCATGAAGGTGAAATTGTTTTGTCGCGTTTGTTGCTGTTTCTGGCTTTACATCCTTTAGAATTGCCAGGGCTGATAAAGCTAGGATGGCATTTTAACGCCGCCAAAAAGACGCTAAAAATAGCTTCCCGCTATCTGGACAACATCAGCGATTTTCATCATTCCCCTACAATAAATTAAACAAGCCCTTACTAAAAATCGGCACGGATAGCCAATATGACGGGCGGATGTACATTTTCTATAAATTTTGATTCCGGTTACGCATTTTGGAACCAACCTTGTAAATTAGTTTCGAACCCACTTGGTTAGTTTCCAAAACCCTCTTTTTCTGTAACCCCACTTTTTTTGAGGTACCTAATGACTTTCAGCATTGCCGAACTCTTTGCGCAACACAGCACAGACAAGTTTGACCTGCACGAGCAGTATTTGAACAACCAAATGGTCCGCGTGTTAAAGACCATCGGTTATGACCGCCATTACCAACGCGCTGTCGGCCAATATCTGTATGACCAAAGCGGCACCGAATACTTGGATTTATTGAGCGGCTTCGGAGTTTTTGCCGTGGGCAGGAACCATCCGACCATCATTAACGCTTTGCAAGAAACCCTAACCCTAGAATTGCCTAACTTAGTCCAGCTTGACGTGTCGGTACTCAGTGGCTTATTAGGTCAAGAAATCCTCAAAACCACACCGGAAAACCTCAATAAAATTTTCTTCTGCAATTCCGGCACAGAAGCGGTCGAAGCGGCCATCAAATTTGCCCGCTATACCACCAAGCGTGAAAAAATTGTTTTTTGTGAACATGGTTATCACGGCTTGACGATGGGTTCATTGTCTTTAAACGGCGAACATATTTTCCGCGAAGGCTTCGGGCCGTTACTGCCCGGTTGCAGTGCCATTCCCTTCAATGACTTAGTGGCTTTGGAAAAAGCCTTAAGCCAAAAAGATGTCGCCGCTTTTATTGTTGAGCCTATCCAAGGCAAAGGCGTGAATTTGCCGGATGACAATTACCTGCCCGAAGTCGAACGGCTGTGCAAAAAATATGGCACATTATTTGTCGCTGACGAAGTACAAACAGGCTTAGGCCGTACCGGTAAATTCTGGGCGGTTGACCATTGGAATGTCCAACCGGACATGATTTGTATGGCTAAAGCCTTATCGGGCGGTTTTGTCCCCGTCGGTGCGGTTGCCATCACCCAAAAAATTATGGACACCGTCTATAACCGCATGGATCGGGCGGTTGTACATGGCTCGACGTTCTCAAAAAACAATATGGCGATGGCGGCGGGCTTGGCGACATTGCACGTTCTCGCAGAAGAAAAGCTGGTTGAAAATAGCGACAAAGTCGGCACTGACATCATCAACAGCCTCAATGCCCTCAGCAGCAAATACGAATTCCTGAAAGAAGCCCGTGGCAAAGGCATGATGATCGCGATTGAATTCCAATCCCCAAAAAGCTTAGGCCTAAAGGCCGCGTGGGCGATGCTGGAAGCGGCCAACAAAGGCCTGTTCTGCCAAATGATCACGATTCCATTATTTAAAGAACACCATATCCTGACCCAAGTCGCCGGACATGGCATGAACGTCGTCAAACTCTTGCCGCCACTCAACCTGACCCAAAAAGACCGCGACCATATCATTACGGCGTTTGATAAAGCGATTGGCGATACCCACCAAATCTCCGGTGCCATCTGGGATTTGGGCAAAAATCTGGCTGGCCACGCATTGAAAGGAAAAACGGGAGGCTAATATGATAAAAAAATTATCAATAGGCCTGCTCTTGGCGGTTATTGCTGAATTTGCTTCCGCCCACGCGGTAGTCACCGAAGATTCGTTAAAAACCACACCTATCCATGCGCAAAAGGAAACTCCCGTTTTATTAAGCTTCAATTCCAAAATCGAACTGGGGCTGTCACAAGTTTTTCTGGTCAGCAAAGGTGACAAACACACCTTATTGGACATCAAAAACGGCAAAAAACAAGGCCAAATCATCATCACTGTGCCACCTCAAGAACCCGGCGAATACGCCATCAGGCTTAAGGTATTCGCCGCCGATGGCCATCTCACCGAAGATGTCATCCATTTTTCCGTTACCCAATAGGTTCTAAAATGGCTGGCATTGCTGACTTTCTTGACTCATTAATTGGCGGATTTGACTTAATTTGCTTTGCGCTAGTGATTGGAGGCCTGCTGTGGGGCTTGTTTGTCTTACGCCCCTGGCAACAAAATTATCCTTCGGCTTTATTGGACACCACGATACGGCTTATTTATAAAGGCGGTTTTTACCTAGTTGGCGCACAGCTGTTCAAAATCATCCTGAAAATCTGGTTGATGGTGGCGGTGCTGGAAAAATGGCCGTTCCCCGAATTTGCGCAAACCACGCAATTTATTGGCGGCATGATCCGGGCTGGCTTGACCTTTTTAGTGGCTTTTTACGCATACCGTTTTTTAAGCCAAAACCCGCACTCCAAAACCCATTGGGAAAATACCGGGTTGCTTGCCTTGCCCATGCTGATTTCCGGGGCATGGTTAGTCCATGCAGCGGGGCGTTTTGATAAGCAATTCATGCTGATGTCCTTGACCGTCATTCACCAAATTGCTGCGGCGGCTTGGATAGGTGGCGTTTTTATGTTGATTAACCTGTGGTTTTTAAGACGCAATAATGCCGTCGCTGCGCAATTATGGCCTGAACTCTTGAAACGGTTTTCATTGTTTGGCTGGGTGGCCGTGCTGATGATACTGGTCTCAGGCCTCCCGATTGCTTGGCAATACATTGATTCTTGGAATGGCCTGATTGGTACGGGCTACGGCAATTTGCTGATGGTGAAAATTGTTCTGCTAGGCTTGGCGTTGGGCTTTGCCGGATTGAATAAATCCGCAGTGCAAAAATACGCCATTTCAGGCGATGCCCACTCGCTCAACAACCATGTGCCTTACTACATAGAAACCGAAGCATTGGTTTTGATCACCTTGCTGTTTACAGCGGCCAGTTTGGCTTCCCAGCCGCCTGCGATAGACATCCCTACCCTAACCGCGACTTGGCAGGAAGTGCTGAATACTTTTGCGCCACAAATCCCGCAAACCAGCTCCCCTACGCATACCGCGTTGCTGGCCGGAGAACCTGGACGGGTTGCCATTGTCGGCCAAATCCCGTCTTTGGCAGCCACCGAATGGTCAAACTATAACCACAATATCGCAGGCATTTTCATTACGACCATGAGCTTATTTGCCATGTTGTCTTATATGAAGTTTGCCAACAGCAATAAAGCATTAGCTTTCAGCAAATATTGGCCTGTCGGTTTTGTTGGTTTAGGTATTTTCCTGTTTTTCCGCAGTGATGCCGAAACATGGCCCCTAGGCCCTATCGGTTTCTGGGAAAGCACGTTTAACAATGGCGAAGTATTGCAACATAGGATTGCCACTTTATTGGTTTTTACCCTAGGTATCTTTGAACTAAGAGCCAGGATGAACCAAGACCCAAACAGTAAATTGCCTTATTTTTTCCCTGTCCTGTCAGCCTTTGGCGGACTGATGTTGCTGACCCACTCGCATGTCGGTTTCCAAGCCAAAAGCGCGTTCCTGATCCAAGTCGGCCATACCACGATGGGCATTTTTTCTTTGATTTTAGCTTCTGGACGTTGGCTGGAATTGAAACTGGACAATCCAGGCAAGCATATCGCGGGGTTTGTTTCCGTGGCGGCTTTGTTTCAGATTGGCATCATTTTGATGTTTTACCGTGAACCCCTGTACTAATTTATGACTACATCATCCTATCCCCTGCTCGACGAAATAGACCTGCCGGGCGATGTCCGGTGCCTGCCGAAGGAGCTGCTCAAGCCCTTGGCCAAAGAGCTGCGCACGTTCCTGACGCAGTCGGTGAGCGTGTCCGGCGGGCATTTCTCGGCGGGACTGGGCACGGTGGAGCTGACGGTGGCGCTGCATTATGTGTTCGACACGCCCCATGACCGGCTGGTCTGGGATGTCGGCCACCAGGCCTACCCGCACAAAATCCTCACCGGGCGCAAGTCCCGGATGACGACGATCCGCAGCCGGGACGGGGTGTGCGCGTTCCCGAACCGCGCCGAGAGCGAGTATGACGCGTTCGGGGTCGGCCATTCGAGCACCTCGATCAGCGCGGCCTTGGGGATGGCGATCGCCGCCAAGCTGAAGGGCGAGCACCGCCACACGGTGGCCATCATCGGCGACGGCAGCATCACCGGCGGCATGGCCTTCGAGGCGATGAACCATGCCGGGGCGGTGGACGCGAACCTGCTGGTCATCCTCAATGACAATGACATGTCGATCTCGCCCAATGTCGGCGCGATGAACAATTACCTGTCAAAAATCCTCACCAGCCGCCTGTATTCGTCGGTGCGCGAGGAAAGCAAGAAGGTGCTGGGCAAGATGCCGACCGTCTGGGAACTGGCACGGCGCACCGAGGAGCACGTCAAGGGCATGATCGTGCCGGGCACCTTGTTCGAGGAGCTGGGCTTCAACTACATCGGCCCCATCGACGGCCACGACGTGGACATGCTGGTCGCCACCCTGGAGAACCTCAAGCACATCCAAGGCCCAAGGTTCCTGCACATCGTCACCAAGAAGGGCAAGGGCTACCCGCCCGCCGAAAAGGACCCGCTCGCCTACCACGGCGTGCCCGCCTTCGACCCCGAATCCGAATGCCTGCCCAAGTCCACTCCCTCCCCGCACCCGACCTACACCGAAGTGTTCGGCAACTGGCTGTGCGACATGGCCGCGCAAGACCCCCGGCTGCTGGGCATCACCCCGGCGATGCGCGAAGGCTCCGGGCTGGTGAAGTTCTCCCAGCAATACCCCGAACGTTACTTTGACGTCGCCATCGCCGAACAGCATGCCGTCACCCTCGCGGCGGGGCAAGCCTGCGAAGGCCTCAAGCCCGTGGTCGCCATCTACTCGACCTTCCTGCAACGCGGCTACGACCAGCTCATCCATGACGTCGCCCTGCAAAACCTCGACGTGCTGTTCGCCCTCGACCGCGCCGGGCTGGTCGGCCCCGACGGCCCCACCCATGCCGGCAGCTTCGACCACAGCTACCTGGCCTGCATCCCCAACCTGGTCGTCATGGCCCCGGCCGATGAAGACGAATGCCGCAAGATGCTCAGCACCGGCTTTCTGCACGCAGGCCCCGCCGCCGTGCGCTACCCGCGCGGTAAAGGCCCCGGCACGCCCGTCCAGGCCAGCCTTGACCCGTTGCCCATCGGCAAGGGCGAAACCATACGCCAAGGCCACCACATCGCCCTGCTGGCCTGGGGCAGCCTCGTCGCCCCCGCCCTCCAGGCCGGGGAAGAGCTCAACGCCACCGTCGCCAACATGCGCTTCGTCAAGCCCCTGGACGAGGCGCTCATCCTCGAACTGGCGGCCAGCCATGACCTGCTCGTCACCCTCGAAGAGAACGCCCTGTCGGGCGGTGCGGGCAGCAACGTCCTGCTTTTCCTCCAAGGCCAAAAAATCACCAAGCCCGTGCTCGCCATCGGCCTGCCCGACAGCTTCGTCGAGCAGGGCTCACGCGAGCAGCTCCTCGCCGAATGCGGCTTGGATGCCCAGGGCATTTTGAGGAAAATTAGGGAATTTGCCTGTTAACTGCGAGTCAGTTTCGCAAATAAAAAGGCGGTCATCTTTTCATAGATGACCGCCTTTTTTGTGTAATATCAAATTAAATTATGTGATAAGTCCTTTTTGGCAAACTACCAACATCCCGCTGCCCCAGCATTTTTTTGGCCGAAATTATTTATGGTCAAATTCCCACACGCATCATGTTCCTGTGAACTACCCACTATGGGTGTCGCTGATAATATGTAGGTGTTCGGTGTCGCAACGATGGATATAACGTAATAAGGCGTATCAGCAGGGTCGGGCACGACCGTGTAATCATTGGATTCGGTAAATCCACGCTCCATCACGTTGACTAAATTCACCAGAGCAGCTTTGGCATCGGTACGATGTGACTTCAAAACGCTGTCTTGGTAACTCGGATAGGCGATACTGGCGATAATGCCGACAATTCCAACCGAAATTAACAATTCAACTAAGGTAAATCCCTGATATTTTTTCATGAGCATCAAATTTAATATGAGTGGGCCGTCTTCAAAGACGACCCTAAAGTAAGGCACAAACTGTAAAGACCCATACCTTTTCCTTACACGGCAACAAAGGTTATATACACTCTACCTTAATTGCCTCCAAGATTTACGGCGATTAGAGTTGCCGATTGGCGGATTTACTTGGGGATTACCCATTTCAACCACAGAACCCATATTTCCAGACGAGCCACTGACAAATTTATAATCCGGGCCATTAGACTCAACCACCGCTGGCGTTTTGATAATACCAACATCAAGGTTAAGGCCAGCGGCAGAGTGTTCGACACCATCAATTAACACCTTATCGCTGTCGTTTACTAAACCGTCACCATTTACATCAAAAGGTGCGCCACTATATTCGCCACCTTGTATGGCATCTATCTCCATTAACCAGGATGTGCCACCAAAGCCGCAAGGATCGGAATTAGGAATGGTAGTCGTGAAAATCAAAACCCCGCGCCGGACAAGTGGATAATTTATTGCCCGCTCACCTTGGATGCCATCAACTGGACTAATTAAATTTAAGGCCCAACCAAATTTTAATGGGCTAGATAAATTACAACCCGTGGTCGTAGAAGCATAGCAAACAGGATTTTTTGAGACGATGCGTATCGGGTAAAGACTAGCAGCACCACCTACTGTGTTTGGAGTACCTTCATACTCTATGGTTTGCTCTTGCAACAAAGCCCTGTCTGTAATGGGAGTATTTTGATCCCAAAGTCCGTAGAAAGTTTGTACTTGGGGGCTCGTACCGACAAGATTGTCTCCAGAGTCAAAATATTTTCCCGTACCAAAATACACCATTATACCTAGGCCATTTTGATCGGAACCAACACTACCAACGCTGCCTACATTAGGTTTACTGGTAATTGGTTGTCGATCAGCAGCACTACAGTTCGTACCTGTAGTATCGCAAGCAACAAATAATGGTGTATTGCCTGGAATAGTCCAACTACCGATATTGCCAGAAACATCAAACTTCCATAGATTGCCATATAAATCCCCTGCATAAATGGTATCAACACTCCGGTCATTATCAGTATCAACAGCGATAGGTGCTGAAAGGCCATTTTTATTGGTCGTATCACCTACGCCAGTGTCAATTTTTTTCAACACCGCACCCGTTTGGGCATCAAGGAAAAACAGCACGGCATGGCCGTTACTGCTGGAATAGCCGTTCGCAACAATAACCGCCCAATGACCATCTTGCATCCTGACTACCGAAGGTTGTCCTAAGGTATAACCCAAATCCGGGTCTTGGGCATCAGTGAACTCCCATAATGGGCTGCTCGAACCAAAGGTATCAGGATTGGTAATATCCAAACCAAAGACAACACGGCCACCTGCCCCTGTTACGCCTGCCAATAAGGTATGCCATGACGAATTAAAATAAACATCGCCCACAGCTGATGTGCCATCCACATAATACCGATGGGTGTATGATGGACGTGTCAATTCGCTTAATTCAAGAAATAAAGCGTTAGGAATATAAGCAAGGATTTCACTGCCAGTTACGGCATCAAAACCGTGTAACATTCCGTCATTGCCACCGACATAGAGCATGGGTCTACGATTTTTGTAAGTTGCCCTAAAAGTCTTATAACTTGTACCTTCCGTGCCAGACATTGATCCATAACCGTAATCTTCATTGCCTACAAATACGGGATCTGAATTGACAATATCGCCCAAAATATTAGTTCTGTTTCTAAATATGCCACCAGAATTTTTTTCTTCATGACTAGAATCGCCACGTAACCAATTGACACGTAATGAACCATTGCCGTCAGCGACTCCAGATAATTTATTTAAATAGTCCTGCTGTGAAGTACCCAAAGGTGTCGTTGTGAGATTGGCCCATTCAAAATCGACCCCTCGTGAACCAAGTGGCGCAGCTGGATTATAAGTATAAATATTTCGGGCACTATGGGCAGGAACTAGGCCTGATGCTTCCCAATGTGGGGTCAACGCTCCAGTATTGACATTGACGTTATAAGCCAACAGTTGGCCACTCCAATCCAGCGAATTAAATTTAGCTTGATAAACCTCAGTGCCTATATCAAGTCGGGTGGAATTGGCTGCCACCGCTGAAGCTGATGAAATACGCTTTTCAATAGTCAAAAAGGCTTGATTGAGCGCTGCCACCAGTTTTTCTGGTTTGTTGGCAAGTACAAAGTTATCGGGTTCACCGTCATTATTGGCATCCCATTCAGAAGGCGTTACGGTATTGCCAGAACCATCGACAACCTTGTTGTCAGGAGCCCCGTTATTATTAAAGTCGTTAAACCCACCATATTTGCCAGCAAGCCAAAGCATATTCATTCTGCCAACCAATGGCGTAGAACTATATTCTTGTGTGTCTACCAGAAATGTAGTGACCGTTTGTTTGTCTGATAGGTCAGGCCTAATATCCTGGGTATTCGCATAATAAGCCAAGCCAGAAATATAATAAGAATTATATTTTTGTGGCCCTGGACATGTACCCATGACTTCACCTAACCCAGGGATAATTTTATTATTAGCCCCCATATCGCAACTGGCTGCGGTACAACCAATACATTGGCTAGTTCCATTCAAACCTTCAAGACTACCAACTGTATTTGTTAAGGTACGGACATTTATAGTGGTGTCGGCATTACCCGGTTGGCCATAGTCCTGAGATATATTTTGTCCGTTAAACGTGCTTGCGGTGAAATAAGTGCCCGGCAACTTTTTATCCATCCAGGGATTTGCGTCATTAATTCCTATGATGAAATTTTTCTGGCATGAACGCTGTATCGGATCTTCCCAACGGGCAGCCCCTAATATCGGAAAACCACCGTTTGCCCCCGTTAAATATTCAGGTGTCGGGCCAAGCTTTTTAAAATATCGGATCGATTCATAGAATAGCTCACTGGCAGGATCGTTTGATTTATAAGCCGTACCACTAAATTTATTGAGATATGGGATTACTCCAGATTGGGTTACGCTGCTGGCAGTCGCATCCGCAGTATTTGAATTTAAAGCAATGGTGCCATCCGCTTTAACTTCTAGATTGGGGTTGGTCACGGTACCCCCTGAGCCATCTGGCTTTAATGCCCCAAGATATTTAATGTTCGAACGTAACACCCCGCCGCCAATATCATTGCCACTTGTATTGGTGAAACTGGTGACACCAAAGCGCATGTGATCAGCATTTTTTTGTATCAGGCCTTCGGGCTTGTAATACGTCCCACCGCCATAAGCTACACAATTGGCTTCCAAGCCTTTAGCACTGTCACAAACCCTAACATCCACGTTCATTGTACCCTTTTCAGAGCCACCACGGGTAGTCCCAAACCGGACACCAAAATCTGTGTTGTAGATAAATATTTTAGTGTCAGTCCAAGGTGTAACTGTAGATGGGGCAACATTTCTGGTAGATGTAATCAACTTATAAGGAAACCAATCATCAGTATTAGTTTTGCGCATCCGCCGAACAACAGTAGTGGCATCAGCCGCATCAAGTATTCTATTCCCTCCGGTCATTGTCCATACAAACATATCCATCGCGGTCATGGTCGCCCAATTCATAAAATTGCCACTGTACTGACCTGAGCATTCGTGATTTACATTAGTATTGGCCGCTGGCGAAAAGCGGGAGGAGGCATAGGTGTAGCATTTGTTAGGATCAAAATAGCCTAAGTAGGTTTTAGTTTTAAAATAACAGATACCCACTGTACCACCATCATTTATCCTACCTCCACAACCATCAGCAGCATCTGGCTGGTCATTATAGGCAGCACCGCCCATCGGCGTTTCTATGGACATGTTGAAAAGGATATTCGGATCAACCGAACTGGTTAAAAATAATGGCGACTGTGCAGGAGCGGCATAACTGTTTGGAATTGAAAAGGCACTTAGCAAGCACGACACAACCATACTAAATAGCAACTTTTTATGGGTAGAGTAGCGTATGTGGCTAAAAACATTCATTTCTAATCTCCAAATATTATGGTTTTGTTGTTCAAACATTCAGAGTGCCAGTATTTGACACTCACCTTCGCCCTGCATCAATCAGGGACATAAACAGATTGCAAGATGACTACAGAATTGGGGGATGCACCTGTGGCCCTGACGGTGATTTTATAAGGTTGCCTAAGTTGGCCTGCTTGGCAACCGGGTGGAGTTGGCATAAAACAAGTTGCGCCACCAGGCATTCTCTGAACAATAAAGAGAGGAGGAGCAATTGGGGTATTTACAGTCCCAAGAGTTGTCAGGCTAGAAGTGGCAACCGGATTGTTTGCCCAGAAAAAGTCTTTAATCAGGTTTTCTTCGGTAGGCAGCGCTGAGTCTTCTGAATAATAGCCTCCAGTACCTGAAGGATCAAAAACTAACGTATTTGGATCCAATGTTGTTTCAACCTGAACCATTGCCGATTCGGCGGCCTGAAACGCCAAATCCTTATCTCGCATATTACCTGCCATTTTTTCTTCTAACGTAGATGTTTGTGTGCCTGAAATGCCGATCAACGTTAACAGCAACAACATTACTAAGCTAATTACCAACACCACCCCAGATTGCTTTTTCATACCATATTCCCCTATGGATGATTGCGGAGCGCAATCGTCGTGGTAAACACCCGTCTTAAAAACCTGTCATTTTCAATTTGGGTATCGCCGTTATAAACATACCGCACAGGTTGCGATGCCACTTCCTCCAATGAACGTAGCAATAAGCTAACTCGGACACTTACAACTCTAGCCATGTTAATAACCTGGTTTGCGGATATATAATAATTGGCCATGCCATCTGGGGTCGCGTCAGTATCCTCACCGTACCAAATCTGCATATTTTCTATACCCTCGACCATCTCTACTGGGTCGGCTGCCGAAGTAACATCCAATCGCCAGAGAGAGCTTCCCGCCCCGCTTGTGCTTTCCCGTATAAAATAGGTATAAGCACGGAATCTAAATACTTCGGCATTGGTTCCATATAGCGCATTAAGCGCTGGATGCTGGACAGGTGGTGCGGCATTAGTTGCACGAAAAATATCCGCAGCCGTGCAATTGGAAATCAGCATGGCGGCATTGGCACTAAAGCTACAACTGTTTGCTGAAATTTGTATATTATCGGTAGGGTTGACCATTGCCCCAACCAAATTGCCACCACAACTTTCTCCAAACATTAAATTAATAGCATCAGTATTGGCAATACACTCACCTGCACCACTACAGGCCCTTGCATTCCAAGTGTTGGATACATTATCACTACCAGAAAAGGCATTCAGAAAATTGACTACAGGTAAAGGAGGAACGCCAACGACAATATTAGGCGTTATATTATTAAGGCTTTGGCAACCGATAAACCTTGACATCCGTATATCATTAGCCAACAAATCAAGCGCGTAACGGCCATTCTCCTGTAACCTGGATAGCTCTTCCAACATGCGGTTGGTTTGTTTGCTGCCCGTGAACGATGTCAATATCCCACCTAACAGAAATGCGCCCAACAAGAGGGCGACCATAATTTCTATCAGGGTCATGCCAGACTGGTCGGACTTAGAATTCATAGGCGAAAACTCGTTTGGAAACTGGGATCATTGGCATCAATCGTACCATCGCGGTTATCATCCCAAGTAATCGAAATGGTATAAATTGTGCCTGCCAGTGATACTGATGATTGGGCATTTGGCAAAGAAATCTGCAAGTATTGGTTCCATTCAAACAGGTCATTTTGTGCCATTTGTACCGGAGAACAGCCAGTCGTGATTGTACAATCCCCATTGGCAACCGCCGCAGTAGGGGCTACCGCAACATAAGTGGCAAGGGCAGAACTATTAGCCCTCATTCTATCCGCCAAATCATGGGCAAACGTAGTTGCTATACTGCGGTTGAAAGCCGTTTGGTTACTGGCAAGGCTGTTGGCCTGCAAAGCCGCCATTCCCAATAAGCCACCTGCCAATAACAACATGGCGATCAAGACTTCAACTAGGGTAAACCCGCTGTGTTTAGACATAGAACCTAACTCTCCGGCTAAAGATCACAGGTATCGGCAGGCGGCGCATCGGTGGCCATTCTCACCCGCCCTATAGTGTTAATTGCGATTCGTCGTGACAGATTAACATCACCACTGCCATCGCATAACTTAAATGTCCCCCCTATTACCGATTCAGGAAAACCAGAAGGCTTAAAGGTGGCCCTTATGGCATAACCGTTACCACCGCCCCCACCAGCTACCCTTAAAGTATAGCCATTTGGCAAAGGTTCATAACTGCGCAGCATACAATCTTGGTTAGGGGCGCACTGTTCTGCCACATCGCGGTTAAATTGGTAATCGTCATTGGCATCGACAAACACATCCCAACCAGACTCCCACACCCCATCAGTACCGCTTCTGCTTAACATGACGACATTAACCCCCCGCTTGACCGCTTCGCTACGAGCATAACTTAAAGCCCCGACCAGCTCATTAGCAGCGGATGTCAGGCGGCTATTGGCTATCATTTCATTAAAGCTAGGCGTTGCCAAACTGACTACAATCCCGGCAACGGCTAAAGTCACCATCAGTTCGACTAAGGTGAAACCCGTTTGAAATTTGCACTTGGACATTAAGATCAGGTTCATTTTACAGAAAGCCATTTGAGCCAATCGGTTTTAACTGATTAAGTATAGTGACAATACCTAACAAATGAATAAGCAAAGGAAAATTTTTTGCATTATGGGTATTTAAACACAAACAGCCTTGCCTTCTATCGGATTGGACAGGGTGCTCTTGAGTTATCTTTGCAAATGGGCAGGTCAATGGTTGCGCTCAATGATGTACAACGACAAATCCCTGAGCAAATCGGCTTCCTGACCAAAAATATTTAAATTTTCAAGAGCCATGTCATGCAATTCTTTGGCTTTTTGTTTCGCCCCTGCCATCCCTAACAAAGCCGGATAAGTCGGTTTGTTGTTGTCTTTATCTTTACCTTGGGTTTTGCCTAAGGTGGCGGTATCGCTTTCTTCGTCTAGGATGTCATCTTTTACTTGGAAAGACAGGCCAATACATTTGGCATAGTGATTCAGCTTAGTCGCGACGCTGGCATCAATATCGTCTTTGGATAAGGTGGCCAAATTCACGCTGGCACGTATCAATGCCCCCGTTTTGTGGATGTGCATGTTTTCCAGTTCTGGCAAAGTCAACATTGTGCCGACCGATTCCAAATCAATCGCCTGACCACCGACCATGCCTTGTGAGCCACTCGCCCTTGCCAACATGGAAATCATTTTCAAACGGTTGGCATCACTGGCAATAATGCTGGAGTCATGGGCGAGAACCTCAAATGCCAAGGCTTGTAAGGCATCACCCGTCAAAATGGCGGTGGCTTCGTCAAAAGCGACGTGGCATGTGGCTTTGCCACGGCGCAAATCGTCATCGTCCATCGCAGGCAAATCATCGTGTATCAACGAGTACACATGGATAAACTCAACCGCACACGCGGCGGCATCTAAGGCCTCAGGGGCAATACCTAAGGTTTGGCCCGTGCAATACGTCAATAACGGGCGCATGCGTTTGCCGCCGTCAAGGACACAATAACGCATGGCTTGGTGAAGTTTTTGCGGCAAGATTTCTGCTTTAGGTAGGCGTTGTTCCAAAGCGTGTTCAACGCGGTGCTGGCAAAAACTCAGGTATTCTTTTAACGCATTACTCATCAGTAAAGGGCTCCAGGGATTGAGTGCCGTTTTTTTCCATTAAAATCTGGACTTTTTGTTCCGCTTCCTGCAAAGCTTGTTGGCAAGTGCGGGTCAGGGTGACTCCGCGCTCAAATGATTTCAACGACTCTTCCAAAGAAATGTCGCCTTGTTCAAGGTGGCTAACCAATTGTTCAAGTTCGGCAAGCGCGTCTTCAAAAGAAGCCGCAGTTTTCTTTTTCGGCATGGGGGATAAAATATAGCTAAATGGGTTTTGCCATTATATATGAAATATCTGGCGGCGTGTGTGCCTAGGAAAGCCATTTAAACCCAGTTGCGGTCAGCCATCAGAGCCGCACATGGCTTTACAGATTACAACCCGTGATTAAGATGCTAGGGTTAGCAGGCTGTATTTGTTAGAATCATAACGTTGATAATAATTTTTGAGCGAGGAACAAGGTAATGAAACATAAAGTTTTTGCAGGGGTTTTGGTATTAGTGGCGGCAGTGGCAGGTGAAGCTATGGCGGCTTGCACTGGCACCCAAATTGTAAATGTGATGGGATTGCTGGCGGGCATGACGGTTTGTAAGTCTAATGGCAGTGACTGGGAATGGCAGGAATACCATACTCCTGGCGGTGGGGATTTAATTGATTATAAAAAGGGGCCAACCGATACAAATGACCCGACAAGCACTGTAGGTTCGTGGTCAGCTAGCGGCCCTGATGTGACATACAATTACAATACTGGCGAAAGTTTTACTTACCAAGTCTGGCAGACAAGTACAGATCCAGCTCCAAAGGTATACTCATTTTGCAACGGGTCGTCTGAAGTTGTTGGAGGGGCAACACTTAGTACGGCTGCTTCTTGCCCCTAACAGAAAATACTAGTCATTTATAACGGCATAAAAAAGGGCGGTAAAAACCGCCCTTTTTTTGCTTAAAATTTAAGCTTATTTCTTTTGTTCAGCCGCTGGTTTGGCTTCTGCTTCAGGTTTCTTTTCTTCCGCTGGGGCTGGGGCTGGGGCTGGGGCTGGGGTTGGTGCTTTTTCAGCGGCGGCTTCTGGTTGCGCGACGGCAGCTGGCGCGGCTTCAGCAGGTTTTGGCGCTTCGACGGGTTTGATCACGTCTGGCATCAGAATGTTAACTTTGGCCGTTTTACGCAGATTTTCCAACATGTCTTGGACTTTTTTGCGTTGCAACATGGGCATCAGCTGTTCTTTGACGGCTTCCAACGGAGGGGGCGTTTGGGCGCGTGAGTCTTCGCGCAAAATCACATGCCAACCGAATTGGGTTTGGACGGGGGCTTTGGTGTATTTGCCTTTTTCCAAAGCAATGACGGCTTTAGAGAATGGCTCGACCATTTGGCCAGCAACGAACCAACCTAAATCACCGCCGTTTTGGGCTTCTTTGCCATCCAACGAGTTTTTGTTGGCCAATTTGGCAAAATCAGCGCCTTTATCCAGTTCAGCAATGATTTTTTTCGCTTCCGCTTCGGTTTTTACCAAAATGTGGCGGGCTTTGTATTCAGTGTTGTTGTTACCACCGACTTTGCTGTCGTATTCGGCCTTAACTTCCGCATCTGTGACCGGGTTGGCTTTCATGAAGTTTTGGACTTCCGCTTGGGTCAGGATAGATTTTTTCGCTTCATCCAGACGCTCGAGCACTTCAGGGGATTGATCCAATTTTTTATTCAAGGCATCTTGAACCAACAATTCGCGTTGGATCAGTTCTTCAAGCAATTTTTCTTTTGGGAAAGATTGGCCTTGTGAACGTTCGGCGATTTCTTTTTCCAGATTGTCGAAAGTTGCTTTGGAAATATATTTGCCATTGACTTCCGCAATCGCGTCAGCTTTGTTGATGGCAGGGGCTGCACCGCTTGAATCGGCAATTTTTTGGTCACAACCAGCGGCAATCAGTGCAGTGCCGACAATCAGCAATGGAATAAAGGTTTTTTTCATACAAAGTTCCTGTTAGTTTTGTTCAGAGGGTGAGAGGGCATTTATGCCTAAGGCATGAATCTGTTGTTTCATCAAATCGCCAAGGGCTTTGTAGACCAATTGGTGGCGTTGCACCAAGGACTTGCCTGCAAAAGCATCGGCAACAATGGTGACATGATAATGTCCGCCACCACTTCTGGCCCCGGCGTGTCCGGCGTGGGCGGCACTGTTGTCTAGGACTTCCAGAAGTTGAGGCTGGAACGCTTCGGTCAATACGGTTTTGATAAGTTCAGTGGTCATTGCGGAAATACTTTTTTAAAGGGTTTGACGGTAATGTGGGCATAAACACCCGCATCAAAATAAGGATCATCATTAGCCCAAGCTTGGGCTGCTTGTAAATTGTCAAATTCGGCGACAACCAAGCTACCAGTAAATCCCGCCTCGCCGGGATTTTCGGTGTCCACTGCCGGATGCGGGCCGGCCAACAATAGCCGTCCGGCATCTTGCAGGGCTTGCAATCGGGCAAGATGGGCAGGCCGTGCTGACAGGCGTTTGCTTAAGCTGTCCGGGACATCTTCGCTGATAATGGCGTATAACACGTTTTTATTCCTCTGTTTCGGGGACGTATTTGTACAAATAAACCATTTGCAACACAATGAACAGCACCATCAATCCGGGGACACCAAACGTTTTGAAAGTGACCCAATCATCAGTGCTGAAATTGAACATGACGTACAGGTTGATAAAGCCGACGCTGGTGAAAAACAAGCCCCATAACAAATTCAAGCGTTTCCAAACGGGTTTGGGTAATGACAAACTGGCAGACATCATCCGCTCGACAAAAGTTTTCTCGCCAAAAAATTGGCTGCCCAAAAACGCCAAGCCAAACAGCCATTCGATGATCGACAATTTCCATTTGATAAATTGTTCGTCTTGCAAATAGAGTGTCATGCCGCCCATAACAACAACCAAACCTAAAGTGATCCACTGCATGGAAGCCACTTCGCGGTAGCGCAACCAGGAATAACTGACTTGCAGGATCGTCGCGGCCATCATCACGGCAGTGGCCACATAAATGTCGTAGGTTTTGTAAGCAATAAAAAAAAGGATGATCGGGAAAAACTCTAAGAGTTGTTTCATAAGAGACTGATTGGTCGGATTTAGACGTGGTTTTGGAGGTAAACTGTGGCAATCCCAGTTCAAAAAATTTTGCCATTGTAGAAGCTTTGCCGATGAATGTACATGTCTGCATGACAGTTTCTGCTAGAATGCGGATTAATTTTAGGAGCTAAAAATGACCATAAATAATCAGATTGAATTGGAAGCGGCGGCTTTTAGACGCTTGGTCAAGCATTTACGCGAACGCCCGGAAGTGCAAAACATAGAGCTAATGATATTGGCGGATTTTTGCCGGAATTGTTTGGCAAAATGGTACACGGAAGCGGGCAAGGAACTGAATATCCCTATAGATTACGAGGATGCCAGGGAAATGGTTTATGGAATGCCTTATGAAGATTGGAAAAACCATTTTCAAACGAAAGCCACACCTGAACAATTGGCGGCTTACGCCAGCAAAAAAGAGGCATGATGATGCAAACACCTTACGATGCCATGTTTTCGGGCGTGATCGGTGAAGATTACGAAATGCTCAAACTATTGTCCCCGTTAGCGGTGGAAATGAGCCGTTTGGTCGGTGAAACCGTGCGCGATTGCCGGGATGTATCCGGCCAACATATGGATGTGGTTGAGCTAGGCGGCGGCACAGGTATCACCACGTTGGCGTTATTGACCGCACAAGATGCCATCCACGTCCTGAGTGTTGATAACGAACCTGTGATGCAAAACCAAGCCCAGCAACATCTGCAAACTTTTCACGACCAAGGCAAGCTCACTTTTTGCAACGATGACGCTTTAGGGGCTTTAGGCAAATTGCCTACAAATAGTGTTGATGCGGTCGCGTCCGCCTATACCCTGCATAATTTCCTTTGCGGTTATCGCCAAGAAGTCATTGCCGAAATTTTTCGGGTGCTAAAACCGGGCGGCTGTTTCGTCAATGGTGACCGTTATGCTTTAGATGATATTGATTTGCATACCCGCACCACCCAAACCGAAGTGGGACGTTACTTTCGTGTATTGATTGAAGCGAATAAATTGGCTTTGTTGGAACACTGGATTGTGCACCTATTCAGTGACGAATCTGAAAACCACATCATGCGTGAAACACCCGCATTACAACAACTGGCCAATGCCGGATTTGTTGATATTCAATTGCGCAACCGTTGTGAAGTCAATGCTTTAGTGTCCGCAAGAAAACCTGGCTAATGTTTGAATAAAAGCCAGAAATGATTGCGTGCCTGTGTTGACAAGCGTTTGTTGAGCTGATATTTTCGCCCTTTGGCACTCTCCCTATAAGAGTGCTGATTTTGTTTTCCGAGGCCGGTGTGAGCAAGCAAACCCAACTATTAAATGACCGTTCGTTGCAACTGTTGAAAACCTTGGTGCAACGCTATATCAGCGAAGGCCAACCTGTAGGTTCCAGAGCCTTATCCAAAGATTCAGACCTCAATCTAAGCCCGGCGACTATCCGTAATGTCATGGCGGATTTGGAAGAATTGGGCTTGGTGCATTCGCCGCACACCTCAGCGGGACGTGTGCCGACTGTCAGCGGTTACCGCCTGTTTGTCGATAGCCTGTTGACCGTCAAACCCCTCGATAACCGGGAGCTGCAACGCCTGCAAGGCACGTTGGCGGCACAACAGGATACCGGCGACATGATTAATGTCGCTTCCCGCTTGTTGGCTGATTTGACCCAAATGGCGGGTGTGGTGACTTTACCGCGCCGGGAAATCGTCTGCTTCCGGCATATCGAATTTTTACCCCTATCGCATAACCGGGTATTAGTCATTTTCGTGACCAACGAACAGGAAGTCCATAACAAGATCATCCATACCAACAAGCTATTCAGCCCCGCCGAATTGCAACAAGCCGCCAATTACATCAATACCATCTACGCAGGCCACGACCTCAATGGCGTGCGTGATGCCGTTGTCAAAGATTTGCAGGACACCCAGGAACGCGTCAACCAAAGCATGCTCGATGCCGTTAGCATGGCCCAACAAGCTTTCATCCAAGACGAACAAAAAGATGATTATGTGTTGGCGGGTGAAACCAATTTGATGGGTTTTTCTGAATTGGCAGACCGCGACCGCCTGAAAACCTTGTTTGAAGCGTTCTATCAAAAACAAGGGGTCATTGACCTGCTCGACCAATGTATGAAAGCGGACGGCGTGCAGATTTTTATTGGCGAAGAATCCGGTTATCAGGCCTTCGACCATTGCAGCCTAGTGACATCGTCTTATTCAGTCAGTGATGAAGTCGTCGGAGTGCTAGGTGTCATCGGCCCTACCCGCATGGCTTACGAAAAAATCATCCCCTACGTTGACATCACCGCAAAATTATTAGGCGCGGCCTTGAATCCCAAATCGGCACCCCCATTGTAGGCATAGTTATTGATTTTCCACGCACCTTTAGCCCCTAGGCAGGCGCGTTTAACGGCGGGGTTTGCCCGCCCACCCATTCCACAACATCCCATGAAAGGTAGAGATAATGAGTAATGAGCAGGAAATCCCAGCAGCCCAAGTAGAGGCAGAAGTTGGGGCTGAAACGGAAACCACACCGGAAGCGGTCATTGAAGAAGCGGTTGTATCCAATGACGAAACCGATAAGGAAATTGGCGAACACGAATACACGTTAGAAGAACTTAAAAAAGAACTGGAAGAAGCCAAACAAAAAGCCCATGAAAACTGGGACAAAGCGGTGCGCATCCAAGCAGAAATGGAAAACCTCAAACGCCGCACCCAAAAGGATCTGGAAGACGCGCATAAATTTGCCCTGACCAATTTCGCCAAGGAATTGTTGCCCGTGTTGGACAGCTTAGAGCTAGGCCTGCAAGCGGCGACTGGCGATCATGAAGAAGTGAAAAAATTCCGCGAAGGCAGCGAATTGACCATCAAACAATTCGAAGCCGCTTTTGCGAAATTTAATGTCGTGACTATCAACCCGGTCGGCGAACCGTTCAACGCCGAACACCACCAAGCCATGGTCATGCAAGTGGTCGAAGGCGCTGCGCCGAACACCGTTGTCAACGTCTTCCAAAAAGGCTATTTGCTTAACGGACGTTTGCTGCGTCCTGCGATGGTAGTCGTCGCGAAAGCAGCCGATTGATACGGGCTTGAAATCATCAAAAACAGCCTTATATCGTACATAACAACAAACATTTTTTATATTCAAGTCTGGAGAAGCATTCAATGGCTAAAATAATTGGCATAGATTTAGGAACAACCAATTCCTGTGTGGCCGTCCTCGAAAACGGTGTGGCTAAAGTAATCGAAAACAGTGAAGGCGCACGCACCACGCCATCCATCATCGCATTCAGCAATGATGACGAAGTGCTGGTCGGCCAATCGGCAAAACGCCAAGCGGTCACTAACCCCAAAAACACCCTATTTGCGATCAAACGCTTGATAGGCCGCCGTTTTAAAGATGATGTCGTACAAAAAGACATCAACATGGTGCCTTACAAAATTATCGAAGCCACCAATGGCGATGCTTGGGTTGAAGTCCACGGCAAAAAAATGGCCGCACCGGAAATTTCCGCCCGCGTCCTGATGAAAATGAAAAAAGACGCGGAAGCCTACCTAGGTGAAGAAGTCACCGAAGCGGTCATCACCGTCCCCGCTTACTTCAACGACTCACAACGCCAAGCCAC
>CAYUQV010000014.1:0-64392 GCA_964446885.1 uncultured Methylocucumis sp.
TGTTATCATGAGGCATAACATACACTAATCCTTTCAGGTCAGCGAAAGTCCTAACGGTATAAAATTTTTGAAATTTTATCGGAAAACATAGTATTAATGGTTTTTTTGTGTGCCATGAAATTGTTGTTAACTCATTTATTGCCGCTAAATGTGCCCAATAAAATAGTCAAAAATACCGCCTCACACCCATGTCAGATTTTTTAACAGTGAAACTGACAAAAATGGTTATATTTGTATTATTTTGGGTATCAAAAGCGATTTGATACATAAAAAACAGCGAGTTGACCCTCCAACAGTTGTCAATTGTTTTTACAAAAAAATATTTAAATTAATCGCTATCTTTATAACTTGTTAAATTGCAAATATATAAATTTAGTTGGCATGTTTAATGCTAGTTTAATCGTAAATATTTAACAATAAAGAGATTTTGATTTTTACTGTTGCGATTTAATATTTTTCAGATCATTCACTTTCTTAAAGGACACTAACAATGCCATCCATTAAAAAAACCTATTTTGCAACTTTAGGGTTGTTTATGTTGCTGTTTTCATTCGCTTCCCAGACAAACGCGCAATCACTCACCATCACTAACGTTAGCCTGCCTTCTGGTACTCCTTTCGCTTTCTCCATCACTAGTACCGTAGCTAACATGAACATAGGAGTGGGTGGTGCAGGACAGCTATTACTGAATACACAAGAAAAAGGTGTGGTTGGGGCGTGGTGTGTTGACCTTTTCCATGGCATTAATGTGGGCAATGTCAATTATACTTATACGACAGGTTTCCTGACAACCAACAGCTCAGGGGCTACCCAAGCGGCTTCTGCTACTTTGTCAACCGCTCAAATTCATGACGTTCTCGCGTTGGTCTCTTATGGAAACCGGGAGCTTGCATATACGTCATTTCCCACTCCAACGGCTAAAGCTTTCTTTTCGGGGACAATTCAAGCTGCCATTTGGTCAGTCGTTTACGGGGCGGCCATCGTTGCAAGCGGCTCTGATGTTGGCTCATTTACCGCAGCGGCGTTTAATGCCCAAGTTTCCACCTATGTAGCGAACGCTCAAGGCTGGTCGACTGGAACGGCAGTTGCGATCCACAACTGGGCAACTGTAGGTGATGTTAATTCATTAATCCAGTCACAAGGTTTGGTCACTACGGTTCCTGCTCCTGGCCCTTTGGCTCTATTGGCAGTCGGCCTGATTGGCTTAATGGCACGTCAACGTAAAAACGCCTGATTTTTTGCCTGACGTAAAAAGGCCGCATTATGCGGCCTTTTTTATGCCTGCCATTCAGTTCATGCCCGGCGCAATAAAACATAGACCGCACCTGCGCCGCCATCCCTGGGGATTGCCGAGCAAAATGCCCTCACATGTTGATGTTGCCTTAGCCATAGATTGATGTTGTTTTTTAAGATCGGATGGTTTTCAGAAGAGCGGTAGCCTTTTCCATGGACGACATGCACACAATGGCAACCAGACTTGATGCACTCATGCAAAAAATCAAGCAACTCGCGTTTCGCTTCAATACTGCTCAAACCATGTAAATCAATTTCTGCGTCTGGGCTAATCTGTCCCTGCCGTAATTTTATGAGCAACTTTTTATCAATCTCTTGATTGGCAAAGCTTATTTCATCCTCCGCCCCAACAATAGGGATTTCTGAATTGGCCACTAAAGGCCAGTCACCATCAGTGTGTGTATTTCGGGAGATTGGGAACGGCTTGGGCTTTTTCAGCCCAGTATGGTGGGCTTTATCATTTTTTACCGAATTGACCTCGCCAATCGTTTGGCGAAATAAGTCACGGTCTTCTTTAGTAAGTTTTTTTGTCACGAAAGCTGATTTTGTTGGGTTTAGTTGCTAATATGGCTGATTTTATAGGCTATTCCAGATCAGGGCGATAGGTAATGCACATTTTGTTAAGTAATGATGACGGCTATTTGGCTGAAGGGCTGACAGAATTGGCGGATGCACTGCGTAAATACGCCGATATATCCGTGGTTGCGCCAGACAGGAACCGGAGCGCGGCCAGCAATTCTTTGACTTTAGAAATGCCTTTACGGGCATATCCTGCACACAATGGCTTTATCAAGGTTGATGGTACTCCGACTGATTGCGTCCACCTAGCGATTACTGGCTTGCTTGAAAACGAACCGGACATGGTGTTTGCAGGGATTAACCACGGCTCTAATCTGGGTGATGACGTGCTTTATTCGGGCACGGTTGCTGCGGCGACTGAGGGGCGTTTTTTAGGCTTGCCTGCCGTGGCCATTTCTCTGGTTGGCAGCAATCCTCGCCATTTTCAAACAGCCGCCCATGTGGCTGTCACCTTGTTTCAGCAACTGCTCGCACAACCCTTGCCTAAAGACACAATCCTTAACGTGAATGTGCCCGATGTGCCCATTGCCGCGATAAAAGGCTATCAGGCCACCCGTTTAGGGCAGCGGCATAAATCAGAACCTGTCATCAAAAGCCAAGACCCCCGTGGCCGCACCATTTATTGGGTGGGCCCGCCAGGTGGCGAGCAAGATGCGGGCCCCGGGACTGATTTTTATGCAGTTGCAGAAGGGTTTGTGTCTGTAACGCCTTTACAGCTTGACCTGACCTGGTATGAAAGGGTCAATACCTTAAAAACATGGCTACCTCAGGAGTTTTAGCGATGAGTTTAGATGTGCAAGGGATTGGGATGACATCACCACGGACGCGCAAGCGTATGGTGCAACGTCTGGCCGAACAAGGGATTGCTAATGCTAGTGTGCTGGAAGTCATGCGTGAAACGCCACGGCATGTGTTTATGGATGAAGCCCTGGCAAGCCGGGCTTATGAAGACACCGCACTGCCGATAGGTTACAACCAAACCATTTCCCAGCCTTATATTGTCGCCAAAATGACTGAACTGCTGTTGGCACACGGCAAGTTAAACAAAGTGTTGGAAATTGGCACGGGGTGCGGTTATCAGACAGCCATTCTGGCTCAACTGGCAGATCACGTGTACACGGTGGAAAGGATTCTTGCCTTACAAAAAAAAGCCAAGGAAACGTTGTGGGATTTAAAAATCAAAAACATCAATTATTTTTATGGCGACGGGCATTTTGGTTGGGCCGATTACGCGCCTTTTGATGGCATCCTGGTTGCCGCTGCGGCGCCTGAAGTGCCGGAAGATTTGCTCCAACAACTGGCGGTTGGCGGTGTGCTGGTCATGCCTGTTGGTGATGCTGGAGGGCAACAAACTTTGCAATGCATCACCCGCACTACCCTCAACTACAGGGTTGAATACCTCGAAAATGTCGTGTTTGTACCTTTTTTGCCCGGAAAAGAGTAGGTGGTTTTCAGCGTTGATGCAGTTCAGCGGCAAGCTTTTCCCTATCCAATTCGTTTTCCCAGCCCGCCGACACAATGGTCGCGACACCATTGCCGACCAAGTTGGTCAATGCCCTGGCTTCGGACATAAAGCGGTCAATACCTAAAATTAACGCCAGACCTTCCACGGGAATGGTGGGCACTGCCGATAAAGTGGCCGCCAAGGTGATGAAGCCACTGCCGGTCACGCCGGCCGCACCTTTAGATGTCAGCAGCAACACACCCAACAAAGTCAATTCTTGGGAAAATGACATTGGCGTGTTAGTCGCTTGGGCAATAAAGATGGCGGCCATAGTCAGGTATATGGACGTGCCGTCCAAATTAAACGAATACCCGGTGGGGATCACCAAACCCACCATGGATTTGGAACACCCCAATCGCTCCAGTTTCTTCATAATTCGGGGCAACACGGATTCGGAAGATGACGTGCCAAGCACGATAAAAAGCTCGTCCTTAATATAAAAAACAAATCTGACCAAGCTAAATCCGCACCATCTTGCAATCATCCCTAAAACCCCAAACACAAAAATCAGGCAAGTCAGATAAAAACACCCCATCAATTTTGCTAACGCTGCCAGCGAATCCAAGCCATACTGGCCAATAGTAAAGGCCATTGCCCCAAATGCGCCAATCGGTGCAAGTTTCATAACGATTTCGACCATTCCGAACAGGACATCCGACGCCTTGTTGATAAACGCCAACATATCCCGGCCCTTATCCCCTAAGCCGCCTAGGGAAAGGCCAAACAGCACGGCAACCAGCAAGACTTGTAAAATGTCGCCTTTGGCAAACGCATCGGCCATGCTAGCCGGGATGATATTCAGCAAAAAACTGACAAAGCTATGGTTTTTGGCGGCATCTGTATAGCCCTTAATACCCTGCACATCCAAGGTATGGACATTAATCCCCATACCTGCGCCGGGTTGGGCAATATGTACAACCAATAGACCTATCAGCAAAGCCAGGGTGCTGACTACTTCGAAATATAACAAGACTTTGGCACCAACCCGCCCCAATCGCCCCATGCTTTGCATGCCGGCTATGCCTGCGACCACCGTACAGAAAATGATGGGGGCAATCAGCATTTTGACCAGCTTCACAAAACCATCGCCCAATGGTTTCATGTGGATACCCATCTCCGGAAAAAAATGCCCTAATGCAATCCCCAGCACGATCGCCACGATGACTTGGGTATAAAGATACGTATGAAGCCGTTTAGGCATAATGCCGCTATACATGGAAGAAATAGCCGAAAATGGCTTTGTTTTTTGAGGGGAAGGAAAGGGTGGTCACAACCAACAAGCGGCTATTTCGACTCTTTAATGATCCGGCCAGCTTCTTCTTGTAAGGCAGCAATTTCTTCTGGCCTGAGTCGGCCTTCCACTTGGTCACGGGCTATGGCCGCCTCTACCGAACCTTGTCCGGCCGCCAAGGTAAACCAGAGGTAGGCGCGTTTGTCATCATTTTCTACGCCAGATTTGTAGCGGTAAATATTGCCTAAATCATATTGGGCTTTTTCATGGCCGGCACGGGCTGCTTTTTCAATCCAAAAGATCGCGTCTTTATAATTTTGCAACACGCCCACCCCTTTAAAAAGGGCGTTTCCGTATTGGTATTGCGCTTCGAGATGGCCGTGCTGCGCGCCTTTTTTAAACCATTCCGCAGCTTCCTTGTCGTTTTTGAAAACACCACGGCCTTCGCTGAGCATCATGCCAACTTGCAGTTCGGCGGGGCCTTCGCCGTTTTTTGCCCGCTCCATTGCCCGTTCGTAAGCGGCAACATCACGTGCCGACAATTCAGGTTCAGCGAATTGCTGGGCCACCCACGCGATAAAAAATAGCACTGAAAGCCCGGCAATAATCGAACTCCAGGTGACAGTAAGGGTATTGATCAAAAAAAACCGGTAACGGCATTTCCGGCACCGATACGCCTTGTAAAATGTCCGGGTCAAAAAAGGGTCATTGGAACGGAAGGTCGTCCGGCGATATTCCTGAGAATCGCATTTGGGGCAGGTCGATGAGGATTTTGAAGTGCCATTTGATTTTTGTCTTGGGTTTATCATGTTATTTTTCTATATCCGAAACGCATCAAGGAACGTCAAGCACTGCCTGATGCCAGAAAAGACTATGTCCACTGATAACATGCCATAAAATACATGGCAAAAAGGCATTGGCAAATACCGCAGTGCGTTGAAGCAAATTGCTATATGGATATTATGTTGGTCTGTAAAAGCTCACGATAATATCGCCTTCACTGGCTTTATGCAATTACAGCAGTAATTACTAAACGTTATCGCTTTTTCTTAAGGCGTTACTGTCAGTCCGGGCAAAATTGCAAAAACTCCGGGCAAAAAAAAGGGGGCCTAAGCCCCCTCTATAATGAGCGCACCTCAAACTTGTCTGGCAGGTTTATTTTTGTTGATGTTGATTTTGTTGACGGGTTTAGTGGTGTCAACTTTTTCCTGCTTGCTGATATTCGGTTTACTGAACAGATCGCTGTCTTCTTTGGGAGGCTCAGGGTCTTTGCCTGCCATCAAAGAGTCAATCTGGTCTTTATCAATGGTTTCCCATTTCATTAACGCATCGGCCATTTTGTGCAAGATACTGATGTTTTCTTGCAATAAGGTTTCGGCGCGTTGGTAATTGCGGTCTATGACTGCACGGATTTCTTCGTCAATCTGCTGGGCAACTTGGCCTGAGAAAGAACTGCCTTGGGTTTGGTAGCCCATAAATGGCTGGCCTTGCTCTTCGCCATAAACCAATGGCCCCATTTTTTCGGAAAAGCCCCAACGTTTGACCATGTTCCGTGCCAATTCAGTGGCGCGTTCGATGTCATTGGATGCGCCTGTTGTGACACGGTCGCCGCCGTAGATCATCAGTTCGGCAATCCGTCCGCCAAACAAACTGGCGATTTGACTTTCCAATTTACGTTTACTGGCACTGTATTGGTCTTGTTCAGGCAAGAACATCGTGATGCCTAAAGCACGGCCACGGGGCATGATGCTGACTTTGTACACAGGGTCATGGTCGGGTGACAATTGGCCGACGATGCAATGGCCGGCTTCGTGATACGCGGTCAACAGCTTGTCATCTTCGCTCATTACCATGGTGCGTTTTTCTGCACCCATCAAAATCTTGTCTTTGGCTTTCTCAAGATCATTCATGGTCACTTCTTTTTTATTGGCGCGGGCCGCAAATAAAGCTGCTTCATTAATGACGTTGGCAAGTTCGGCCCCAGAAAATCCTGGTGTGCCACGGGCGATGTATTTCAATTCAACATCAGCCGCAACTGGGACTTTTTTGATATGCACGTTAAGGATTTGCTCACGTCCACGGACATCCGGCAAGCCGACATTCACTTGGCGGTCAAAACGGCCTGGGCGTAATAAGGCTTTATCCAAAATGTCGGCGCGGTTGGTCGCTGCAATGACAATCACGCCTTCGTTACCGTTAAAGCCGTCCATTTCCACCAATAATTGGTTTAAGGTTTGCTCACGTTCGTCGTTGCCGCCGCCCATGCCTGCTCCACCGCGTTGGCGGCCTACGGCATCAATTTCGTCGATAAAAATAATGCAAGGGGCGTGTTCTTTAGCTTGGGCAAACATATCCCGCACCCTGGACGCACCGACACCCACAAACATTTCGACAAAATCAGAACCTGAGATGGTGAAGAACTTAACGCCTGCCTCACCTGCAATGGCACGGGCAATCAACGTCTTACCAGTACCTGGAGGGCCTACCATCAAGATGCCACGGGGTATTTTGCCGCCCAGTTTTTGGAACTTTTGTGGGTCAGACAAAAAATCCACCAGCTCAGACACTTCTTCTTTGGCTTCTTCGCAACCCGCGACATCATTAAATGTCACGGTCAACTTATCTTCTTCGAGCATTTTGGCTTTGCTTTTACCGAAGGTGTTGCCGCCCATGCCAGAGCCTTGCATCCTACGCATATAAATGATCCACACTGCGATCAACAACAGCATAGGGAACCAAGAAATGAATATCTGCATGAACAAAGACTGCTGGGGCGGTGGTGTTGTCCGTATTTGGATGTTGGCATCCAGCAAGTCGTCTATTAGATGTGGGTCACCTGGGTTGAAGGTTTCATAGTTTTGCCCATCGGTTGTGCGAATTTTGATCAATTGACCATTTACCTCAACACGGTCAACTAAACGGTTCTTAACTTTGGTGATGAAATCCGAATATGCCAAGGTGTCTTGTATAGGCGGCGCGGTGTTGACGCGGTTGTAGATTAAAAATGCACCGGTGAGCACGACGCCCCAAAGCAGTGCATTTAAGATATATTTTTTCATTTTATTTTCTCCTGGCCTTTATCAGGCCATCTGTTAGACGTTTGTTTGTTACGATACCAATCGCCATTCAAAACCCGACGCCTCCACGCCGCCTTGGTGCATTTACTTGATTGTCGTCAGCCAGTGGAAATGCTGGCCTCAAATCAATTAAATCACCTTTACCGCCAAATGTCTTTGCTTATACCGATTTCACCCGTTTCATGGAATTTGGGCGGCTTGCCAAGCAAACACGTTTACTGCAATAGGCCTTGCAACACCTTTAGCTAGCGATGTTTCACAAAAAACACATCAATTGCTGACCAAAATTCATTTTGATTTTATTGAGTGCTATCACCTGGATTTGTCTGACACGTTCACGGGTCAGATTCAACTCCATACCAATTTCCTGCAAGGTTTGTTCCTTATCCGTATCGACTCCAAAATGATTGCAAATAACCTTGGCTTCACGGGTATTTAAAGACTCGATGGCACAGTCAAGCAGCTTTTCAAGATCAGATTCGGCTATATCATTAAAAGCGGGGCTGAAAATTTGTTGCTCAATGAAATCAATGGGGGCGAAAGCTTCCTCGTCATCATCATTGCCTTCTAAAGCCATGACCGTTTGAGAAATCGACAAAATCATATTGATGTCATCATGGGACAGCTTAGTGTGTTCGGACAGCTCTTTTACGGAAGGCTCAAGCCCTGTACGTGCCATCAATTCATTCTTCGCCCGGAACACCCGGTTAATGTTGGCCACTTGCCCGCAAGGTACCCGCACCAATCGTTCACATCTGGACAAAGACCGTGATATGGCTTGCCTGATCCAATAACCGGCATAGGTTGAAAATTGGAAGCCCAGGCGATAGTCAAAACGGTCAACAGCTTTCAATAATCCGGTTTGCCCTTCTTGTACCAAATCCTCAAAATCAAGAAATCCTGCTTTATATTGGTTGGCAATAAACAGCACCAATTTATTGTTGGCTTCCGCCAATTGCTGACGGGCGGCTAACCAACGGTTTTCGGCCACCACGATGTCCAACAGATGGCCGTGCATTTCTTGGGCAGGCAACAATAAAAACGCTTCGTCATAATCAAAAACATCCAAGCTTCTGAATAAGCTGGCCATGCTGACAATGCCGTTATTTCCACGTTTTCTGGATTCCAATCGTTTTTTTAGCAAATCCAATTGCTTGGCCGTGCCTTCTAAAGGGAACTGGTCGGCAAAGCCGCGAAACTTATAAGCCAAAACAATGACTTCGGATATTTTGTTCAGTTCTTCAAATGAGTAAGGAAATGCCCGTAATGCCAAGGCTAAGTCATTCTTACAAGCGGTGTAATCACCTGCTGCTAATTTGGGGTCTGAAAAAGCCTGCATGGCATTCGAATAACATCTTTTGATTTCACCCAAAGCCGATGACAAATCAGAAGCCAGCGACATTTCATCGTCTTGTTCAGCAATATCAGCCATTTTTTCATGCTTATTGAGCAGTAGTAGAGCTGTGACCGGGTATTGGGAAAGGGCGTTTATCAAATTGGCCTTTTCTTCATTCAGTCGACGCGCTATCTCAAAATTGCAATGTTCATTGCTTAGCTGGGAAGAACCTGCTCCCTGGCTGATCGGTTTATGCACCACAGCATCCAACTTGGCGTTGACGGCATTGTGATCTTGTCTTGACAAATGTTCAGTTAAATAAGCCATATCAACCATTCCTCTCAAACAGGGGGTCTTAAATATATGTCCAAGCATTTGCTTTATGAATGAAGCAGACCAAAAATCAATCAGCCGCAGATGCCCTTTTTTTTTAGCTCAAAAATCACAAAAGCGAGATGTTCTGCCATGCTATTGTTAATTTAATTGAACCAGTATGTTTACTTATCGGTTGGCAATACATTAACAATAACTTTAATTTTCGTCAACATATAGTTTTACAAAACATGAACAAATTTTAATTTACAGCCCGGTTTGTTATGTCTTGTACAGTTATGTTGGGCTTGTCTGGCGCACTTTCTTCCCAATACACCCGCAAGTATTGCCATTAAAGGCCTAATACATTATAAATAAAGCGGTATTTAGCTTGTGTTTTAAAGAAAAAACCAGTTTTTACATATTTAAATAAAGCTTTTTGCCATTTTGTGGGTGGCTGTATAGTAGGACAATAAATATACAAGCTATGTTTTGTCAAACTTGCAAATTGCCAGGAACTCGCTTGGGTTTGGAATATATACCCGTTACCTAAACGGTTGCTGAACGGATTTTTAAAACTGACGGCGTTTTTTATATTTTTTGTTTAAAATCAATTTCTTAAAATACAGTGGTGTCAAAAAAATTTTCCTACAGGGGCACTAGGGAATAGATTTTTTTAGGATTCGCGGGATTTATGCACCGGGCGTGCGTTGGTCAGGTAAAATAAGCATAAACAACCCAAGCTCCACGGCCATTTTTTGCAAGTGGGGAGATTATTTTGAATTTTTGATCAGTGATTGACGTGAAACCACTTTTAGAAGACTTAGTACAAACCCCTATACCAACCCGGCACGGCGAATTTATCCTGCATTACTACCGCAACTCCATTGATAATAAAGAACATATTGCCTTAGTCAAAGGTGATGTGGCGCATCAAGATAACGTCCCGGTACGCATCCATTCCGAATGTTTCACGGGGGACGTGTTGGGCTCAAGGCGTTGTGATTGTGGGGAGCAATTGGACATGGCCTTACAATTGATAGACGAGGCCGAAAGGGGGGTGCTGGTTTATTTACGCCAAGAAGGGCGGGGGATAGGTTTGCTCAAAAAACTTCAGGCCTACAATCTGCAAGATCAAGGCATGGACACCGTGGATGCTAACCTGCATTTGGGGTATCAGGCCGATGAGCGGGAATATAGTATTGCCGCACTCATCTTGGGCAGTTTAAATATCAACTCGATTTCGCTCATTACCAATAACCCTAAGAAAATCGACGGCTTAAAAAAGCTGGGGATTAGTATCACGGGGCGAATTCCCATTGAAGTCAAAGCCAATGTTGACAATCTGGGCTATTTGCAAACCAAAGCCCAGAAAATGTCCCACTGGCTATTCCAAGAACAGAACGAACAGGACTGAACAGCCTGTAATTAGTTGTTGGTTAAGAAAGGGTTGAAAAATTTCAGCGTAGCAAGCACTGGGTCATGGTCGGACATTGGCTGGCCATTGGCTAAGGGGCGCGGGTCGATCGACCAGGCTTCCGCTTCCATTTTACAAGGGCTGCCAGCCAAAATATGGTCTATGCGTTGTTCAGGATGCAAGGCCTTGTCAACCGTCGGGGCATGGGCCAAGGCATAGCTATTCTCCAGCAGCGGCGGCTGCAAATCAGACCCTGTAAAACGTCGGTAGCGTTCATCTTTAGCGGTCGTGTTAAAGTCGCCTGTGACAATGACTGGCATCTGTCTGGCAAGGCTAGCAACACGCTCCCGAAACAAAGTCGCGCTAGGTTCTTTGTTGACACGGGCGTTATCAAAATGGGTGTTCGCAAACAAAAAGGTAAAACCATTGGTTTTGTCACGCAATAACGCCCAATTCACATAACGGATCATTGACAGTTTCTTAAAGCCTAAAGACAAGGGCAATTCAGGATTATTGCCCAGCCACAATTGCCCTGAGTCGAGTTGTTCAAAGCGGGCCGTTTTATACAATAAGGCCGCATCCCCGTACTGCAAACCGCCTAGATGGTAAGTGACCAAGGAATACTCCGTTAAAGGCACAATCGCGGCGATGTCGGCATCTTCCCCCATTTCTTGCAAACCCATCAAATCCGGTGCGTAGCTGGCAATCCGTGCCCGGATTTCCGGTAGCCTGACCGACCACGGCAGTTCGTTGACACCCGTTTTTCCGCCCTTAAACCGTGCGGCCATGGCTTCGATAAACGCCGAACCATACATGACGTTATAACTCAGCACACTGATAGCACCACTTTCACAATTTGGGCTTTGGTTGATAGGGTTGGGATTAGGCAAGCTTTTGGCAAAGCCCGCACCAGAATAAGCGGCAAGATATTGCCCGCCTTGAAAGCGGAGAAAAGCCGCCAACAAAGCTAAGGTTATGAAAAAGGTGATGGCGATACGTTTTAGCCAACGTAACATAAAAAGCCTCGTAAAAAGTGCGGGCAGATTTCCATTAATCTACAAAAGTAAAATGCGTGTCTTGCTTGGACGCTGTGTCACGTTTGGGAGGTGCGGCAGAAAATCAGCTTGCCCGCCTGTAGTGTATGTGTCACCCGGCCTTTAAATGATTGGCCCCAAAAAGGCGTGTTGATGCCTTTGCTGAGCCAATTTTTACTGTTTACTTGCCAATCTTGTTCTGGATCAAAAATGCAAATGTCGGCAGCCAATCCCGGTGTCAGTGCGCCTAAGGGCCGCTTGAGGATACGGGCTGGCTCCAGGCTTAAGGCGGCAATGCCTTGCTCTAGGGTAATGGCATGTTGGGCGACCAATTTCAGCATTAACGGCAACAAGGTTTCCAATGATGATACGCCGGGTTCGGTTTCGGGAAACGCGCCTAGTTTTGCATCTACATCATGGGGTTGATGGTCTGAACAAATGCTGTTGATCGTGCCGCTTGCCAAACCTTGCCGGAGATATTGCTTGTCGGCTTCGCTGCGCAAGGGTGGCAGGACATGATAAGCACTATCAAAAGGCTTGATGTCGTTTTCGGTCAGATGCAATTGATGGATAGCCACGTCGCAACTCACATTCAGGCCGTATTTGGTGGCCTGATGGATTTTTATCACGGAGCGTTTACAACTGAGCTGGCCAAAATGGACGCGGCAGCGGGTCAGTTCGGCCAATTCCAAGCATTGATCCAGCGCAATCGTTTCGGCGGCTTCAGGGATGCTGGGCAAGCCGTAGCGGGTGGCAACCGCGCCCTCATGCGCACAGCCATTATTGCCTAACCAAAAATCATTCGGGCGGAACATCAGCAGCAAATCATGGCTGGCGGCGTATTCCATCGCCCGTCTTAAAATCAGCAGGTTACGGATGGGTTGGTTAGCGTTGCCGACGGCGATGCAGCCCGCTTCTTTCAGTGACAACATTGAGCTTAACTCATTGCCTTCTAATTTCTGCGTCAATGCTGCAATCGGGTAAATTTGCGGGTAGTTGGCTTTTTCTGCGAGTTCCTTGACCAATTCAGCCACCGCCGCCGTGTCTATCACGGGCTTGGTGTCCGGTTGTAGGCACATGGTGGTGATCCCGGCACTGGCGGCGGCCCGGGTTTCGCTTTTGAAGGTGGCTTTACGGCTTTGTCCGGGTTCGCGCAAACGCACGCTTAAGTCGATGAAGCCAGGGCAAACGATTTGGCCGCTCGCGTCTATGACCTTATCGGCGTTAAAGCTTTCGGGTTCGTCGGTGACGGAGGCAATTTTGCCATGGCTGATGTACACCGAGCCGATGCGGTCAATATCATTGGCAGGGTCAATGATCCGTCCGTGTTTGATGTGGATGTGGCTCATCAGGAAACTCCGTGGGGTTGCATGGCCATGGACATGATCGCCATGCGCACGGCAATGCCATTGCTGACTTGTTTGAGGATAACCGATTGCGGGCCATCGGCGACTTTGGAATCAATTTCCACGCCTCGGTTGATGGGGCCTGGGTGCATGACAATGGCATCAGGTTTGGCGATTTTCAGTTTGCGCTCGGTCAGGCCGAAACATTTGAAATATTCGCTTTCGCTAGGCAACAACGCCGAAGTCATGCGCTCTTTTTGCAGGCGCAACATAATCACTACGTCAATGTCCTGCAAGCCTTCGGTCAGGTTGTGCGAGACCGTAACCCCTAGAGTTTCGACATGGGCGGGCAGTAAGGTTTTGGGTGCAATGACCCGAACTTCCGCAGCGCCTAGCGTGTTCAGTGCTTGGATTTGTGAGCGGGCCACGCGTGAATGCAAAATATCGCCAATAATCGCCACGCGGAGCGGGGCGAAGTCTTTTTTGATTTGCCGGATTGTGAACATATCCAGCATGGCTTGGGTCGGGTGCGCGTGTTGGCCGTCCCCGGCATTGATGACGCTGATATGCGGCGCGGTGTGTTGGGCGATAAAGTGCGCCGCACCGCTGATGGCGTGGCGGACCACAAACATATCCACAAACATCGCTTCCAGGTTGCGGATGGTGTCCAGCAAGCTTTCGCCTTTGGACGTTGATGAGGTGGCAATACTCATGCTCAGAACATCGGCGGACAGGCGTTTGGCGGCCAGTTCAAAGGTTGTCCGGGTGCGGGTGCTGTTTTCAAAAAACAGGTTGACGATAGTTTTGCCGCGCAGTAACGGGACTTTTTTGATTTGTTGGTCGGTCACGCCGACAAAGGATTCGGCAGTGTCGAGTATTTCCGTCAACAGCGCTTTGCTTAAGCCATCAATGGTCAGAAAATGTTTGAGTTTCCCTTCCGCGTTTAATTGCAAGTTATCAGTCATGGCTAGCGGTGGTGTCAATTTGGATAGTTAAAGGTTCAGGGCCGGTGAGTTTGATGCGTTGGTTTGCCTGCAAACTGACCCTTTCGCCGACGCAATCGGGGGCGAGCGGAATTTGTTTGCCGTCGCGCTCCAGCAATACGCCGAGAATGACCCGGTTCGGCCTGCCATAATCAAAAATTTCGTTGAGTGCGGCGCGGATGGTCCGTCCGGTGTAAAACACATCGTCAATCAAGATAATGTCGCGGCCTTCGATGCTGTGCGGCAATTGGCTAGGTTTGACATTCGGGTGGACACCAATTTGGGAAAAGTCATCGCGGTAAAAGGAAATGTCCAACAAGCCCAGCGGTTCATCTAGCTTTAAGCGTTGGTGCATGAGTTGCGCGACCCAAACCCCGCCCGTATGTATGCCTATCATTAAAGGTTGGTGCAGTTGGCGGTCGTGGCAAACGCGCCTTAAATCAGTTTCAAGGTTGTCGAGCAGGGTGTTGATATCTAACACTAGAGTGTCCTTTTGGTGAAATCGTTAAGCCAGCTTTGCAGGATAAGTTGCGCGGCCAATTGGTCTTGGACGGCCCAGAGTTTGGACGCGTTGACATGGATGTCATCGAACAGCAATTGCTTGGCTTCAAAGGTCGAAAAGCTTTCGTCTTGCTGGTAGACCGGCAAGCGGAAGCGCCCTTCCAATTGGCGGCAAAATTTTAACATGCGGGGGGTGATCGGGTTGTCCGAGCCATCGGCTTGCCGGGAAATGCCCACCACTAGACCCACAGGTTGCCATTCGTTGATCAATTTGGCGATACCTTGCCAATCAGGGGCTTGGTTAGGGGAGCGCAAGGTTTGCAGGGGGCTTGCGGTTCCGGTTGTGGCTTGGCCTACGGCGATGCCAATTTTTTTGTTGCCAAAATCAAAGCCCAGGAATGTGTCATTGCTTGTGTTGGTGGCTAACGGGTCGGTTTTAGCCATGTCCGGCCATCGTGGTCAGTTTATTGATGTCTATGCCTATCTGTCCGGCGGCGGCTCTCCAGCGTTGGTCTATCGGCGTGTCAAACAGCACTTCTTGCCCGTAAGGTGTGTTCAGCCAAGCGTTGGCGATCATCTCTTTTTCCAGTTGGCCTTCCCCCCAGCCTGCATAGCCTAAAGCGACCAAAAAGTGTTCGGGGCCTTCGCCAACGGCAATCGCTTCCAAGACATCGCGTGATGTGGTCAGGGAAATAGCATCCGAAATAGGTAAGGAGGCATGCCAATCACCGCCTGATGTATGCAAAACAAAGCCGCGCTCCTGTTGTACCGGCCCTCCGGCAAACACTGGCGCTTCGGCGGCAATCAGGGATGTGAATTGGATATTCATTTGTTTAAAAATGTCGCCCAATTTCATATCGGTGGAACGGTTGATGACGATGCCCAAAGCACCTTCTTTATTGTGTTGGCACAAATAGGTGACCGTGTGGAAAAAAATCGGGTCAGCCAAGCCGGGCATGGCAATGATAAATTGGTTGCTTAAATAGGTCGGTTCATTCATACGGCTTTTTATTTAAAAGAGGGTTTGCGTTGGCAATATTTAATGTGCGCTCATGCCGGATTGGTCAGAGAATTTCCATACCCGCGCTATCAGCAATACTTTAACTTCTTTTAACAGATCAGTAGGGAAGGGTGCAAATGGCGCGCTCATTTTGACGATATTTTTGGCGGCTTCGTCCAAGGCCGGGTGTCCTGAAGAACGGGTAATGGTGATGTGGTCAAGGCTACCGTCAGCCCTGACCCCCACTTCCATGGTCAATTGCCCGGCAAAGTTTTTCTTGGCGGCCACTTCCGGGTAATTCATATTGCCGATCCGTTCGACTTTGCTTTCCCAGTCTTTTTGGTATTGTGCGGCAATAAATTGGTGTGTGCTGACTTGGCTGACTGTTTTGATTTTACTGTTATCGGAGCTTTGTTGGCTTAAGCGGATTTCGGTGCCCAGTTCCGCCAATTGGCTGCGTAATGATTCGGCTGTCAAACGGGGGCGTTGTTCTACGCTGTCGCCATCTTCGGCTTTATGTTGCGTTTGTGTTTGGGTCGGCGCGGTTTTTTGCGTGATGATCTTTTCGGTTGATTTGGGTTTATGTTCGGTTTCTGATGGTTTTTTAATGATTTTGTGCTCGCTCTCGCCCAAGCTAGGCAATTGTTGCCGGGGTGGCGTGGCTTGTTTCACGGCTTCCCCTCCACCTATCTGGTGTTCTGGCGCTAAAAATTTGGCGGCAGTCGGGGCTTTTTTAGCTGGTGTGTTAACTAGCGTGACATCAATGGAGCGGTTAAATTTTTCAGGTTCGGGGGCGGTGAAATTGACACCCAGCATGACAACGATATGGATCACCGTCGCCACAAACAGGGCGATCAATAACGCATCCTTATCGGAAACGTGGCTGCTGGGATGGAAAATCGCCTTTTTTGCCATTATTGCAACGTTGCCGCGATGTGATCCAGCAATTGCGCAGAAATATTGATGCCAAACTGTTTGTCCAGTTCTTGTACGCAGGTGGGGCTGGTGACATTGATTTCGGTCAGGCAATCACCAATCACATCCAGGCCGACGAACACCAAGCCTTTTTCCTTGAGGGTCGGCCCGACTTGTGCCGCTATCCAGCGGTCGCGCTCTGTTAACGGGCGGCCTTCGCCATGTCCACCTGCCGCTAAATTGCCACGGGTTTCGCCTTGGGCCGGAATCCTTGCCAAACAATACGGCACAGGTTCGCCATTGACCATTAAGATACGTTTATCGCCATGAACAATGTCCGGCAAATATTTTTGGGCCATCACTTGGCGGCAACCGTATTGGGTCATGGTTTCCATGATGACACTGAAGTTCGGGTCGCCCTGACGTAAGCGGAAAATGGACGTGCCGCCCATGCCGTCCAGAGGCTTTAAGATGATGTCGCCCTGTTCATGCAAAAACTCACGGATTCTGGAAGCTTCGCGGGTGACTAAAGTGTCGGCGCAACAGTGGGCAAACCAGGCGGTATAAAGCTTTTCGTTGGCATCACGCAAAGATTGCGGTTTGTTGATGACGTATGCGCCCAAATTTTCCGCCCGTTCCAGCAAATAAGTCGCATACAAGTATTCTTGGTCTACCGGCGGGTCTTTGCGCATCACAATTACGTCAAGGGATTCCAAAGGAATATCTTGCTCATTGATAAAACTGTGCCATTGTACAGGGTCACGTTGCACGTTGAGGGTGCGGGTGCGGGCGTAAGGCTTGCCATTACGCAGATACAAGTCGTTCAGCTCCATATAATGCAGTTCCCAGCCTCTGGCTTGGGCTTCCAGTAACATTGCGAAGCTGGTGTCTTTTTTGATGTTGATACGGCTGATGGGATCCATCACCATGCCTAGTTTTATGGCCATTCATATTTCCTGATTCGGACAGATAAACCTTATTTTATAGATTGCAGTTTACCTTGGAAAGAAATTTTGGTATAAAGTTCGGCTATTTAGCATCAAAGCCCATCATCGAGGTAAATATGACCAGAATCTGTCAAGTTACAGGAAAAAAGCCGATTACCGGCAATAACGTATCACACGCAAACAACAGAACTAAAAGACGTTTTCTGCCAAATCTGCAACACCACAGATTTTGGGTAGAAAGTGAAAACCGTTGGGTTCGGTTGCGCGTTTCTGCTAAAGGAATGCGTATCATCGACAAAAAAGGCATAGACGCTGTATTGGCGGACTTGCGTAAAAACGGCACTGACGCTTAAGGGGACACACCATGCGCGATAAAATCAAATTAATTTCTACTGAAGGCACTGGCCATTTTTACACCACCACTAAAAATAAAAAAACCATGCCTGAAAAAATGGAGATCAAAAAATTTGATCCCGTTGTCCGTAAGCACGTCATGTACAAAGAAGCCAAAATCAAATAAGCATTTTGTCTTTCCCCGTTGCTTAGACTAGCCACATTGAATAAGCGTGGTTAGTCAGGCGACTTAAGTCCCTCCTGGTCTTTCCTCTCTAGTTTTACATCGTATTACCATTTTGCATCACGTCAGCGCACCAGTTTAATACATCTTGGATAGTCTGCATTATTTTGGTGCAAATTAAGCCGCCTGCATGTTTGGCGGAAGCTTTCTTAGGTTTCATTGGCTTTCCAATTGTGCCAGTCCGGCCTTTCGCAGCCAGAACAAAATGACTTGCTTGCCATATTATTTTGCCAAACGTCATAGGGTTATCATTGGTACGTGATTATCCACTTAAATGGTGGCATATTTCATGCTTTGGAATTTACAAAGTTAACAATAACTATATCAAAAGCTATGAAATCAATCTGGGAAAACTACAAAACCGAGAATGCCTACGACGAATTGATGTATTCGGAATTTCAGCCGCGTCCGGTCAGTCATGGCTTGTGCCAATACCTCAATTCGCTGAAAAAGACTGACATCGACAAGCGTAAGATAGCAGCTGAATTGGCGATTATGGAAATGGGCATCACCTTCACCGTCTACAGTGACGAGGGCAATATTGACCGTGCCTGGCCGTTCGACATCATCCCGCGCATCATGGACGCCCGCGAATGGCATGTCATCGAAAAAGGCCTTAAACAACGCCTCGCTGCTTTGAATTGTTTTATTAGTGATGTTTACGGCGAACAAAACTTCATTAAAGAAGGCAAAATCCCTAGCGAAACCATCAATAGTTCGAAAAATTTCCGCAAGGAATGCGTCGGCATGAAGCCGCGCCATAATGTCTGGGCTAATATCTGCGGCACTGATCTGGTGCGCGATAAAAACGGCATCATGTATGTTCTCGAAGACAATTTGCGTGTCCCCTCCGGCGTGTCGTATATGCTGGAAAACCGCGTCATCACCAAGCGTGTATTCCCCGAATTGTTGCAAGGCATCGACATTTTGCCGATAGACGATTACCCCACCCAATTGCAGGACATGTTGTCTTCGATTGCGCCTGTGCAAACAGACAAACCGCAAATCGTGGTGTTGACACCGGGCATCTATAATTCCGCGTATTTTGAACACGCCTATTTGGCGCAACAAATCGGTGCGCAATTGGTGGAAGGCAATGATTTGGTGGTCAAGGATGACAATTGCGTCTACATGCGCACCATTGAGGGGCTAGAAAAAGTCGATGTGATTTATCGGCGCATTGACGATGATTTTCTTGACCCGGAAGTGTTCCGTAAAGACTCCACGTTAGGCGTTCCTGGCTTAATGCGGGCTTGGAAAGCGGGCAATGTCGCCTTGGCGAACGCACCCGGTGCGGGTGTCGCTGATGACAAGGTGGTTTATGCGTATGTGCCAGAAATGATCCGTTATTATTTGAACGAAGAGCCCATTTTGCCGAACGTGCCAACTTATTTGTGCAGTAACCCTGAGCATCTGGAATATGTACTGGAACATTTGGCGGAATTGGTCGTGAAACCTGCCAACGAATCGGGCGGATATGGCATGTTGGTCGGCCCACACGCCACTGCTAAAGAAGTCGCCGCATTCCGTAAAATCATACAAGCTGACCCACGCAATTATATTGGCCAACCAACGCTGGCCATTTCCACCGCCCCGACCTTGTGCAAAGGTAAATTGGAACCGCGCCATATCGACTTGCGCCCCTTTATCCTGCAAGGCGAAAACACCTTTGTCACCGCAGGCGGATTGACTCGAGTAGCTTTGCGTAAGGGTTCGCTGGTGGTCAACTCCTCGCAAGGCGGGGGCAGTAAAGACACTTGGATCATCAATATGGAGGGAAACTAAATGCTATCCCGTTCAGCAGAACGCCTTTATTGGCTGGCGCGTTATGTAGAACGCACCGAAAACACCGCCAAGCTGGTCAGTGTTTATATGAATTTGTTAATGGATTTGCCCAAAGGCGTCGAGATGGGTTGGCGGCAATTACTGCGCATTAATGGTTCGGAAGCGTTATTTTATGAAACGTACAAAGTCGCTAATGAACGCAATGTCATCCGTTTCATGCTCACCGATGACAAAAATCCCAGCTCCTTGTTTGCCTCATTGACCGCCGCCCGCGAAAATATCCGCACCACCCGCGAACTGTTGCCGGATGAAGCCTGGGAGCAGGTCAATGAAATGTATTTGTTCACCAAAAATGATTTGGAAACCGTCATTAACCGGGGTAGCCGGGTGGCATTCCTGAAAAAAATCTTGGAAGGCTGCCAACGTTTTACCGGGCTGTTATCGGGCTACATGAGCCATAACCATCCGTACCGTTTTATCCGCTTGGGGCGCAACCTTGAACGTGCGGATATGACCAGCCGGATTTTGGATTTGGCTTCGTTGCTGTTGGCCGAATCGCGGAGTGACGAATTGCGCCAATATGAAACCATTCTTTGGATGAACATCTTGACCGCTTTGAACGCCTTATTGATGTACCGCCAACATGTCCGTAGCCGCGTTAAAGGCGATGATGTCTTAAAATATTTATTGCTGGACAACAATTTGCCGCGTTCGGTCGCCCGTTGTTTGCTGGAAATATCTGAGTCGATCAACCAATTGCCGAACAATGATGGCCTGCCTGAGCGCGTCATTGAGCTGGAAGCTTATGTGCAAAGCATAGATACCCATGAAGCCACACAATTGCAATTGCGGGCCACTTTGGATGACTTGCAGAACAAGTTAGGTGGGTTGCACGGCCATATTGCCGACAATTGGTTTTCTAGGGTAGTGGCGGATTAAGCGGCAAAAACTGCGGATCGGCTTTAAGCCGTGAAGAGTGGCTCTATGAAGTATAGGACAAGGCCTTCCAGGTTGTGAAAACCTGGAAGGCCTTGTCTTTTTAAATAACCAGCAATCGTCTAGTAAACCCTTTCTTTCGGTGGAATCGCTTCCACGTCATCCGATAAGGTGTACAAATGCACCGGACGGTAGTCAATTTCAACCTTGCCGTCTTTTAACCACGTCAGGGTGTGCTTCATCCAATTCTCATCGTCGCGTTTGGTAAAGTCTTCCCGCGCATGGCCACCTCGACTTTCTTTGCGGTTGCCTGCGGCGTTGATGGTGACATTCGCTTGCGCCAGCAAGTTGTCCAGCTCTAAGGTTTCCACCAAATCCGTGTTCCAAATCAGTGACTTGTCTTTGATACCCACATCAGAAAACGATGCGCTGATGGCGGCCATCGCGGCGATGCCTTCATCTAAAGTGGCGGCTGTCCTGAATACGGCGGCGTTGGTCTGCATGGTGCGTTGCATATCCAAACGGATGTCTGCCGTCGTGCGGCTGCCGCTGGCATTGCGGATGTTGTCAAACCGCGCCAAAGCCGCGTCGCAAGCGTTTTTATTAAGCGGTTTGTGCGCCATGCCGGGCGTGATGAGTTCGGCGCAACGGATGGCCGCCGAACGTCCGAACACGATCAAATCCAGCAAGGAATTGGAACCTAAACGGTTTGCGCCATGCACTGACACGCAAGCCGCTTCGCCTATCGCCATCAGGCCAGGGACCACTTTGTCGGGATTGCCGTTTTCCAAGGTCACCACTTCGGCTTTGTAGTTAGTGGGGATGCCGCCCATGTTGTAATGCACGGTTGGCAAGACCGGAATCGGCTCTTTTGTGACATCGACACCCGCGAAGATTTTTGAGGTTTCGGCGATGCCCGGCAAACGCTCGTGGATCAAGGCCGGATCGAGATGCTCAATATGCAGGTAAATATGATCTTTGAGTTTGCCGACCCCGCGTCCGGCATTGATTTCCATCGTCATGGCGCGGCTGACCACGTCGCGTGAAGCCAAATCTTTCGCCGAGGGTGCGTAACGCTCCATAAACCGCTCGCCTTCGGAATTGGTCAAATAACCGCCTTCGCCCCGCACGCCTTCGGTAATCAAACAGCCTGAGCCGTAAATCCCGGTCGGGTGGAACTGGACGAACTCCATATCCTGCAACGGCAACCCGGCCCGCAGCACCATCGCATTGCCATCACCCGTGACGGTGTGTGCGGAGGTGCAAGAAAAATAACTGCGTCCATAACCGCCTGTCGCCAGTACGGTTTGGTGGCCTTTGAACAAATGCAAAGAACCGTCATCCAGACACCACGCCAACACGCCCCGGCATTCGCCATCCTGCATAATCAAATCCAGCGCGATGTATTCCACGAAGAATTCGGCGTTATGCTTCAAGGCTTGCTGGTACAAGGTGTGCAAAATCGCATGTCCAGTTTTGTCGGCGGCGGCGCAGGTGCGTTGCGCTTGGCCTTTGCCGTAATGCGTGGTCATGCCGCCGAACGCACGTTGGTATATCTTGCCTTCGGCGGTACGTGAAAACGGCACGCCGTAATGTTCCAATTCAATGACTGCCGGAATCGCTTCGCGGCACATGTATTCAATCGCGTCCTGGTCGCCCAACCAATCTGAGCCTTTCACGGTGTCGTACATGTGGAAACGCCAATCATCTTCGCCCATATTGCCCAGTGCCGCGCTGATGCCGCCTTGGGCAGCGACCGTATGGCTACGGGTCGGGAAAACTTTAGTCAGACAGGCCGTTTTCAGGCCTTTTTCCGCCATGCCAAACGTCGCCCGTAAGCCTGCACCACCTGCGCCCACCACGATGACATCGTAAGCGTGTTCAATCACTTTATAACTTGTAGACATGCCTTATCCCACTGAAATGATACGCAACACTGCCAGCAACGCCGCCAGTGCCAGAAACAAAAAGGCCAGATTGACCGCCCAGACCGCCACGATTTTTGCGCCTTCGTTGGCGACATAATCTTCAATCACCACCTGCAAACCTAACGCGGCATGGTAGAACACCGCCAATATCCACGCGACGATGCACACGGAATTGAAAGGCTGGCTGAGCCATGACACCGTGTCACGGAAAGGGGCGTTCAAAGATAAATCCAGTAATCTGATGAGCGGCAATGATAACGGCACTAACGCCACTGCCGTGACACGCTGCATCCACCAATGCGATGTGCCGGCCTTTGCAGAACCTAAGCCTAACGCTCTGGCTAAAGGGGGTCTAAAATCCATAAATCTGGCCTCTTAAATGAATAGTAAAGCGATTAAAGTCAATGCAGCCGCCGAACCCAGTTCGATTTTTGCGTAAGTGTCCAAGGTTTCTTTGGCGAAGGTTTCACCTGCGTCCCACAGCAAATGCCGTACGCCATGGCACAAATGGAAAAACAGCGCGAACACAAAGCCCCAATACATCAGCGTAATCAGCCAATGGCCCATAAATGCCTGCATCTCAGCATAAGCCGCTTCACCGCCAGCCAGCGCCGACACGATATAAACGACAAACACCAAGCCTACGGACAACAGCACCCCGGTGATACGGTGGCTGATGGAAATAAGGCCGGTTAACGGCAGTTGATAAATTTGCAAATGGGGGGAAGTGGGGCGGTTAGAGTTGGAAGCCATAGAATTACCCGGTGAGATGACAAAAAAAGGAAACAATAAAGAGTATGCGCCATTGTGCGCAAGGCGATCTGAAAAAGCCATCTATATTAGTGTCCATATTGCACAAATATCCGCTAAGTGTCTATAGCCGAAAAGCAGCGGCGGCTATCGTATCGGCCATAGGGCGGGTAAATACCTATTTTATTAAGTGGTTTTCGGTTTTTGCTTAGATAGGCAAATCCACAAGATCAAAACGCCTTAATACGTCAAATCTAAGTAGTGGTGCAAAAGCCTTTTAACATGAGTAACGGCGGCGGGACGGGGTTTCAATACCCCGTCCTTAAGGTTCCAAAGTTGCTATTGGTACTGAAAACGTTACGGAACGGGTCGCTTCTCTAGTGCCCCTTGTGGGTAAATGCGCCTACTGTTGGAATAAACCCGTTCCAGCCCGCGTTAGTTTATAAATGTTAAAAAAGTTATGAACACCTTTAAGCCATAAAAAAAGCCGGATAGCGGTGGCTTCCGGCTTTTTTTATAGAGATAAGGAGAGATTAGATGGTTTTGCGTCGGCGGAAAGCCAGTGTGGCGGCTCCGATGGCAAACAGCGGCAGTGTCGCAGGTGTGGGTATGGCTTCCATATCCCAGTTGGCAGAATCAAAGTCTTCGTAACCTTCCCTTATTCCAAGGTCGGAAGAGGCACCAAAGAGTGGCCTGCCGTAAGAATCTGATAGATTAGTACCAACAGCAAAGCTAAAGCTTTGAGTGCAGGTCACTGAATCGCAAGCAATAAAATCCATCTTGCTGCCGTCAAGACTCAGCAACGGAAAGTCGCTAGCCGTGAGTGTGTTAACGAAATCCAAACTATGTACCCAAGGTAGCGAACCAATAGGATTGCCATTGTAGGTGACAAAATCTTCGACTGAACTGACAATAACGGAGTTGTTGTCGGGTTGTAATGTGCCCTCGACTGTTCCTGCTAAGGTATGGATGCCATAGGTGTAAGAAAAATTGAAGAGCGAAGCTTCTGCTTGCGGCATCGCAAAAGCCAAGGCTAAAGTAGTGGCTGCTAAGATCTTTTTCATCGTGGATTTCCGATAGATGGTGTTGGCATTCGTTGCTGTATTGCCAGTTATTCTATCAAGATGATGATGTTTTTTATAAAGAAGTTTGCCAGAAATACCTTAGTCACCGTATTGGGCAACTAAAAATCAGCTTCTCTGTAACAAACCGTCAACAAACCAATGCAGCACTTTGCCATTGTTTGATGTTTTCCACGCCAGATTAATCAGCTCTTGCGGCACAGGCGTTTCTAATTCCAAAGCCAACAACAGCCCTTGCGCCAATTCGGTTTGGATGCGATGTGCTGGCAGAAAACCTACGCCCAAGCCCGCACTGATCGCATGGATTTTTTCACTGATGCTCGGCACGCTTAATACCGGGCGTTTGCTGCACAAGCGGCGGCTTTGTGGGGCTTGGTAACGGGCAGAATCGCGTACCACCACAAAACGGTGTTGCTCAATCAAATGACGTGCCAAAGGCAAAGGCGCGGAGGCTAACGGATGCTGAGGCGCGATTACAAACACCCAGTCAATCGGCATGAGGGGCTTAATGCTTAAATTAGGGACGTGGGCGGGTTGTTCACCTACGCCAATCACCAAATCAGCCCGCCCGGTTGTGATGGCTTCTAGGGCGCCGCCTAACACCTCTTCATATAAATTGATTTCGATGTCCGGTTGCAATTGGTAGAACCGGGTTATCAGCGGATAAATCACCTCAAAGCTCAATAAGGAATCAACGGCGATATTAAACACAGGTTCCCAACCGCTGTGCGTGGTTTTCGCCGCAACCGCCAAACGCTCGGTGGCTTCGAGAATTTCCCTGCCTTGTTCCAACAGCACTTTTCCGGTCTCGGTCAATACCGCTTTACGGCCTTCTTTGCGGAACAGCACCACATCCAAATCCTGTTCCAGTTTTTGCACGGTATAAGACACGGCGGACGGAACCTTGAACAAATGTTGGGCGGCAGCAGCAAAACTGCCTTTGCGCTCTATGGCGTCCAGCACTTCCAAGGCATCTAGGGTGATAGGGTATTTCATAGGTATTCTGGTTTTGGCTTAACGAGTTAAAAATAGTCCATGAATACCCTCTGGGGCACAAGAAGCACGAACCCATCTTCATGCTTTTCGTGTTTTTCGTGGACAGTTTATTGTTCAGTTTTTTTGATGTTATCAGACAAAAACCTTCGCTTTTTATTCTCTATCGCTTATTTATAATGTCTTCGAACATTAATTTTACCATTTATTTTAAGGGGTTATTATGAAAGCGTTACTGACAAAATATTTGATCTCAAACGCAGGCCTGGCCGCGACTGTCTTACGCCTGCCCATTGGCCTGATTCTGGCGGCGCATGGCGGACAAAAACTGTTTGCGTGGTTTGGCGGTTACGGACTTGAAGGCACGGGGCAGTGGATGGCATCGGTGGGTTTACAACCCGGTTTGCTGATGGCGTTCTTGGCAGGCAGCGCAGAATTTTTTGGCGGTGTTGCCTTGATGCTGGGCTTGTTGACACGTCTTGCGGCAGGCGTGAATGCGTTGACGATGGCAGTGGCCTTATTTTGGGTACACGCCAGCCAGGGCTTCTTTATGAGCGCACACGGCATTGAATATGCCTTGGCTTTACTGTCTGCCAGCGTGTCGTTATTTATTATGGGCGGTGGCAGTTATGCCTTGGACAATACTGTATTGGCTACTAACCGCTTAGGAGGTAGTGATGAGCACTGAACAAGCGCGGCATCTGGGGAAAACCATAAACGGCCAACGGACATCCGATGGGGCAGGGGTCAAGTTAAAACGCATTATCAGCCCCTCGCAAAACACATTATTTGACCCGTTTTTATTGTTTGATGAATTCGCGTCTGAGGAAGCCGCAGATTATATCGGCGGTTTTCCTGAGCATCCGCACCGGGGCTTTGAAACCGTCACTTACATGCTCGAAGGTGCGATGTTGCACCGCGACCATATGGGCAACGAAGGCCATTTACGGGCGGGTGATGTGCAATGGATGACAGCGGCACATGGCATCATCCATTCAGAAATGCCGGAACAGGAAAACGGCTTGTTGCACGGATTCCAGTTGTGGCTTAACCTGCCTGCCACCGAAAAGATGAAACCGCCGCATTATCAGGACATCGCCGCTACTGATATTCCAAGTGTTGCTTTAGCGGACGGCGGTTTTGTCAAAGTTATCGCAGGCACGTATCAAGGCATAAATGGCGCGGTCACGGGCGCGGTAACGCAGCCTTTGTATGTGGACATTGGCCTGGAGCCGCACCAATCGCTGGACATTCCGGTGGATGTGGCGCACACCGCTGTGGTGTATGTCTATCAAGGCGAAGTGTCGGTTGCCGATGGCCTGTTAAAAACCGGACAATTAGGGCTATTGTTGGAGGGCGACCATATCCAGTTGGCAAGCACCGAACATGCGGCAAAGCTATTGTTGTTGGCCGCAAAACCCCTGCACGAACCCGTTGTCCAATCCGGGCCGTTTGTCATGAACACCGTAGCGGAAATCGAACAGGCCTTCCGAGATTACCGCGATGGCGTGTTGACCGTCTTGCCCGCTTAAACCGGTGTCCACGAGAGGCACAAAAAACCTTTATTGATGCTTATTCAGGAGCAAGACCCATGCAAACCAAAACCGCAGCAACGTCCGTAACCATCCATGACATTATCGCCAACCGCTGGAGCCCACGGGCGATAGACCCCAACAAACCTGTGCAACGGCAAGATTTATTGGCGTTATTAGAAGCCGCCCGTTGGGCATCCTCTTGTTTCAATGACCAACCGTGGCGGTTTATTGTTTGCGACAAAATCACCGATGCCGTCAGTTGGGAAAACGCTTTCGGCACTTTAGTCGAAAAAAACCGCTTATGGGCGCAAAACGCCCCCGTGCTGATTTTGGCAGTTGCCGTACACCATTTTAACCATAACGGTAGCCCGAACCGTTGGGCGCAATATGACACGGGCGCAGCCAGTGCCGGATTGGCCTTACAAGCAACAGCATTGGGTTTGGTTGTTCATCAAATGGGCGGCTACGATGCCGAACAAGCCCGTGCAGTGTTTAAACTACCGGAAAATTGCACGCCTATGGCGATGATGGCGGTTGGCTACCAAGCCGAAGCCGATATTCTCGATGAAGGCTTTAAAGCCGCCGAAGTCGCAGAACGCACACGCGCTAGTATAGGCGAGCGGTTTTATGCTGGGGCTTGGGGAGTTGGCGTAGAGTAGCGGTATGGCTAAACATCGCCGAAGAACACATACCTACAAGACGTAAGTGTCTGCATAAGTCAAAAAGCCCCTTCTTTCCCTGGGAGAAGGGGCTTTTTCATGTTGTAAGCTACTATTTTCATTGTATTTATGTTTAGTCTCATTGCTTACAAGACTGGGTTTCGGAGAAATTGCAATTGCAAAAATTAATGTGGCGATCAAACGAGATTTAAAGGCCGTAAAACGAGCTTCTTTGTTAAATGCATGGTTTTTATTAAATTATTTTGCTACGTTGAAAATAAAAAGGACGACGGTCGCAAGATTTAAACAACAGGCCTTATTAAGATGTTTGTTTCCGCTTCCGCTGCTTTCCGAACAGCACTGTTTAGTTGCCAAGCAGCTGCTAGAAAAATAAACCTAACCCCAACTGAATTTTACTGTTTCGAAAGCATTTGCCACAAAAAACATAAATAAGTAGGTTTTCATAAAAACATCCTGTTCCAATGTCCTTGGAAACTACAGATTCCAAATTGAGTGGGGTAAAATATCTTTACAAGATTAATTGCTATCCACCTAATATACCAATCGCCTTTCAAGAAATCGTATTGGTTAGTCATTAAGAAACTGATTTTTCAATGATTTTGAAAATATCAACTCGGTATCTTCAAGTTGATTGGGTATAGTATGAACATGAGAGCTACGCCAAAAAACCTTAAAAAGCCCTTGAAGATGCTTTGCTTGATGATGCCCAAATGGACTTAGGGCTTTATACGTTTGAATTGGAAAAATTATTGCCTGAGCTGTGTGCGACATTAAATAAAGAGAAAGGTGTTTACGTTTATGCCGTTACTGTAAATCCCCATAAAATTCGAGGATGTGTTGCCGCGATGGTTTTAGTCGATCAATCTGTCCAAGTATTTGTTAATGAAGCGGCAAAAGAGAAGTTAAAAGCGTTATGGGCGGGGAGTTATGTCGGCAATATCCAAAATACTGCCTATCTATGTCAAAATCTTAAGTAAAGGTGATATTCCCATCAATGGGGTTAAGTAATCTTCGCCAATATTTCTTTAGAATAAGAACCATGTTAAACCGCGCCCATTTTGAAAAAGCGTGGTTTTTGGATATTTATTGTCCACGAAACAGACAAATATCCTCAGTGGGCACAAAAACACGAAAATATAACGCTTGGTTAGTGTCTTATCGTGGATAAGAAAAAACTCCTGGTTTCTGTGTGGATGAAGTTTAGTTTTGCTGTTTTGAAATAACAGGTATATTTAAGATTGGCTTGTTATTGCAATGGAGTTCACTGAAATACATAAAAGGCCATTTTTTTAATTCTTTTTTGCGGTAGAATATATCCCCCTACATAATTTTAGAGAAATTAAATATGAGCGATTTAATAAACCTTTCCATTAACGATTTAAAAAACTTTCCTGTAAAAGATTTGATCAAGTTACAAGACAATATCAATAAAGCGATTGAACTGAGAAAAGTTGCCGATAGAAAAGATTTGATCAATAAATTTGCTTTAATGGCACAAGAATCTGGTTTTACGTTAGACGAAGTTTTAGAAGGTAAAACGGTATCTGGCAAACCTAAAAAAGATCGCGCCGAAGCTAAATACCGTAATCCAGAGAACTCTGACCAAACTTGGAGTGGTAATGGCAGAAAACCGTCTTGGTTAGTTGAATTGGTCAATGCTGGAAGATCCGTGGAAGAATTTTTAATCTAAGCTGATAAATGGCTTATTGGCTTGTGTTTTTATTCCCATCATTTTGATAATGCCATTACAGGCAAATCAATTCTATTTCCGATAAAGTCAGCACTGGATTAATGGCTCTGATTACGACACAATCAGGTTATTAAGGTCATTGCCGGACGTATCGGACTTTAGCCCTGACATCCTCTATTAATGCTGGCACTGTGGCATTTTGGGGCTTTTGTCGGTTAATACCCATAAATATCCCCGTCATTTTGGTGACTCTTGCCGAAATGGCGGGTATTTTTAAATAACCATGCGTATTAATCGCTTGCCGTTCGTTTGCAGTAATAAACTTCAAAATCCAACCATACTATTTTGATAAAAAAACATGCGACTTTTATTAGTGGAAGACGATGAAATTTTAGGGGATGGCCTAGTGGCGGGCTTGACGATGGAAGGCTACGCGGTGGATTGGCTGACCAATGGCAAACTGGCGGATGAGGCGTTGAAGCTGAACACCTATGAATTGATTGTATTAGATTTGAATTTGCCGGACATGGATGGTTTGGCAATTTTGCGGGCACTACGCAATCGTAAGGACGAAACCCCGGTGATGGTGTTGACGGCGCGTGATACTGTGCCAGACCGGGTGTTGGGTTTGGACAGTGGCGCGGATGATTTTGTGATTAAGCCGTTTGATTTGGATGAAGTGTGCGCACGGCTTCGAGCCTTGGCACGGCGCAATGAAGGCCGCAGCGTACCGACGATTGAATATAAAGGTGTGGTGTTGGATCCGGCGGCGCATCAGGTGACGTTTAACGGTGAAAAAGTCGAGTTGTCACAAAAGGAATTTGAAATTTTGAATTTTTTGATGGGCAATATCGGCAAGGTGATTTCCCGCGCCCGACTGGAAGAAAGTTTGTATTCCTGGAATTCTGATATTGAAAGCAATACGGTTGAGGTGCATATCCATCATTTGCGCAAAAAGTTGGAGTCGGGCTTGATCCGCACGGTACGCGGTGTTGGCTATATTATTGATAGTGATGACGGGCAATGAACTATTCCCTACGCCAGTTATTGTTGGTGAGTCTGCTGTCGGCATCGATGTTGATTTGGGGCGTTGCCGCGTATGTCAGTTATAAGCAAACCCGCGATGAAGTCGCCAATTTGTTTGATGCGGAGCTGTCGCAATCGGCCAAGGTGCTTCATGCGTTTGTCGAAAGTCTGTTGCGTGAAGGCACGTTATCGACATTTTCCAGCCAGGGAGAGCTGGATAAGAATCTCCATGATTATGCGCTGAAGCATAAATTCAAACGCAAAAACAGTTTCCAGCTTTGGTCGGGCAGTAATGATTTTTTCGCCAAATCGGATGATGTGGCAGGTGGATTTGATAAGGCGCATATTGATAGCCAGTTGTGGTACGTTTTTGACGATGTCTTGCAGGCAAATGCGTTGGGGCGTGAATACGAGCGCAAAATTGCTTTTCAATTGTGGTCAAAAAAAGATGGCTTGCTGTTACGTTCGGAGAGCGCGCCTAAATTTGTGTTTTCCAAGGCCGATAATGGTTTTAGCCATGCCAAGATTGACGGGCAATTGTGGCATGTGTTCAGCATTGCAGATAGTACCGGGCAATATGTGGTGCATGTCGGGCAAAAAGAAGAGATACGCGCCGAGTTGACCGAGGAGATTTCTACCCATACGGCCTTGCAATTATTGCTGGGTTTGCCGTTTTTGGGCTTGGTGATTTGGTTTATTGTCGGGCATTTTTTAAAGCCGTTAGACCGTTTGGAAAGGGCGTTGTCCAAACGTGAAGCCAGTTATCTGAAACCCTTGTCAACGCGGAAATTGCCCAGCGAATTGATGCCTGTGGTCAATGAAATCAATAATCTGTTTGTGCAATTGGAGCAGGCCTTTGAGCATGAGCGGCGTTTCACATCAGATGCCGCGCACGAACTGCGGACACCGTTAGCAGGCTTGCTGACGCAGGCGCAAGTCGCGTTGCGCACGAATGATGATGACATCCGCAAACAGGCGTTAAAACGCATTGAGCAAGCGGTGAACCGGATGACGTATATGGTTCAGCAATTGCTGACGTTTTCCAGAATTGAATCGAGTTCGGAGTTTTTGACCCAAGAATCGACGCCGTTAGGGCGTGAAGTGGTGCAAATCGTCGCAGAATTGGAACCAGAAGCTTACCGTAAGCGTATTTCGATGGAGTTTGTCGAGGAAAATCCGGTTCCAGTGATGGTCAATCCGCAGTTAATGGCGATTTTGATCCGCAATATTTTGGATAATGCCATTAAATATACGCCTGTGAGAGGCTCTATCCTGATCAGTTTGATGGGCAAGGATAAGCAATTGCAGTTGGTTGTTGAAGATTCCGGCCCAGGCATTTCGCCTGACCAATATGAAAAATCCCTGCAACGTTTCCACCGTTGCACGGAAACCGCCCATACCGCGCCAGGAACGGGGTTGGGCTTTTCGATTGTCGAGCGCATTGCTGCGATCCATAACGCCGATTTGATTCTCGGCGTGTCCCAATTGGGAGGATTGAAAGTGGCGATTGGTTTTCCGCTGCAAGCACAAGGCGGGGAGCAATCCTGGCAAAAGAAATTGAGCTTTTTTAATAGCTTGAGTGATAAGCTCAAATCTCATGATTAGGGGCTATTGTTCGGCGATGACGGGGTTCGTTAATGTGCCGATATGTTCAATTTCAATCCGCACGGTTTGGCCCGGTTTTAAGTAACCGCGCGGCTTCATTTTGACCCCGACGCCTGCGGGTGTGCCTGTGCTGATCACGTCGCCCGGTTCCAAAGTCATGGCTTGTGACAAATAGGCAATCATTTCATAGCAATTGAACAGCATCTGTGAAGTGTTGGCATTTTGGCGCAATTCCTCGTCCACCCAAGTTTTGATGGACAGGTTGTGTGGGTCTGGTATCTCATCGGCAGTGACCAACCACGGGCCTAAGGGGCCACAAGTGTCGAACGATTTCCCTATCATCATCGTAGGTGCGTGCATTTGCCAATCACGCACCGACACGTCATTGGCAATCGTAAAACCGGCGATGACTTCGTGGGCTTTATCGACAGGCACATGGCGGCAACGTTGCCCAATTACAAACGCCAGCTCGCCCTCATAATCAAGCTTATCTGATACTTTCGGTTGCTGGATGGCTGTGCCATGGCCAATGACGCATGTGCTTTGTTTGGTAAAAAAACTGGGGTATTCAGGTCGTTCCCGTCCGGTTTCGGCGATATGGTCGGCATAATTGAGGCTGATAGCCAAAAATTTTCCAGGTCTTGGCACGGGGGCTGCTATTGTTACGTCGTCTAAAGCGATACGGTGTCCTAAGCCGCTAGAAATCAGGGCTTGCATTGCGGCCAATGCACCATTTCCAGCCGCGAGAAAATCCAACATGTGTGTAGGGATATTGGACTGTCCGTAACTATCAATAACATAGCCATCAACGACTGCACCGATGCGTGTGCTATCTTGGTGCGTAAAAGTGATTAGTTTCACAAAAAAACTCCTGGGATTTTTGAATATGCCTGGGGCAATGGAATTATTAACATTGACGATATTATGTGGGCGGTGCTATCGTTGACAAAGCTCTAAATGAACGGGGAATTTCGTTCAAGGCGTGGTTTTGTAGGCGGTCATTTACCCATTAAATTCAAGCTGCGCCAAGCAAAAACAACAAGAAAACTATAACCAAGTACCGCCAGTAACACAATTGATAACTGGCCTTTTGTAATGACGAGGAAAAATACATGAACCCAAATTGGATTGCACCTTCCATCCTGTCCGCTAACTTTGCCAAATTGGGTGAAGAGGTTGATAACGTATTGGCAGCGGGTGCTGATATTGTACATTTTGACGTGATGGACAACCATTTCGTCCCCAATTTGACCATCGGCCCATTAGTTTGTGAAGCATTAAGAAAGCATGGCGTAACGGCTCCTATTGACGTGCATTTGATGATTGAGCCTGTTGACCGCATCATCCCCGATTTTGCCAAAGCGGGTGCCAGCATCATCACTTTCCATCCTGAAGCGTCTGTACATATTGACAGAAGCCTGCAATTGATCCGTGACAATGGCTGTAAGGCGGGTCTGGTATTCAATCCAGGCACTCCATTACATTACCTGGATTATGTCCTGGATAAAATCGACATGATTTTGTTGATGTCCGTCAATCCAGGGTTTGGTGGCCAATCATTCATCCCATCGGCTTTGGACAAATTGCGCCAAGTCAGAAAAATCATTGATGACAGTGGCTTGGACATCCGTCTGGAAATTGACGGCGGTGTCAAAGCTGACAATATCCGCGCTATTAAAGAAGCAGGCGCCGATACATTTGTCGCCGGGTCTGCGATTTTCGGCAAACCGGATTATAAACAAGTTATTGATGATATGCGTGCCGAACTCGCTTTGGCGAAATAAGTTTTATCCATCTCAATAGTCAGTATTTGCCTTCCTTTGTTTTTATTACAACAGAAGGCAAATTCGCTAATCTTTTTTGCCCCCCCTATTTTTCTGTCATTTAGATAACAGCCCTTACACGAAATGAGTTGGTGATGCTATGACTAGCGTAGATAAAGACCAAAATATTATTTCAAATAATTTAATGCCAACACAAAATAAGCCCATGAAAGATTCTCTGATACAGCATAAAGATAAGCTCGTTAATTTTTTAGATTTGGAGCATTTAAAAATTTTAATCGCAACACAGCAAGCTGAAGAAGCCAAAGCGTTATTGAGGGAATATCTTGTTTCAAATGAATCTAATGTCATGAGTCTTTTTCAGGCTGCGGATTTGTTTATGGAGTTTCAGCTGCTTGATATTGCCGAAGAGGTCTATAGCGAAATTTTGCAAAAAGAAAGCAATAATATTTCGGCGCTTGGACGATTAGGCGATCTGGCACAAAAGCGAGGGGACAATAATTCAGCAATTGATTATTTTACAAAAATTATTGAGCATGAACCCCAACCAGATAGTTGGGTTTATATTGGTTTAGGTAACGCCCTTGAAAATATAGGTGACTTACAATCTGCTTTGTCTTATTTTGAAAAAGCATTTGAATCAAGTGACAATAAGTCAGTGCTTTCTTTGAGAATACAAAATTTAATAATTAAATTAGAACAAGATTCTGGTATTGCCAAACGTACACCGATAGATAAATCAAATATCGAAATGCCAAAATTTGATGCTGATCAGCCAGATTCCAAAGCAGATGAAGAGCCTATTTTACAAATGGGGCTAGCAGCACAAAAGAAACATCGGCCTCACAAGGATTTGGCTGGCTCTTTTGTCGGTGGCTTAGATTATTCTGACAGTGCTTTGGAACGTATAAGCGTTTTTGGAAAAGTAGAACGCCTAAATGGCCTTTATTTGGAAGGCTGGGTCTGTAACCGTGATTTTCCTGAGGGCATTATTGTTGTAGAACTTGTTTCCGATGACCAAGTGCTTGGCGATGCCGTTGCAGATGTTCAGCGTACTGATTTTTCAAAAAATAAAGACGATTTAAAATATTATGGGTTTAAGTTGCGTGTTCCTGATGAATTTATGAACGGCAGTGAAGCAACGTTAAATGTTCGGGAAAAAACTACGGGTTCAATTCTAAAGGGCGGGTATGTTATAGCCGAAAGTGATTTGCAGCTTGATTACTCTGAACCCACTACCAATGAAACAAGTATTGTTTGGAGTATTTATGATATCGTCGCCCCTCACCAAAAGCATACTGTTGATATCTTTATTGATGGCAAATGGATAGGGCTAGCGAACGTCGGAGATAATTTTGAAGCTGATAAAGGATTGATTTACAGTTTTAATATACCGACTATTTATCTGGATGGCGGGGATTATGAAATCACTTTGTTGTTGTCAAAACACAATAGGATATTAGGCTCATTTGAAATAAAAACACCATTGCTGACTAGCACGGCGGAGATATTGAGGCTTGCTGCCATAGCCGGATTCAAACGGGAAGAACTCCCAAATATGGTGGGCAAGCTAATAAAAAGAATTGCATCTAGCCAGCTTTTTGATTTGGATTATTATTCTGAGCAGGTTGGGAAATTTTTCAAGTCTAAAGAAGATGCGATAGTCAATTATTTGTTAATGCCTTCAAATTGGCAATATAAAACATCAGTTTGGCTTGATGTAGACTTTATTTGCAAAATATCTTCCAATGTCAAACAAAAGTCTATAAGCCCATTGGAATGGTATATGAAGTCTGGCCAAGCTGAAGATATTGGTCCTAACCCTTTATTTTCTAATGAAGATTTTTTGGTTTTGTCAAAAATAGAATATGACGAAGAATGGCAAGGCATATCTTTGTTTGATGAATGGTTAGGGATGCTTGGCCGTGGCACTTATATTGACCCCTCAATACTGGTTGATTTGTCTTATATAAGGGATGTGACCTTAGCGGGAAAGGCCACTCTGGTTGCTGATGTGTTGGATTTCTTTATCCAATGGTTAGAATCAAAACCTAAACAACGTAAAATCGAAGATTTAAGCTGGTATTTCGATAAAGATTGGCTAAACCAAAAATCTATCATCAATAAGCTTCCCTCTTCGGATTGTTTGTTCACGGCATTTAGGCTTGGTGAGTTATCTGGTATTGCCCCATCCCCAATTTTGCAGCAAGATGAACATCCTCAAAATTATTATCAATTAATCAAAGCGTATGAGTTGCTTTGGCTAACTAATCAAATCGATGATATTAGTGCAATCAGTGAGTTTTTAGATACCTCTTTGTTTAATAGTGCCGTATCAGGGTTTGTTGCTATTGAAAAAAGTTTTGTTTCTGGAAATCAAAGCAATTTAAAGAAATATTTGTCTGCTAACCGTAATTATCAATGGCCTTGTTTTATAACCTCAATTGATGAGGAATTTATTGACATCGAATATGATGGCCTGATTGATTTTTGTTCTAAGCATTCAAAAATAGCTGACATTAACTGGATTTGGTCACGTTGGTTACGAATATTGGGATTGCCTGGGAAGTATTTAAAGACTATAGGGGGGGCAGCAAATAGTTTGTCCATTCAAAGCATTGGCACCCTGCGGACATATCGTTTTAATCCTACTGGAAAAATCCATGCAAGCTTGGTAATACCCACTTATGCAAGGGATGATTTGGTTTTACAATGCGTTTTAAGCATTATAAAGTCATCGGGTTCGGTCAATATTGAAATTGTAGTGGCTGAAGATGCCAGTCATGTTGATTGCGCCTGGATACTTGAGTATTTCATGCCGTTTGCCAAGATTATTAAAAACCCAATAAATTTGGGATTTTTATTGAATTGCAACCAGGCGGTCCAACAAACATCCAGTGACTTTGTGGTTCTTGTCAATAACGATGTCATTGTCAAAAAGAATGCTCTCAATGAAATGTTGCAAACGTTTTCAGAAAGGCCACAGGCGGCTGTTGTTGGCGGTCTGATACTCAATGCAGATGGTACGATACAAGAAAATGGCGGTATATTGTGGAAAGATGCATCCGCTTGGAATTTCCATAGGAATTGGATGTTTGAAGACGACAACATGCGTAACGTCCGTGAGGCCGATTATGTCAGTGGATGTTGGATTGGTATTCGTAGAAGCATTTGGGATGAAATAGGCGGTTTTGATACCCGTTACGTGCCTGCCTATTGTGAAGAGGCCGATTTTTGTTTGTCCTGTTGGCAACGAGGCCATAAAGTCTATATCAACCCGCATTCGGTAGTGACCCATTTAGATGGGGCAACCATGGGTCAGGACGAAAATTCCAACACGCTTAAAGCTTATCAAAAAATTAATAAAGTTAAGCTTTATGAAAAGTGGAAGCACCTGCTCAAAAACTCATTTAATGAAAATGGGCGGCCTTCGCCATTCTTGACCGGACGTATTGATAAAAAACGTTATATCACGCTTGTTTTTGACCATTACGTGCCTGAGTATGACCGTGATGCAGGTAGCCGGACGATGTTCGCGATATGCAAAACACTTGCCGCCATGGAAAATAATTATGTAGTGTTTATCCCGGCAAATAATCATCGTTCAAAATATACTTTTGCTTTGGAGAAGTTGGGGATTGAAGTGGTTACTGGCGGTCAAGGATGGAATCGGTTTGATCAGATGTTATCTGGGCAAAAAACATATATAAAACATTTTATTATGTCAAGAATTGAAGTTGCGAATAAATTTAAATGGCATGTTGACCAGCTGCCTGGCTGTAAAAAATCAATTTATATACACGATATAGATGCGTTGAGAGGCTTCCCTTTCGACCCCGATTCACCGGGTCATGAAGAGCTGGTCAATGAAGCTATGGATAACTATTTCAAAAAGAATAGTTCAACGTTTGAGCTTTACAATAATATTCTGTCTTGTTCTGAAGATGAAAGTAAACTCTTGAGGAAATATTATGGTGGAAAAATTGTTGACATTTTTCCGTATGATTTTCAGTCCAAAAAATTTGAAACGGTAAGTTCGAATCCTTCAGACATTATCTTTATTGGATCTTACAATCATCCGCCGAATAGTGAGGCTATTGAATATTTCTTAGACAACGACTGGGAAAAACTATCTTCTTCTTTGCCAGAGGCAAAATTGCATTTGGTGGGGGCCGGATTTGAAGATGCCACTTTTATAAAAGGCAAAAATATTATTTTGCATGGGCAGGTGACAGACCAAACTTTAGATTATTTGTATTCAATATGCCGGGTGTCAATTGCTCCCCTCATTTCTGGCGCGGGTGTAAAAGGTAAGGTTATAGAATCTTGTTCTAAAGGGATACCGTGTGTTGGAACAGAAGTGGCGTATCAGGGCATGACGTTGCCAAGCCAGTATGATTACCTTAGAGGCAGCCTAGACTCTTTTGCCGAGAGGTTGTTAAAGGCTTATGGAGCGTTCAACCAGCAAATAGCCAAAGATATGGTGGCGTTTTATTCTGATTGTGAAAAGCATCATAGTATTAGAGATGTTATTCCCCGCTTAGTGGCCTCTACAAAAGGGGGCATTTAATGCAGATACGTTGCAAAGCCCCTTTAAGGTTAGGCTTGGCTGGTGGTGGTACTGATGTCAGTCCTTATAGTGACAAATATGGCGGTGCAGTATTAAATGCCACGCTGGATATGTTTGCCTATTGTTTTATAGAAGAAACAGATGATGAAAAAATATACTTTGAATCTAGGGATTATGGATTGTCTGCTCTTTACCCATTAACGGCAGAATTGCCTTTGGATGGTCGGTTGGATTTGTTTAAGTTTATCTATAACCGATTGTTTAGGAAGTTCCAGCCTAAATTAAGAGGGTTCCACATGGTCACGACCTCAGATGCCCCTTATGGCAGTGGCTTAGGGGGCAGTTCGACCTTAGTTGTGGCTGTAATTCGCTGCTTTGCAGAATGGTGGCGTTTGCCATTGGGTGAGTATGAAATTGCCCAAGAAGCGTATGAAGTGGAACGTTTCGATGCAAAATTGAAAGGCGGCAAACAAGATCAATATGCGGCGACGTTTGGGGGGGTGAATTTTATGGAATTCTATGGAGACCGTGTCATCGTTAACCAACTACGCATAAAAGATGCGATACTTAATGAGCTACAGGCTTCACTGTTGTTGTGTTATACAGGCAGGTCACGTGAAAGCGCCAATATTATCGAAGCTCAAATCAGTAATGTCGTTACTGGTGATGAAAAATCGATTGAGGCGATGCACCATGTCAAGCAACATGCTTTTGAAATGAAAGAATCCATTTTGACGGGTAACATGAAATATTTCGCTGAGATTCTTGACCGATCCTGGCAAAATAAAAAGCAAATGGCAGGTTCTGTAACTAATAATGAAATAGACCATCTTTATGAGTTTGCTAAGGCGAATGGGGCAAAGGCAGGGAAAGTCAGCGGTGCTGGCGGCGGGGGGTTTATGATGTTTTTTGCGGATCCATTGCAAAAATTTGATCTTAAAGTCAGTTTGGAGAAACAAGGCTATCGGGTTTCTGATATTGTTTTCACATCTCAAGGGGTGCAATCATGGATAGTCTGATGCCCGGTTTTGCATTGGATCAATTATCTGAGTCTATCGAAGTGAAACGTAGATTTATGTCTGATTCTGCGCTTATGCAGACATTAGCCCGGATTGCTGAAGTTTGTGTGGAGACTTATCGTAAAGATGGCAAAATTATGATTGCTGGAAACGGGGGCAGTGCAGCCGATGCCCAGCATTTTGCTGGTGAATTGGTCAGCCGCTTTTATTTTGATCGCCCGGCATTGTCTGCTTTGGCGTTGACAACCGATACCTCTATCCTTACTTCGATTGGCAACGATTATGGTTTTGATGATATTTTTGCCCGTCAGGTATATGCCAATGGGAAAAAAGGCGATATTTTTATCGGCATATCCACAAGCGGAAACTCAAAAAATATTATTAAGGCCATAAGTGCTTGCCGTGATGTTGGATTGACGGTCATCGGCATGACTGGCCTGACAGGCGGGGCTATCGGTGCATTATGTGATTACAATTTGAATGTCCCTTCTGATTCAACCCCACGCATTCAAGAGTGCCATTTAGTTATTGAGCATATAGTCTGCGCATACATCGAACAAAAATTATTTGGTGAAGCATAAGTGAAAGCGATTGTACTGGCTGGTGGGCTTGGAACCCGCCTTGGGGAACTGACACGGCAAAAACCCAAACCATTAGTTGATGTGGCAGGTCGGCCATTTATTGAATATGTTTTAGCGCAATTGTTGCTGTCACCTGTTGACGAAATTGTTTTCGCTGTCAGCCATTGTTGGGAGCAAGTCCATCAGTTAATAGGTGATGAATGGCACGGTGTTCCGGTCAGGTATTCAGTTGAAACTGAGCCGTTAGGAACAGGTGGTGCAATAAAACAGGCTATGCACCAATTTAATATTGATAAGGCTGTTGTCCTTAATGGCGATACCCTTTTTAAAATTTTACCTGCCAGTCTTGAAACATTTCATAATCAGCATCATGCGGATATATCTGTTGCCCTTAGGCATGTCGACGATACAGGTCGGTATGGTAGGGTTTTGGTTGACCCGATGTTCCGTATCACAGGTTTTTTGGAAAAAGGCATAAATGGCCCTGGTTTAATCAATGCCGGAGTTTATTGTCTTAACCGCTCAGTATTGGATGATATTGAAGACATTAAGTTTAGTTTTGAACTCGATGTGCTGGCAACCTATTTAGAAGCATGTAAAATATTTGGAATGCCTTGTGAAGGGTATTTCATTGATATAGGTGTGCCCGAAGATTTGGACAAGGCACAAACTGATTTGTTATGAGTATTCGCGCTAAAGCCGTTTTTTTAGATAGGGATGGTGTCATTAACTATGATGACGGCCATACGTATAGAATAGAAGATTTCCATTTGATGGACGGGGTTATTGATGCCCTTAGATATTTTCAAGAATCGGGTTATTTGCTGGTTGTTATTACCAATCAGGCTGGAATTGCCAAAGGCCTTTACACGGAAGAAGATTTTTTTAAATTGAATCAGTACATGCTGGATTTATTTATGGAATTAGGGATTAATATAAACGGGGTTTACTTTTGTCCACATCATCCAAATGGTGTGGTAGAAAAATATATCCAGGAATGCGCTTGCCGTAAACCACAGCCGGGAATGATTCTTAAGGCAATTGAAGAACTTAATATCGACCCTAAGCATTCCATTTTGATCGGTGATAAAGAGAGCGACATAGAAGCGGGAGTTAATTCTGGGATTCCAAGGGAAAGAATGTTTCTTTTTGATGGTGTCCAGCTAAATTTTTCTGCTATTGCAAAGGCTTGCGCAATTTTAATGTAACAGGACTGAAATAAATTGGCCAAAAGATTATTTTTTTTACACATTCCTAAAACAGCAGGTACATCCCTTCGTTCTTATCTGTTAGATCAATATCCAAAAGAGCTGGTGTTTCCAAAAGTTGGTTGGTCAGATATTAGTGTTAATGAGTTGGATTCACTCCAGCTTAATCATTTGGTTATGGGGCATTTTGATACCCGCATATTGCCTTTTATAAATGAAGAATCTATTTGTGCGACTTTTTTAAGGGAACCTATTGCCAGAACAGTATCAGCAATAAAACATGCCCAAGCTGACCCTAATTTTAGGGTATCAGGCCTTGAAATCAATGGCAGAGGGCTAAAAGAAATAATTCGTGATCCTGATGTAATGCGATTTTTCAAAAATACCCAAACCGGGCTATTTTCGGTAAGTTTCTCCAAAGATGATTTATATGAGTATTTTGCCGTTAAAAATGATTCGCCTAAATACGGAGATTTATATGCGGATATTGAGGAAGCTAAAAAGAATCTGAAAGCATTTGATTTTGTTGGTGTTACTGAAAAGTTTGACCAAGGCCTGCTTCAATTGGCCAGTCTATGCCAGTTCTATCCTCCTATGGCATCCCCTTTATTAAATCAAAGGCTAACTAGCGATAAAGATGTTTTGGATGATTCTGATATTGATTTGCTTAAATCATATAATGAATCGGATATGGAGCTGTATCAATATGCACTGGAAATAAATGGCAATTATCCACAATTAAATCGTAAAGAGGTATTAAGGGATTTCTTTATGCCGTTATCGCCGATTGTAAGCCAACATGAATTTTCGCTTGTGCCTCCTTTTAAAGGATGGGGGTTTTATGGTATTGAAGGTAATGCTGGCAATAACGGATACCGTTGGAGTGGCCCGAAAACTCAAGCCGGTTTGTCAATAAAATTGATGCCGAATAAGACTTATAAAATAACTATTAACTATTATTTGAGTGGAATACATGCCGCAAATGTCGAAATTCATTTAAATGAAAAAGCTGTAAAACACGAAACATCTAATAACAATGGTTCTTGTCAGGCCATTATTTTATACCAAGCAACCGATGAATTTGATGGGGTGGTAGAAATCAATTTTATTGCTGACAAGGTTGTTTCCCCCAAAGAAATTGATATAAATTCAATGGACTATCGTAGCTTGGGATTTGTTTTGTCAAACATGACAATAGAAGAAGCCGATTCTTCTCTTTCCTGAAAACTATATTAAGATGATTACGGGTTTTCAATGTAAAAAAAAACAAGCAGTATTGGTTTTGGGGATGCACCGAAGCGGAACTTCTGCCTTAACCCGTGCGATTAGTTTACTTGGAATTGATCTCCCAATCTATTTAATGCAGGCCAGCTCCGAAAATCCAACAGGGTATTGGGAATCTGCTGAGTTGGAAAAAATCCATAATGGAATTTTGGCCTCAATAAATTCTAGTTGGGACGATATATTCCCGATTGATGCAAGCGCGTTTCAGACTGATGAAATTGCCAGTTATAGGGCCTTATTAATCCAAACCATCATTTCTAACTTTAGCGATTCTGAGTGTTTTGTATTAAAAGACCCCAGGATGTGCCGCCTAATGCCCTTGTGGCTTGAGGTTTTGCATGAGCTAAATGTGGAAATTAAAGTCGTCATACCTTTTCGCCATCCACTTGAAGTTGCGATGTCACTGCAAGAACGCAATGGCTTTTTGTTGGAAAAATCATATTTGATGTGGTTACGGCACGTATTGGAGGCTGAGCGCAACACTCGTGGATTGACACGATGTTTTGTTGAATATTCACAGTTATTAAAAAATCCGCAACAGGTGATTGATACGGTCGTTAAACAATGTGCATTAACACCAATAACCCCATCTGAAAGTGAAAAGCAAATCAGGGCGTTTATTGACGCACAATATTATCACCAACGTTTAAAACAATATGCGGCAATGCGGCAAGCGATGCCTTTATGGGTAAAGAATGTTTATCGGATTCTTGTGAAAATGTCCGAGCATACCGATGGCCAGCAGATTTTTCACAATAAACTGGATTATTTTTACGCACGGTTGACGGAGGCAGATGGTTTATTTGTCTCTCTCATCAAAGAGAAAAATATTGAAATCCAAAAGTTGACAGCTAAATTGGAAGCTAATTCTACCGAAAACGGCTAATTAATTTCTCGAATAAAATGATGGGCTGGTGGACAGGCGTTGGAACTTGTTGCACCACCAGCTAAATGGTCGTAAATAAAACGTCCCTATCTTGTTGTTAACCCAACATATTATCCAACACCATCATCACAATAAACCCTATCATTAACGCAAATGTTGCATAGCGAGAGCGGCCATTGGCGTGGGTTTCCGGGATGATTTCTTCGCTAATCACAAACAGCATCGCCCCGGCAGCAAAGCCCATTGCAATCGGTAAAATGGGCTGGAACACAGTCACCATTGTGATGCCTAGTAAGCCGCCGACAGGTTCGACCAGTCCCGTCAAAGTGGCGATACCCACCGCTCGCCAAGGCTTATAACCCAGTCCCACTAACGGCAACGCCACCGCCAAACCTTCTGGTATATTTTGCAAGGCGATAGCAATCGACAGCACCAGGCCGTTGCTCATTTCCCCGGAACCAAAACTGACCCCAACCGACATGCCCTCAGGAAAGTTGTGGATAGTGATGGCAATAATGAACAGCCAAATCTTGTTTAAAGAAATCAATTGGCTATCAGATACGGCATCAAAATGGACATGCGGCAATTGGCGGTCTGCATAATGCAAAAACAAAGCCCCAATCAACATGCCCGCCGAGACGATATAAATGCCATTACCCGGCCATATCTGATTTGCAAAATCCAATCCCGGCACTAACAGTGAAAATGCTGTCGCTGCGAGCATAACCCCGGCTGCCGCACCTAACATGCTATTGAAAACAGTATTGGAAATATTTTTGAAAAACAAGGCGGGCAATGCCCCGACCCCGGTTGCCAAGCCCGCTAAGATGCTGGCAAAGAACCCTGTGACAACCACCATGCCAAACACCAGATAAAGCCCGGCGAAGACAATAGCTTGTGATAATAAGAATAAAGCGGCGAGGGTCATCCAGCGTTTTATAGGAGGTAGCTCCATAAGCCGCTGATAATAAGAGGTGGCTTGTAAACGGGTGAACTGGATTTGTAAAAAGCGTTGGCAATAGCTTGCTGTAGTTGTTATGAATGTCATAGTTATGCCTGTAAGGAATGGTTGCGCTAACAGGGCATTATATCCAAATATCCTAAGATAATGTGGTTATTGATGCCTATGATTGTAGTGGCAATCATAGGCTTAGCCATCATCCCCGAATGTCTTTCATAACCCGGACAACATCGGTGTTGCCTACGACTGTGCTGACACTGAATCCCAGTTTTTTAAGCAGCGATAACATCGCCGCATTGTTGGCCAGCACTTGGGCCTCAAAAAACGAGATGCCTTTGCTTTTAGCTGTGTGCATCAGCGCGTTCATGAGTTTGGAACCAATTCCCAGGCAGTGGCAATCATCGGCCACGACTAAAGCAAATTCTGCCGAATGGCCGTCAGGGTTTTTCATATAACGCCCGACCCCTAATTCGTTCGGCATTGCGGCATCATTGCTGACTGCGACAAAAGCCATTTCCCGGTCATAATCAATTTGCGTGAAGCGCACGATCATTTCCGGGGTCAATTCGTGCAACGCCTCGCGGAAGCGGAAGTATTTGGTTTTTTCTGATAAACGCTTGATGAAATCTTTTTCCATCACGGCATCTTCGGGACGGATAGGGCGGATGGTGATATTGGTGCCGTTAGTCAATTGATGTTGTTGGATCCATTCATGTGGATACGGATGTATGGCCATGTGGGCATAGCGGGTCAATTGGTGCGACATTTCGGCTTTGATGCGGGCATCAACGGCCATTGCGCCGTGTTCGTCAACAATTAGCGGATTGATGTCCAATTCCAAAATTTCCGGTAACTCGCTGACCATCGCTGAAACATTCAATAACACATTCACCAAAGCGTTGACATTGGCAGGCGGCAATTGCCGGAAAGCCTGCAAATATCTCGCGGCCTTGGTTTTGGCGAGCATTTGCCCGACCATATAAGCATTCAGTGGCGGTAGCGCAACGGCACTGTCTTTTAAAATTTCCACCATTGTGCCGCCCAAACCGACACTAATGGCCGGGCCAAATACCGGATCCCTGACCACGCCGATCATGATTTCCCGGCCACTGGCGGAGCGGAACATCGGCTCGACGGTCATGCCAACTTCTTTTATCTCCGGGTGTTTTTGTTTGATGGCGGTTTCCATTTCGACAAAATGCCGGGAAATGTCCAGTACGCTGGTGATGTTTAGGCGGACACCGCCAATGTCAGATTTATGGCTGAATTCGGCCATATTGACTTTCAACACCACCGGAAAGCCCATTGTTTCAGCGGCAATCATCGCGTCTTTGGCACTGGACACTTTGATGGTTTGCGTGACCGGAATGTGGAAAGCGGCCAATACGGCTTTGGCTTCTTGCGCGGTCAGCACTTGTCGGCCTTCCGATAGCACGCGTTCGATAATCAGCCGCGCACCGCTGACATCCGGGCTTGCCAAGTCATCGGACGGGGAGGGAATTTGTTTGAGCAGGATTTGGTTTTGTGTGTAGTGCGCCAAAAACGAAAATGCATCCACCGCCACTTCCGGGGTGTTGAAATGGGCGACATTGCTGTTGGCGAACAATTCGCGGCCTTCTTGTACCCGCGCCCCGCCTGTCCACGTTGCCAACACCGGTTTGGTGCTGTCTTTTGCTCCGGCAATGATGCTGTGCGCGACTTGTGTGGGGTTGGTCATGGCTTGCGGGGTCAAGATCACCAAAATGCCGTCGATATGGTCATCGGCCAAGCAGACATCTAAGGCTTTTTGGTAACGTTCGGAGGTCGCGTCACCGAGAATATCAACTGGATTGGCGTGTGACCAATGCGGCGGCAACACGGCGTTTAAGGCTTCAATGCTGTCCGTGCTTAATTGTGCCATTTTGACACCAACATCTTCAGCCCGGTCGGTGCTCATCACCCCAGGGCCGCCTGCATTGGTGATGATCGCCAAACGATTGTCCTGCACGGTGTAATTGTTCGCCAAAATCCGCGCCGCCGAAAACAGTTCCGTGATGCTATAAGCCCGCACCACACCCGCACGGGCGATGGCGGCATCAAACACATTATCGCCGCCTACCATCGCTCCGGTGTGGGACATGGCCGCTTTGCAACCTGCTTCATGGCGGCCTGATTTGATTAAAATCACGGGCTTTAACCGTGCAGCGGCTTTTAGGCCACTTAAAAACCGCCGGGCATCGCGGATGCCTTCGACATACATCAAAATCCCGGTGGTTTTGCTGTCCGTGGCCAGATAATCCAACACTTCGCCAAAATCAATATCGGCCGCGCCACCCATCGAAACGACGGTGGAAAAACCGATGTCCTGGGATTTTGCCCAATCTAAAATCGCGGTGCAGACCGCGCCGGATTGCGACAATAAGGCCAAACTGCCGTCTTTGACCACGCCATCGCCAAAAGTGGCGTTCAGTTGCCCACTAGGCCGGACCACGCCCAAACAGTTTGGGCCGATGAGGCGGATGCCGTAACGGTGGGCAATGTCCAAAACTTCTTGCTGTAACTGTTTGCCTTCATCGCCCAATTCGCCAAACCCGGCAGTGATGATGATGACCGAACCGACACCTTTTTCCCCGCATTGGCGGATGATGCCCGGCACACTAGGCGCGGGCGTGGCGACCACGACCAATTCCAGGTCTTCGGGGACTGACAGCAAATCAGGATAGGCTTTTAAGCCCAACAAGCTGTCGCGTTTGTGATTGACCGGATACAGCCCGCCTTGGAAACCCGCTTCCTGCATGTTCAATAACAAACGGTAGCCCACGCTGTCTTCGCGCTCAGACGCGCCAACGATGGCGACGGTTTTAGGGGTGAAAAATCGGCTTAGGTAATGAGGGCCCATAACAGCTCCATAGAAAGGAAAATGACCAGAAGAGTAGCACTTTTAAGGTTTTTACGCGGTTACATTTACGTTACGGCGGGTTTGTCCACGAACGGCACGAAAAACACGAAAATATTCAAAAACATACGCAATAACCACTGTGCCGTTCGTGGGTTATTTATCTTGTGCGGGATTGGGTTTGTAACCCAGTCCTGCATGTTTATTGGTTTTATAGCCACTCGAAACGTTACGTAACGGGCAATAAACCTGTTACGGCTAGGTTTTTCGTGTGTTTTCGTGCCGTTCGTGGACTATTTTATAGGCTAAGTTGTGTGCTGACGCTTAAGCCTTGGCTTCCCGTGCGTAGCTTAAGCACATGAATAAAAAGAACTGGACACCAAAAATCATGTTCGCCATCAGTAGATGCAACGGTTGGGCGACAGCGGGCATTCCTAATCTATCCAGGCTCACGCCCGCCAAGATAGCCGTGATAATCAATCCTGCCAAGGCGTAGCCATTGCGTAGCAAGAGACTGTCAGCCGCCACGCTTTTGCGCAATTTCCAGACGATCCATAAATTAGTGAACAGGATGATGGAAGAGAATGAGCGGTGCACATAAAAAATGATCGGGAAACCATCACGCCAGAATTCACGGTCGATGTAGCTGTGTTCATGGCTGATGAAATCGACCGCTTCACGGACTTGTGTGCCCATGGCGACTTGCACCAAGGTCATCGCCATCGCCACTTTCAGCACGGTCGGTACGACGGCGGGCAGTTGTGCGGTATCGAACTGGCCAATGAAGTCGCGCTGCGAGCGGGTGATGGTGTAAATCAGCAACGCGACGATCACCAGAGCCAATAGCATGTGCAAAGTAATCATCAAGGGTTTTAAGTTACTGGCGACGACACTGGAGCCTAACCAGCCCTGGAACCCCACCAAAAAGAAACTGCTGGCCGCCAAGTAGAAAATGGTTTTGTCGGTTTTCAGGAAAATCCGCGATGACCACGCCGTCAGGAAAATCAAGATGCCGATGGTCGCGCCAACTAAACGGTTGGTGTATTCCGTCCACGTTTTCACGGGATTGAATTGGGTGTTTTCATAACCGCGTTGGGCGTAAATCTCGTGGTAATTGGCAGGCAATTGGGCTTCATCGGTGGGTGGTATCCATTGCCCAAAGCACGTTGGCCAATCCGGGCAACCCATGCCGGCCCCGGAGGCGCGGACGATGCCCCCTGCCAAAATGACCAAATAAACCGCGAATATGGTGATAGTGCCCAAACGGCGGAAGCGGATGATGGCTTGGTTATCAATGAGTGCAGACATAGGGTCTCCTAGGCACAAGACAATCGGTAGTGATAAAAGCGGAAGGCAAGGCCTTCCATCTGTTAAATCTGGGCGGGTGAACTGTTGGCAGAGATATTCCAAGGCTCAAATGGCACGATGGTCAAAGCTGAGCCATCGGCTAATTTTAAGCAGTATTCGCCTGTTTCGTTCAGTTGGACGACACACAAAATTGAGCAATGGTTGGTGTCCGGTTGGGCGGCCAACACATGCCCGGCTATGTCTCCCCGTTCGTCTAAGACTTCGCTGGCAATAGGCGGCAATGCAGTAGTTTGGGCCAGCAACATGCCGCGCTTGGTTTTGCCCAGATAATGGGTGCGGGCGATGATTTCCTGGCCTGTGTAACAGCCTTTGGTGAAACTGATGCCGCCCAATTTATCCAAATTGAGCATTTGCGGGACGTATTCTTCTGATGTCGCCACCGTCAGCCACGGGATGCCTGCTGCCATATCGAGCCTTTGCCAATCTGCCGTGCTTTGGGGCTGATAAGCTTGTTGGCTATAGCTATTCCACAAGGCTATTGCTTCGTCAGGTTTGGCAAGGATGATTGTCCGGTTTGCCCACTGTACTGCCAGTACGTTGGTGTGTGCGCAGGACAATCCAGCGGCGGCAGGGGAGGTTGATGGCGAAAGGCCCAACAGGCATAAAGAATCGGAGTTGTCCGTCACTGAGGCCTTAGAGCGCAAGATGAACATCGACAGCCGTTTCTTGAGGGTTTCCAGCAATTCAACGGGCAGGATCAGATGAAAGTCATCGGCTTGCTTGAGCATAAGAAAGCTTGCGAACGCACGGCCTTTCGGGTTGCAAACCGCCCCCAAGCTGGCTTGGGTGTCGGTGACATCGTTGATGTTGCAGGTGATTTGCCCCTGTAACAAGGGCGCTGCATCTTGACCGCTGACAGTCAGCACACCCAAATGCGCCAAAGCGCAGATGCGTTGTGTCCCTGTCCCCTCGGCAAAGCGGATGTCAGTTGCAGATATAAAATCAGCCTGGGCTGAGAGCAGAAAATGTTGCCAGTTTGGGTTCATGTTTGAAACTTACCTGAAATAAAAATGGATGGGCGAAAGATGCCCAAAGCCCATTTTATCGGGCTTTGTGGGCTTTTATGTTGAAAGTGGCGTGGACTCCATGATCGCCAATTTATCGGCTTGAATCCCCAATAACAATTTGCCTTCCAGCAACCCCACCAATTCCTTGCCTGCCATCGCATAGCGCCAACCGTGCAGTAAAGGGCATTCTTCATCTTCGTCAAACAACAGTACTTCCAAATCCTTGCGGCTTGCCAAGATGCTGGGGTTTAATGAGTTTTCTTCGGCGCGGATGCGTACTAACGCAGTGAGGATGTCCAGTATCGCTTCTTGCTGTTGGGTCTTTTTGGCAGCGCGGCCTTTGTCGTTTAAGGGGATTGGGGGCTGCCTTTTTGCGGTGGCGATCAATTGGCACAGTTCCTTGCCGTAGCGGCGCACCACACTTTCATTGATGCCGCGCACGGCCGCCAAGTCGCTGGTAGTTTCCGGCTGTAATTTGGCAATATCAAACAGCAATTCGTCTTTTAAAAGCCAGCTTTTCGGACGGTCTTCCTTTTGTGCCGTCCTTTCGCGCCATTCGGACACGGATTGGATGATCGACAATTGTTTTCCGGTCAGTTTGTTTTTGCCTTTGATGCGTAGCCACGCTTGTGCCGGGTCGATGTGGTAAATGTCCGGGTTGGAGAGTTCGGCAAAATCCTGTTGCAGCCAATCGGTGCGCCCTAATTCAGCCAGTTTTTGCAAAATGATTTGATAAATTTGGCACAGATAAATCACATCATCAGCGGCGTATTCCAGTTCCGCATTGGTCAGCGGGCGTTTGCTCCAATCGGCGCGGGTATGGGCTTTGCTTAGGTTGATGTTCAGGAAACTAGACACCAGCATCGCATAGCCAGGATTGTCCTGAAAACCCAACAACGGCGCGGCCACTTGGGTGTCAAAAATAGGCGAGGGCAGTTTTCCGGTGATTTGGTAAAAAATTTCCAAATCTTGGCGGCAAGAATGGAACACTTTCACGATGTCCGGGTTGTAAATGACTTCAAACAATTCCGACAAATCATGTAATGCCAACGGGTCGACGCACGCCACCCAATCAGGCGTGGCGATTTGCAACAGGCAAAATTTGGGGTAATAGGTTTTCTCGCGCAGAAACTCCGTGTCCAGGGCAAGCCAAGGCACTTCGCGGATTTGTCCGCATAAGGCGGCGAGCTGTTCGGGGGTGTTTACGTAATTGATAGTTGGCATACAGTAGGGCACACGTCTAGGCTAGGTATCGGATGTTTGGGGGTGGCGGGTTTTGCCACGGCGGCGATGATGGTTGCTGGCGCGTTTTTTAAACCGTGGTTTGATGCGCTTGATACCTAGCGGGCGTTGGTTAATTTCGACCGTTTTCAAATGCAGGAAAATATCGGCGGGCATCGCATCAGGCAAGTCGATGAGCGTATATAAGCCCCGGATATTGATGTTGTTGATGTTGTTTTTATCAACCCCGGATTCTTCGACCAGCACTTTTTTCAGCAGGTCCACGGTGATTTGGTGCTGGCTCCCCACATCCAAACGGTAACGCACCATTTTGATAAGGTTGTTGGGTTCAATAGGCAACAATGGCAACGGAGCCGGTAGCGTCAGGTACAACAACGCCGCCGCGCAGGACTCGACATCCGTATCCAGTTCGGTTGCCAAAGCGGCTATTAACTCACGTTGCTTGTCCAATGCCGTGGTGGCAAGGATGTGTTGTAAACGGCCTTTCAACAGCTCTGGGGTTAGGTTGGGCTCAAAGGCTTGGGGGCTGTTGTTCATCCTGATTTACAATGGTTTTTATTAAAAATACTGCGGTGGGGCAAGCCCCGATGGGGTCACACGGCAAAGGTCTGAGAAAATGGTGGGGCTAAATCCGGCTTTCGTTGATTTCAACATAGGCCTCATCACGTAAACGGCGCATCCATAATTCCGTTTCTTCTTCAATTTTACGTTTTCTGATGGCGTCACGGACTAGGTTTTTCCGGTATTCGGCACTATTGTCTTTGCTTTCTTTGTCCAGCACTTGAATCAAATGCCAGCCAAATTGGGTTTGCACCGGGTCACTGACTTCTTTGATGGCCAAGCGGTTCATGGTTTCTTCAAAGGGTTTCACCAAATCGCCGGGCGACACCCAATCCAATGAGCCGCCTTTCAGGGCAGAGCCTTTGTCATCGGAGTGGGAACGGGCCAACACGGCAAAGTCATCGCCATCAAGAATACGCGCTTTTAAGGCGAATAGGCGTTTTTGCGCTTCGGTATCATCAACCAACTCATTGGTTTTTATCAAGATATGGCGGACTTTCGTTTTGGTGATGATGTGGTTATCCAGGCCTTTGACTTCCAGCATTTTGATGATGTGGAAACCGCTGGCGCTACGGATCGGGTCGCTGACGTTGCCTGCTTTGAGTTTGCCGACGCTTTCGGTGAAGATGGTCGGTAAGGTGCTAAGGGTGCGCCAACCCAAATCACCGCCTTTTAGGGCGTTGCTGTCATCGGAATGGCTGATGGCGGCTTGGGTAAAATCATCGCCGCCACGTAGTTTGGTCACTAAATCGTTGGCTTCCCGTTGGGCTTTTTGGATTTCATCAGACGATGCGCCCTCTTTGACGGCAATCAGGATATGCCCCAAATGGTATTGGATGGCTTCATCACCGACTTTGCCCTGGGTTTCCAGGTAATGCTCGACTTCTTGGTCGGTGACTTTGATGCGGCCACCGATTTCCCGCCCGCGCAATTGGTTTATGGCGATTTCATCGCGCATATTGTCGAGAAAGCTTTTATAGGTCATGCCTTGTTTTTCCAATTCGCTACGGAATTGTTCTAAAGACATATTATTGCGTTGGGCAATATCGGACGCTGAACTGTTGAGCTGTTCCTCACTGATGGAAATGCCTGCCTTTTCGGCCAATTGCCGTTGCAGTTTGTCCATGATGAGTTTTTCCAGTATCTGTTTGCGCAAAATGTTTTCGGGCGGCATTTGCGCCTTGTTCGCCATCATGCGTTGGATAATGGCCGTGCTTTCGGCTTGCAGTTCACTTTCCAGAATGACATCTTCTTCAACAATCGCGACAATCCTGTCCGAAATTCCGGCGTGGGCAGCCCAAGGGGCAGCCTGCAAGCTCCACAGTAACAAAGTCAATAAGGTAATGCGGGGTTGTTTAATCATTTGCCAGGTTTCCGGTATCCATAAATGCTTTTTTCGAAAAATTCATCCAGTTGCTCGCCTACGCCCGTGAGGCCTTTCAGTTCGATTTGGAAGAAAATGCCAGTCAGGCTTGTGCCTTCGACGCTGTTATTGCTGATGACATCATTATTGATGTTGTTGATACTGTTCAGGTATTGACGGCCAATGATGCGGAATCGCCAACAGCAGTTTTCCTTTTCCAAGCCGACAAAGCCATCTAGCGTCGTATTATATAACCAGGAATATTGCCATCGCCCGACCAAAGACCAATCAGCCATGATCGGCCAGTGGAAGGACATGTCGCTTTGCGTAATGTCATTGCTGCGGTCAGGGATCAATGGGTTAAGCCGATATAAATAACCTAGATTAAGGATTTGCCCCGGTTGGTTGACAAAATGCAAGGTGGCTTTGCCCCGGACAATTTTATTGGTGTCAGGATCCCACTGTATGCCAGAATCGACAGAAATGTGTTCATTAAATTGGCTGGACAATTCTGCCGCCAAAGGCGATTGGGTGGCCGTTTCAACCGGACTGACCGCGCACAGATTGGACGGGTAATTGCCACACAGCGTCACTTCGCGGTTACGGAAATAGAAAATTTCGCCAATGCTGAACCGGACACGTTCCAAACCCGATACCGGGTCAACCAGCCGTGAAGTCAGCGCGGCAGTGACTTGGTTCGCATCCTGAATCCTATCAGACCCTGAGAAACGGTTCTCGCGGAACATGCTGCTGTACCAGAAATCGTACAGCGAGCTGTCAAACACGGGAATTTGGCTTTGGTCGGTTTTAGGTATGTACAAATAAAACAACCGTGGCTCTAAAGTATGTAGCAGGTTTTTGCCGCCCCAATTCAAATCGCGCTCCAGCGTCAGCCCTGTGTCCGCTGAGAGGATAGGCAATGTCCGGGAAATGTCTTCCGGCAAGCCCGCTTTGGGCGCGGTCAGAAAATATTCGGTGTGTTGCAGGCTGATTTTGGGGATCAGGTAAGCACTGGCAGTTTGCAACGGAAAACTGACCGATGGCTTGAAATTCAAACGTTGGCCATTGACCAAATCATCATGCTGGAAATACACCGATTCGCTTTCCAATTGTGCGTCTATAGGCAAACGGTCAAAGGAATGGTTTAGTTTCAGATTGATTTGCGGCAGGCGGCGGTACGGGATTTGGTTACCAGATAGCGTTTTATCAATGGTTTGGTAGTTTTCCACCCGTGTCGTGAAGGCTATGCCATCGCGTATATAATTGATGTCGGCTTGGCTTTTGACGAAACTGAAATTCGGGAAGCTTAAGGCGTTACCCAATTCGGCAAAATAGTTTTTATCCGAGACATAATTCAAATCCAAATTCGCGCTGATATTGGGCGTGAGTTGGGTGGCGTTTTTTAAAGAGCCTTGGTAACGCGATTGCTTGAGGATGTCATCTTCGGGCATGTACTCTAAATTGATCCGACCCCGTGATTGTTCTGTCAAATAATGGAAATCGCTGCCTAACAGGATACCGCGCTTAGTGAAGTATTTGGGTTTGAGCGTGACATCATAATTAGGGGCAAGATTCCAATAATACGGTGTGGAAAATTGAAAACCACCTGTTTGGGTGTTGCCAAATGACGGGGCGAGGAAGCCGGACATGCGGCGGTTATCAATCGGAAAACCCAGATACGGTGAATAAAATACAGGTGTGCCTTTAAATTCTACCCAGGCATTTTTTGCCGATCCCTTGCCTGTTTGCCTGTCCAATTTCAGTTCCGACGCATGTAAGGCCCAATCTTGGTTGCCCGGACGGCAAGCCGTGTAGGTCACATCCTGGTAATGTGATTGGTCTTTGTTGTCGCGATAAACGGCTTTGGCATGGCCACGTAAGGGTGTGCCTGGAAAAATAAATAAAGTGTCACGCACTTTGGCTTGGTCTGAGGCCAGTTTTAAGGTCGCCGAATTGCTGTGCAACGCAAATTCATCATCGTTGTAATAAACATCGCCCTGCAAATCCAGGGTTTCGGACACGCTATCGTAATTGGCCGCATGGGATTGGGCGTGTTGGTCAGCGCGGTTCAATTCCACGTTGCCGGAATAATTGCCGATTTCGTTATCAAATATTTCTGAATAATTGGATTTCACGTCTAGCGGAAAACGCTGGCGCGAACGTTGCACTTGCGTGACATTTTTTTGTGTGCCGACGGGGGCGGTGCAATTCGCCCAAGGGTCTTCTTCAAATTGCCCTGCCAAGGTGCGGAAAATGCCTTCTTGTTGGCTGTCAAACATGGGATCAAGCAAGCTGAACCGGAAACTGTCCGGTGCATCAGATTGGTAGATTTGGCCGCATTTTGCAGGATTTTTGCAGGTTTTTGCCGATGGCTTGTCTGTAGCGGCTTCGGTAACAGGAACAGGTGTTGCCGGAAGGGCGGCGGGTGGTGTAGCAGGTTCTGGCTCTGGTGCTGGCGTTTGAAGCGTTTGTTTAGGAACGGGATACGGCCTAGGTGTAACCACCGGGGCAATCATAGCGGGCGCTGGTATTTCAGGTTTAGGCGGAGGCGCAATTTCTGTACTGGCAGCCGGACTAGGCGCTATATCTGTAGTCGGGCTGGATTGGCTTTGCCCGTCCGCACATACCCATTGATTGGTGCTTTTGTCTTGCTGGCATGACCACGCGGCATCATCAGCAAAACTGTTGGCAGTGGTCAAAGAGGGTAAAAAAACCAGAAATAAGCGACGGAGCATAGGCGGCTTCAAGTTTATTAGCGTGAGAGTCGTTAAATCGAATAGAATGCAAACGCCCATTCTACCTCAATTTATAAACGCTAGATAACTAATCTGACTGCCTACAACACCATGTCTGAAGACTTAAGAACCCTTGTTTTACTCGACTGGCTAGAAAATGATCTCTTGCTGGAGGTGCTGGATTTTAAGCCCGCGTCCAGTGATGCCAGTTTTCGCCGCTACTTTCGGGTGGTCACGCCCGAAGCCACGATGATTGTCATGGATGCCCCGCCCGATAAGGAAAACATCCCCGCTTTTATCCACGCCGCCCGGTTGTTATCAGAAGCAGGCGTAAAAGCCCCTACCATTTTCCGTGAAAACTTGGAAGATGGCTTTTTGCTTTTAGAAGATTTTGGCAGCGTGGCGTTTTTGGATGCCGTGAACAGCAATAACGCCGGACATTTATATGGCTTGGCCATGAACGGGTTGTTTACTTTACAAACCCACACCGACCCCGATTATAGCCAATTGCCGCGTTACGACGAGGCCTTACTGACCAGGGAACTGGGTATTTTCAGCGAATGGTTTACCGGGCAATTGCTGGATATTGACGTGCCGCCCCTGCTACTTGCTAAGATTTGGCGGCTGTTAATCGAATCGGCGTTGGCGCAACCTGTTTGTGTCGTGCATCGGGATTACCATTCGCGCAATCTCATGGTCATCAATGACGATACGTTGGGCGTGTTGGATTTTCAGGATGCCGTGATCGGGCCAATTACTTACGATTTGGTGTCGCTACTGCGCGATTGCTACATTGCTTGGCCGTCTGAACAAGTCTCTGCTTGGCTCGAAAATTACCACGGGCGATTAGTGCAAGCGGGTGTGATGAGTTGCGACCTCAAAGTCTTCCGCCGCTGGTTTGATTGGATGGGCTTACAACGCCATTTGAAAGCCATCGGCATTTTTTCCAGGCTGCATTTGCGGGATGGCAAATCCGGCTACTTGCACGACATTCCCCGCACTCTAGGCCATATGCTGGCCGTCACCTCCGCTTACCCTGAACTGGACGAATTTGACCAATTCATCCGCGAACAAGTCCAACCAGCTTATCAACGCTTTTTGCAATCTGTCAGGGTGGACGAATGAAAGCCATGATACTGGCCGCCGGGCGTGGCAAAAGGATGCGCCCGTTGACAGACCACACCCCCAAACCCTTATTAAAAGCCGCTGGCAAAGCCTTGCTGGAACATACCTTAATTCAATTAGTGACCGCAGGATTTAGCGAAATTGTCATTAACCACGCCCACTTAGGCGGACAAATCGAAGCCTATTTGGGTAACGGCCACACTTGGGGCGCAGATATTGCCTATTCCCCCGAAGGCGAGGGGAGCGCCTTAGAAACCGCTGGCGGCATCATCAAAGCCTTGCCTTTATTAGGCGACGGTGCGTTTTTGGTGGTCAATGGCGATATTGCCACCGATTTTCCGTTTGCTACCCTCAAGCATCCTATCGCGGGCCTTGCCCATTTGGTGCTGATTGACAATCCAGAGCATCATCCTCAAGGGGATTTTGCGCTCGATAGCGCAGGCCATGTCCATGCCGATGGTGAAGAGAAATTCACGTTTAGCGGTATTGGCGTTTACCAATCCGAATTGTTCAACAAGCAGCCGCAAGGCAAAAGCAAACTGGCGCCCTTGTTATTGCAATCAATGGCGGCCGGGCAAGTGACCGGGCAACATCATCGCGGTTTCTGGATGGATATAGGCACACCGGAAAGGTTGCAGGAATTGGATGGGCGCTATCGAAATCAAGATTCTTTCGATTAGCTTGGATGGGCTACACTTGGGATGGAGGCGAAATTCCGTCCCGCTAAGGCTCCCACAAAAGAGTCACCCTCAAATAAATTCACCTCAAACCAAAACACAAATAACATTTGCATTACCCCAACAACCGTTGAGGCAACTAGCAATTGCGTTTTTGCGGAAGATGGCCATCTTGCTTTCCATGCGGTGAACATTGCCAGTGCAGGCATCAGCGGAGACATAAAAATAAATGGCAGAGACGTTTCGATCACATCTCTCATAGGCGGGACGATCTCAAACACCTGATAATCGGCCATCCTGGGGCGGAAACCGTAAAGGTAATGACTCAGATAAGTCAAAATAACGGCCTCTATCAGGCATAGAGTGTACAAAATGAGCAGGCCAAGTTTCATTTTGTTGTTCCTCTCCCAATTTGCAGCCATCACTTCAGCCAACAGCTCGTCATAAAGCATGAGTTAATAAAGTTGTTCCAACCCATAAGAAACCTATTGTTGTAATGATAAAGCTGGCGGCTGTATAGACTTTCCAGTGCATCTTATTCCAAAAATCTGGATCAAACGCCGCTATGACAAACACCGTTGGGTTAGCAAAGCCACCAATGGCCACACACCAACAGGCCATAATCGGCAAATCAATACCAACCCCATAAAATCCTAAATTGAATAGCGCCATAAGGGCATAATCAACATGCGCCCTAATCATGGTTTTATAGTCAACCAGGAATTTTTTATCTATTCCCTCTATTGGAAACCAACGGGCAAATGTCATAAGCCAAGCCGACACAATTAATGCAGTCATGCAGAGAACCGCGCCTACTAATAAAATTTCCATCAATTCACCTTTTGGATGAGGGGCTATCAAGCCCATTAAAAACAAATAGAGTATGTCGTAAGCGTTTAAATCAACGCAGGGCGGGTTATTTAATCCGTTCTTAACGTTTTTGCTGGAAATGTCGAAACGTTTAGGACGGGATTGCAAATCCCGTCCTGCTCAAGAATTCATCTGATTTGGCGCAGTATCGACCTCGTTGACTGAGCGACATTTTTGGGTAATCGTTGCGCATCATTTAGAAATCCTAATTTCAACAGGCGCAGTTTAATAACACTTCTCGAAACTTGGAATTTCTTCATCAATGGTGTTGTTACGTTGTAAAAAGTATCGATATTGCATTTCTGATCATCAAGGAAAAGTAATCCGTATCCACGATCATACAGCTCATTTAATTGGGCTTGCTTGAAAAGCTCTCTCTCGAATTGATCTTTTGGCAACAATAAGCAAGATGCAAAATAATTAGCCTGCCATTCCAGGCGCCGCACATCTTTTAGATTAACAGTTCCTGCACTCTCGGTGTCTATGTCTTCATCATGACAAGATTCGCGAACCACAAACTTATGATGCTCTAAAGCAAAATGTCCTAGCTCGTGAGACAGCGTAAATCTGCTTCGCTCAAGAGTCGATGCCTGAGAATCATCAATAGCAATAATGTCTGGGTCAAACGATATTTGACCAAGGATTCCTTCATTCAGCTTAACGTTACGCTTTACGACAAGCCCGGAGAGATTTTCTAATAGTTTGCAAATAGTCTCTAACGGAACTGGTCCAGAAGTGTATTCGATTTTAGAAAGGATGCTAGCTGATAGCTCTTCAATTTCTTGCTTTTCCATGTAAGGTACCAGCAAGCCTGATTCTTGGGTTGACTGTTGAATATTGGCGAGAGATTTAATAAAGTCTTGGTCGGAACCATCTCTAGCTAAAAATGAAAAGAACTGATTTGACGAAACAGTATATGTTTCGTTCACGTATCCATAGAAATCGAAATACCTGCTGTGGTAGTCTTCGTCGTGGAGCGCATGATATGTATTAGGCCATTCCGATGTAGCATGTGCGGCAGATACCATACTAGATGGTGAGCGTGTTAGAATCCATTCCAAGCTTTCTTTACTGAAGTATCTGAGCAGGCCAATGCCCTTTGATTTAGCGAATTTGAGGGCTCCATTTTGAAACGAGTTTGTCGATACCACTATTCCTTTAGCATTTGCTCCTGAGACTTGTTGGATTTTTGCAAAGAATTCCTCAACATCGTCGACAGGAACACTGTGACCATAGTTTTTGCATTCAATAAGAAATAGAAGGGAATAACGATTTTGACCGGGAAGAGTTACTTCAATTGAAATATCAAAAATGATTTCTTTTTCGCGATCTTTTGAATAATAACCTTTCTTTCGAAATATATTGCAATAATCACTTCTCGAAAAGAAACAGCCTTCGTCAATCTGGCTCTCGAATACTTCGAAAACTTGATTTTCAAGCCTGTCACCTTTCTTAGTCGTATTCATTTGTACCCAGATTTATTATCTGCCCAGCTTTATGTTATACGCTTATAAAAGAGCGTCAAATTACACAAATGATCTATAAAAATAATTGTATTTCAATTATTTAGGTGTAAAGTCTTGTCGGCAACCGATTTAAGAAAACCAGCATCATATTAATTGCTACTTCACTTTGTTTAGTAAATCAAACAAACCCCTGCGGATTTTGGCTTTGCCAGTTCCAAGTGTCGGCGACCATGTCAGCCAGGTTTTTTTCCGCTTTCCAGCCTAATTCTTGTAGTGCCAAATCCGGGTTGGCGAAGCATTCGGCTAGGTCTCCGGCGCGGCGGCCTACGATTTTATAGTTGATGGTGCGGCCTGAGGCTTGTTCAAAGGCTTGGATCATTTCCAAGACGCTGTAACCGCGCCCTGTGCCTAGGTTGTAGGCTTTGCAGCCGCCTTGCGCAAAGCGGGCGCTATCCAGCACGTCGATGGCTTTGATGTGGCCTTTGACCAAATCGACGACATGGATGTAATCGCGGATACCTGTGCCGTCTGGGGTTGGGTAATCATTCCCGAACACGGATAAACAAGCCAATTTGCCGACCGCGACTTGGGCGATGTAAGGCATTAGGTTATTGGGGATGCCGTTTGGGTCTTCGCCGATCAGGCCGCTGGCGTGGGCGCCGATGGGGTTGAAATAGCGGAGCAGGGCGATTTGCCAAGGTTTTTCAGCTTTGTTGATGGCATCGGCGGCGGACAAATCACGCAAAATGTCTTCAATCATGGCTTTGGTGCGGCCATACGGGTTGATGGGTCCTAACGGAAAGTCTTCGCGGTATTGGGGGCTAGTCGATTCGCCGTAGACGGTGGCCGATGAACTGAACACCAGTTGTTTGACTCCGGCGGCTTCCATCACCTCCGTCAGAACTAATGTGCCATAAATGTTGTTGTGGTAATACCAGTGCGGTTTGGCGCAGGATTCGCCGACAGCTTTCAGGCCTGCAAAATGGATGACGGTATCAATGGCTTCTTGGGCAAAAATCTTGGTCAGGCCCGCATGATCGCGGATGTCGGTTTGGTAAAAGGTAACGGGTGTGCCAGTGATTGTTTCGATACGGGCTAGGGATTCGGTTTTGCTGTTGGACAGGTTGTCCACGACCACCACGTCAAAACCCGCTTGTATCAGTTCGACACAGGCATGGCTGCCGATGTAGCCCGCACCGCCTGTCACCAAGATTTTTTTCTTAGCCATCATTTTGCCTTTTTGATTTTGAGTTTGATTAAATGGACGCGGCGGCTGTCAGCGCGGACGACTTCGAAGCGCAAATCATCCACTTCCAGACTTTCGCCTTTTTTCGGCATGTGTTCGAGTTGGCTGACGATGAAGCCGCCCACGGTGTCGTATTCGTCGGTGGCCAGTTGGGTGAAAAAATGCTCGTCAAATTCTTCGATAGGGGTCAGGGCTTTGATGAGATATTCATGTTCGCTACGTTTGATGAAATAGCCTTCATCTTCGTGCTCATCATGTTCGTCTTCAATGTCGCCGACGATTTGTTCGAGAATGTCTTCAATCGTCACTAAGCCTGCGGCTTGGCCGTATTCGTCCACGACAATCGCCATGTGGTTGCCATTGGTGCGCAATTCTTTGAGCAGCACGTTCAGGCGTTTGCTTTCCGGCACGATGCAGGGCGGGCGCATGATTTGCTGCACGGTCATGGATTTGTTTTGCAGGACGTGGGTGAGCAGGTCTTTGGCGAGCAACACGCCGACGACTTTGCTGCGGTCATCTTCTATGACCGGGTAACGGGAATGGCAAAATTCAATGACTTGCGGAAAAATGGCTTCCAGTTCGGCCTCTTGCGGGATGGCCACCATTTGGATGCGGGGAATCATGATGTCGCGGACGCGCATTTGGGAAACTTGCAGCACGCCTTCAATCATCGCTAACGCATCGGTGTCCAGCAGTTCGTTTTCGCGGGCTTCCCTGAGTATTTCTTTGAGGTCTTCCAGGTCTTGCGGCTCTCCGGTCAGTAGATGGCTGATTTTTTCAACCCAACTTTTCTGCGGAGAGTGCTTACTTGGAGGATGGTCATCGCTCATGGTCTGTTACCTGTAAATAAGGGTTACGGATGTTCAATTGTTGCAAAAGGGCTATTTCTTTGGCTTCCATGATGTCGGCTTCGGCTTCGTCGATGTGGTCGTAGCCGAGCAGATGCAGGACACCGTGCATGACAATATGTGCCCAATGGTCTGCCAACGCTTTGTGTTGTTCGGCGGCTTCTTTTTCCAAGACGGGGGCGCAAATCACCAGATCGCCGAGCAAATCATCTTCAAATCCGGCGATGTCAGGGGCTTCAAACGGGAAACTCAGGATATTGGTGGGGCCTGTTTTGTGGCGGTACTGGCTGTTCAGTTCGGCGCTTTCGGCTTCATCAACGATGCGGATCAGCACTTCACCAGATTGTTGCTCGGCGGCCAGGACAGTATCCACCCAGCGTTGCAGGCTGTCGTCATCAGGTTGGCCCACTGATGCAAAAACCCGTTGGATGTCGATGGGGTTCATAGGGGATTATTCGGCTTTGGCTTTTTTGTCGTACGCTTCATAAGCGGAGACAATGCGCTGCACTAAAGGATGGCGGATCACGTCGCGGGTGTTGAAAAACGTGAAGCTGATGCCTTCTACGTCTTTTAGGACTTCAAGGACATGCCGCAAACCGGACATTTTTTCGGACGGCAAGTCAATTTGGGTGATGTCGCCCGTGACTACGGCAGTCGAGCCGAAGCCAATCCGGGTCAGGAACATTTTGATTTGTTCAACGGTGGTGTTTTGCGCCTCATCTAAGATGATGAACGCGTCGTTTAATGTCCGCCCGCGCATAAACGCCAGCGGTGCGACTTCAATGATGCCCCGGTCAATCATTTTTTCGACCCGCTCATTACCGAGCATGTCATACAGCGCATCGTACAAAGGCCGCAAATACGGGTCGATTTTTTGCGCCATGTCGCCGGGCAAGAAGCCCAATTTTTCGCCTGCTTCCACCGCAGGACGGACGAGGATGATACGGCGTACTTTTTCGCTTTGCAGGGCTTCAATCGCACAGGCCACCGCCAAAAAAGTCTTGCCCGTACCCGCAGGGCCGATGCCAAAATTGATGTCGTGGCTGACGATTTTCCGCAGATATTCTTGTTGGTTAGCGCCGCGCCCTTTAATCAAACCGCATTTGGTTTTGATGCTGACTTGGGCGGGGGGCTGTTCGGCCTGCACTTCGGTTAAAATTTCGTCGATGGACGCGTCCTGCATGGCCAGATGGATCATTTCGGCGGTCAGCAATTCTTTTTCAGTGCAGTCAAAGAGTTTTTGCATGATCGCACAGGCGGCTTTGACGGATTTATCTAAGCCCGTGACTTTAAATTGGTTGCCACGGTTGGCAATTTCGACTTGCAGACGGGCTTCTATTTGCCGCAAATGCACATCTAATTGGCCGCAAAAATTGGATAACCTGCCGTTGTCGTCAGGGATTAAGGCTATTTCTTGAGAAATCATAGACATATTAAGCGGCGGCGATTTTGTCGAGTGACGATTCGACCATGCGCCCGCGTAAGGAGTTGGGGAGGGCTTCGGCGATGAGTACATCGACAAATTGTCCCACTAAGCGCGGATGGCCGATGAAGTTGACGACCCGGTTATTTTCGGTGCGGCCTTGCATTTGTAGCGGGTTCTTTTTAGCGGGGCCTTCGACCAAGACAGTTTGCACCGTGCCGATCATGCTTTGGGAAATGGCCGTGGCCATCGCGTTGATACGGTTTTGGAACTGTTCCAGACGCTGTTTTTTCACCGCCATGGGTACGTCATCCGGCAAATCGGCGGCAGGTGTGCCAGGGCGTGGGCTGTAAATGAAGCTGAATGACAGGTCAAAACCAATTTCTTCAATAAATGCCATGGTTTCAGCGAATTCTGCATCGGTTTCGCCAGGGAAGCCAATGATGAAATCTGATGACAAGGCAATATTAGGCCGCACTTCGCGGAGTTTGCGGATGGTTTCGATGTAATCGGCGCGGGTGTGGCCGCGTTTCATTTTCTTCAAAATCGAATCGCTGCCGCTTTGGACGGGCAAATGCAAATGGTCAACCAGTTGCGGGATTTCGGCGAAGGCTTCGATGAGATTGTCGGTGAATTCAACCGGGTGTGAGGTGGTGAAGCGGATACGCTCGATGCCGTCTATGGCCGCGACGTAATGCAGCAGTAGGGCAAAATCGGCAATGTCACCGTCATCCATGAGACCACGGTAAGCATTGACGTTTTGTCCTAACAGATTGACTTCACGCACGCCTTGTTGCGCTAAGGTACTGATCTCGGCGATCACGTCGTTAAGTGGGCGGCTGATTTCTTCACCGCGTGTGTAAGGCACAACGCAAAATGAACAGTATTTGCTGCACCCTTCCATGACGGAGACAAAGGCCTTCACACCTTCGGCGCGGGGTTCGGGCAGGGCATCGAATTTTTCAATTTCTGGGAAGGAAATGTCCACGACGGGTTGGTGTTTGCTGCGGACTTGATCGAGCAATTGCGGCAAACGGTGCAAGGTTTGCGGGCCAAATACCATATCCACAAACGGGGCGCGTTTTTGCAAATCCGCGCCTTCTTGGCTGGCGACACAGCCGCCGACACCGATCACGATTTCCGGGCGTTTTTCTTTAAACCGCCGCCAAACGCCGAGTGCGGAAAAGACTTTTTCCTGGGCTTTTTCGCGTATCGAGCAAGTGTTCAATAA
>CAYUQV010000015.1:0-59841 GCA_964446885.1 uncultured Methylocucumis sp.
TTTACTACCTTATCTAAATCCTATATTCAAGAACTTTTAAGTGCGATTGCCCTGGCATGTGGCTGAATGGTTGGCACGCCCAGAAATACAAGCCCTTCCGAGAACGCAAGTAACAAGTGTTGCAATGTTTGGATTACCTGGTTGTCATTACCCAGATATTCCTCATCTTAGCCACATGGCAGCCGCTGCCCAATCATTTTGTGCCGTCATTGAAAGTGCGGCAAACAATGATCCAAGGCAACAATTGATTACATCCTTATCTCCAAAAACTAAAGCCCAGTTATTTGAACAACACGCTAGCCTAAATAAATTGAACGAATTATTGGGTGCAATTATTGGCACTGAAGTTTCCGGTATTTTATTAGAAACTCTCTTTCGTATTCGTCCAAATTTAACGGCAGGAACACTGGATGAAACAGCAACACTACTGGCAACCGCTAGGCTTGTTGATCCAAAGCTTGCAGTTGCTTGGGTTGATGCCACGGGACGGCAAGTGTTGTTGGATCGTATTCATAATGAAGTAGCGTGGGTTTCACGTCCAACACTAAGTAAAGAAAAAGAAGGCTTGGCGGTTTGTGCGGAAATTCGTTATATCGTTGATTCCAAACAACCTGATGTGCATAGTGAAGTGGTTCGTTTATGTGAACTTATGTTGGCCTTCGCTCCTAATGCGCAATTAGCAATTGCAAATGCGGTGGCTGCTGACGAAAAAATTATCTATATCAGCGACACAGTACCTTTGGCATCAAAGCGAATTCCACGCGAAAATCTGCCGCCTTCAGCACAAGTTTATTGGAATAAACAATGGGTAAGCCGAGTTGCAGATTATGTTGCTACTCCTAGCTATTCAAATTATCTTCACCGTTCAGTCGAGCTTCTAAAGGAAATTATTAGCGTTCTGGATGTTGTATTAGATGAATGGTTTCGTAAAGGAAGCGTCAGCAATAACAAATGCGAACGCTTAAATAGCACTAATAATTTAGCTGAGACGCTGACCCCGCCGCGAATATCTTCTTATGCCGCCGCCGGAAAAGGGAGTTCTGAGAGAAATGAATCGGTTACCGAGTTGCAGAGCGTGTTATTTGATTGTTCGGTAAATTTGATAAAACGTTTTAACCAATTGCCCGAAGATGTTAATCCCTATGTCGCCTGGGTCGGCAATATTTTAAAACATATTGATTCAGCTATTGAAAAAGAACCTTGGGAACTAGTTGCCAAAAAATCACCACAAGAACTAAATAGGCTTAGGGAAATTGTCGAGGCCATTTATCTTATGGCAGGTCAGTCAGGTATCCGCAATGAGCATCCAATTAACACTTGGCACAAAACCAAAGCTCAGAGAAAAACAGCATTCCGGCTTGCTAGTTGCGAAGTGAAAAACTTGACCGAACGGCAGATAAAAAGGGTAAATACCGAAATACGCCAAGCTATAAAAAGTTTTTTACCGATCTCAAATGCTTATGTGCGATACAAAGAGGGAGAAATTGCGCCTTGGCCTCCCTGTGAAATTTTAATTACAACGCCAATTAATGATCTAGCAGATTGGATTTCCGTTGTAGCCGAAAATAACGACCAGTTACGGCCTATCGTAGGAATTGGGCGGACTGTATTTTGGATTCCCTTAATTGATGGCATAGCTATTGATAATCTGACTATAGGCGGAGTGGATACGCTGTTTCCAAGACGTGGGCAATTAGCCGATTGGTTGTTACAAGAAAAAATTCCGGTCATTGATGCAAAGAGGGTTGATGATTTTGAGGCTGTGATAAATTCACTCACAGAGATTTCGGGTATGCAAAAATTCGGATATGGGGCTAAAAATAGGCCTAATTTAGAAAAAGAAGACTTGGCATCGGCCCAATTGATTTTGGCGAATACCCTGCAAGAATTAAAAGAAAGCCTGGTTTTGTTTCCAACTGTCTATCAGCAAATTGAAAATATTGTTCAATTGTCAGAAACTGGTCAAATTAATTTTGCATCAGAAATGGCGGCGCAACTGCGTGGTGATATTGGCGACTTGTGGCTTGAAATTATCAGCACTAAAAACGAACTTCTTATTTTAGACATTGAAAATTATTTTTAGCTTAGGTTTATTTCTGCTTTATCCGGCATTCCGCCCGAAAGTTACGAGTACATCGTCAACGGCAAACCCGCGCTGGAATGGATTATGGAACGCTACCAAATTACCACCGACAAAGACAGCGGCATCCGCAACGATCCTAATGACTGGGGCGACTGGGGCGACTGGAACGACAACCCCCGCTATATCCTCGACCTGCTAAAACGCATCGTGCGGGTAAGCGTGGAAACCGTGCGGATTGTAAAGGGCTTGCCAGCGTTGAATGAGTTTAAGGCTTAACTTTCTGGCGTGGCGATGATGGTCGACGGCTTATTCAGCACAAGAGAAAACGAAAATTGATGGCGGTGTGAAGTCAAAAATACCGCTTTGCGGGGTTCACATTGATAAGGTGGCGGTATATTTGAAAGTACAAAACAATAAAGCCTTTTAAACTAAAGGATTACAAACCAGCGTTATATAGAGCCTTGGGTCATTTTAAAAAGCATCGTTTTTGAATCCACGGCATATATGCCCCCGTTTATTGCAGGTGGGCTATAGGACGGGGTAGCCCGAAAACGGTTGAAGCGCAAGAATCGCTTAATGGAGTGTCCGAAAACCGGGCAAGATGATGTCAAAATGGGCGTGGTTTAAACCGACACATTTTAAAGCCGTAAGCTGGGATTGCTTAACAACCCCAGCCACACAGAAATTAATCGTAGTGGTAATGTTTGCGTAAGGGTTTGACGACTTCCCAAAGGCTATCCAATCCGGCATGGAACATCACCAAATCGCCAGGGAGAATACGCACGGGTTCACCGCCGACTGGCGTGACGATAATTTCACCTTCCAGCACATAAGCCGTTTCGGTTTCATCAAAATCAATCGGGAATTTTGAAACTTCCTTTTCCCAAATAGGCCAATTGGCAACGTCCAATTCTTGCAGACGCGCTTCGCTAGGGTTGTGTTCAATGGTAATTTTGCTCATGGTTTCCTTGTAAGGTTTAGTTTTTGAGGGCCGATTCTAGCATCCAGCCCAGTTCTTGCCAAAACATTGGATGGCATCCTTTTAGCCACCCAACAAAAAACGCGCCAGGAATGGCAAACTTTTATGGCGTTTTTTGAAGCGGGCCAACACATAACCGATGGCGACCATCATCATGATGGTCGCCAAGTAAACCAGGAAAAAGGACAGGAAAGGCAGTTCATGTAACGCCGTGACGGGTTGCAGGACGGCGACTAGAATGACTTGGTGCAGAATGTACATGAACAAGCTGGCATGGCCTAAATTTAGGAACAGCTTGTAAATGGCGAAGTGGCGCGTTTTTTCGACCCCATAACAGCCTAGCAAAATCAAGCCGCAGGCGGTTAGGGCATAAGCGATGCTTGGAGGGTAAAACAATTCCGAATAACCATCGCGGATCACCAACTCAGGTTGTTGCCATAGCCATAAGCCCACACCCGATACTAGCAATCCCAACGCGGCCAACAACAGGCGCTTCGTTGCCAATGTGCCGTAGGTCAGATAATAGTTGCCCAAGACGCTACCGACCAACGCGAAACTAAGCCACGGCATTAACGGGAACCAACCATCCAGCCATAAACGCTGTAAGGTATCGGCAGAAAAAAGCCGTTGCCCGTAGGCTTGAATGGACAAATCACCCAAGCCAATACTGACCAGTTCCGTGCGGTAAGCCAATAAGGTTTGCAGTAAAGGTGTGCTGGCCAATAAAACCGCCGCCACCGCCAACCTCACGCTTGGGCGGCAATAACGCGCCAGAACATAAACCATCGGTATCGCCAAGCCCATCAGATATAGCACATCATAGCCAAGTAAAGGCCACAATCCCCAGATCGCCATGTCCACGGTGCAGCCAGTCCCGATAATCAACAGTCCCCGTTGAATATAGTGCAGGAAGCCGCCATGCCGGGCTTGGGTCATCACCACCATCATCCCGGCCAGAATGATGAACAAGGGTGCGGCGAATGTGCCGTACAGCCGGAATGCCAAGACCTTATCGGCGGTTTGTAACAAGGACGCGCTGAAATTGGCTGCGACCATCGTAAAAATGGCGATGCCACGTAAGATGTCTATGGTGGTGTTACGGGCAGATGAGGTCATGGCAGTCACGCCGTAGGCAATGCGATCTAACGCTGGGTTTTCATGTTGCCAGCGTGCAGGCCGCATTCTTTTTTGGTTTCGGCTTCCCACCACCAGCGTCCGGCGCGTTCGTGTTGGTTAGGCAAGACAGGTTTCGTGCAGGGTTCGCAACCAATGCTGATGAAACCGCGTTCATGCAGGCTGTTAAAAGGGACTTGATATGCGTCGATGTAATCCCATACTTGCGCCGAACTCCAATTCAGCAAGGGGTTGAACTTCACCAACGGATGGCCTTCACTGGAAAAGGTGCTGTCCAATTCGACTTCTGGAATATGCTGGCGGGTGTCGGCGCTTTGGTCTTTGCGTTGGCCTGTGATCCACGCATCCAACCCGGTTAAGTGGCGTGACAGCGGCTCGACTTTGCGGATACCGCAACATTCATGATGGCCATCTTCATAAAAGCTGAACAAGCCTTTACGCTTGACGAATTCGTCCAGCAACTCACGGTTAGGGGTCAACACGTCAATTTCTATGCCGTAATGTTTGCGTACTTGTTCCAAGAAACGGTAAGTTTCAGGGTGCAAACGTCCGGTATCCAGGCAAAAGACTTTAATGTCCTTTCGGATGTTTAAAGCCATATCAATCAGTACAACATCTTCGGCACCACTGAAAGAAATGGCGATGTTGTCAAATAAAGACAGGGCTTGTTTTAAGATGATACGGGGGCTTTTTTGATGTAACTGGCTTTTTAATGCGTCAATTTCAGCGGAATTCATAGGCTAAGAGCAAGTTTGGGTAAAGTAGCGGTGCAGGAACTCGGCAAACGGCAATTGCGGCTGGCTTTCAATCGCCTGTTGTTTGGCGTGGGATTCTACGGTCATGTCCATAAAGGTTTGGGCCGTTTTTGCATCTAAGGTTTGGCTATGGAAATAGTCGGCATGTTCGGTCGATTTGGCAATCGCAAAGCCGGCAAACGCTTGCGAGCGTTCCGTCATCGCCGCCAAGAGCCGGGCTGATGCCGTCAAATCAGGGTTATCGACTTTGGCTTGTTGGGTTTTCAACGCCGCTGAATACGGTTGTCCGGTTTTGCCTGCATCCAATATCGCACACACAGGCTGCATGGCCGCCAATATTTCGTTAGCCCAATCTTTTAAAGGGATGGCTCCGTCATTACGCGCCAAAGCCAAATCCGGTTTACGGCCAGAATGGGCGACCAATAATTGGTTAGCGTTATTGGTGAGGTGGTCTTGTTCGGTCATGAACGGGCTGTCTGTCAACAAACAGGTCAGTAGCAAGGCTTCGGCAAAATGCGCGGTGTCGGTTTCTATGCCCAACGGATGGAACACGTCCAAATCTAAAGAGCGCATTTCCACATAACGCACGCCCCGGCGCTTTAAGGCAACCGTGGGTTTTTCGCACGATTGGGCGATTTGTTTCGGACGGATCGTGCTGTAAAACTCGTTTTCAATTTGTAGGATATGCGTGTTCAGTTGGCGGTATTCGCCATTGACCACCGTGCCGATTTTTTCATAATCAGGGTACGGGGTGTTGATTGCTTTGCTAAGGCTGTCCACATAACCCGTCAATGAATTGTAATCAATGTTCAGGTTTGCTTGGTTTTTGCTTTTGTAGCCAATATCGCTCATACGCAACGAGGTTGCATAAGGATGGTACAAAGTGTGGCCATCAAACCATTCAAACTCAGCCATCAATTCCGGGCGGGTTTTGAAAAAAGCTTTGCAAATGGCGGGTGACGCACCGAACAAATATAGGATTAACCAGCCAATCCGTTGGAAATTGCGGATCAAGCCAAAATAAGATACGGCGATATACTCAGGCAAAGCCAAAGGGCTGCGTTCTTGCTGATGCAGGACAGGCCATAAGGCTTCCGGCACGGAGTAATTGAAATGGATGCCAGCAATGGATTGCATGGTGCGCCCATAACGGTGCCACAAACCATGCCGATAAATATGTTTCATTTTACCGACATTGGAACTGCCATATTCGGCAATCGGGATGGATTCATCACCACTGATACCGCAAGGCATACTCGCGCCCAGCAAAATTTCGTCTTTTAAATGCGCATAAACAAATAAATGGACGCGCTGCAAATACTCTAAGGTGTCGTTGACATCGGCAAACGGCGGCGTGATCAGCTCAATTAGAGCTTCCGAATAATCCGTGGTGATATGGGGATGGGTCAGTGCCGAACCTAAGGCGTGAGGGTGCGGTGTGTGGGCGATGATCCCGTCACGGGAAATGCGCAAGCTTTCTTTTTCGATGCCTTTGAAGCCGCCGTACAGCAAGTTTTCAAAACCGTTCGCCGATAGCCCGTCCAGCCGCGCCGAAAGCCTGTTAGTAAAATGAGTCATAACGTGGGAATGTGCCCCAAAAGTCGTCCAATTGTAGTCCGCCCATTATAAAGGGTATTGGAAGGATGGCGGAATATTATCGACGCACCAACTGGATGCAATCGGCTTGCTGACGGACAAATTCCGCCGCCAACCAATACTCGCCGACTGCCGCCAATTGGCCGTCCAAATAAATTAACGGCATCAGTTCACGCTCCCACGGTGGGATATTGGCTTCCTGATAAAGTTTTTTTAGGGTATGGCTCCCTTGGCGATACGGTAAGCGGATTTTTTCGCCGCCTTGGCGCGCCCGGACTTCTATCTGGGCTTGCCGCCATAAATCGGCTGGGATGCCTTGTTTGGTAGGCACGGCCAGCAAATATTGGTGGGCATTAACCTTGAACGTCTCGTCACCTTTAGGCCAACTACCCGTCAGTAAAGACAGGGAATCGGGCGGCAAGCAATACAAGCGGTCTTGGTAACGGCGTAGACAATATCCAGGTGTGGCGATTAACGGGGCGGCATCGGCACGGGCGGTGAGCACCTCTGTTTGCAGTTGTGCCAACACAGCTTGCGAAGGCATTTTTTTGCCTAAATCTTGTAACCAAGTGCGGAGCATTAATTTCTGTTCGGCATCATCCAAAGCCAATAAGCGGCTGACTGATAAGGTATTGTCAGTGTTTTGCACCGTTTTGCCCAATTGTCCGGCGTAGTTTTCGAGCAGAGTTTGTGCTTGTGCGCAATGGTTTGCCGTCCGTGCCACGGTTTTGTCCAAACCCGGCCAACGTTGCTTTAAAGACGGGATAATGGTATTGCGTAAATAATTGCGGTCATAATCACAATGTTGGTTGCTGGGGTCTTCTACCCATAGCAAATGATGGTTTTTTGCATACTCATCAATGGCTTGTTTGGGGACATCCAAGAATGGCCTCAGTAAAAAACCGTCACCAAACGGCATTTGCATCGGCATTCCCGACAAGCCACGCACGCCACTGCCTCGGAACAATTGCAGCAACACCGTTTCCAATTGATCCTCCCGGTGCTGGGCAACCATCAGCACATCATTGGTTTTGAGCAAGGATTTTAAGGCTGCGTAACGGGCGTTGCGGGCCGCTTCTTCGGGGCTTTCGCCCGTTTGCGGATGGGCGTTGACGGACAAACACCGAAATTTGACGCCCAATCCCGCCGCCGTTTTTTCACAATGCACGGCCCACTGCCGGGCTTCAGGCTGTAAGCCATGATTAATGTAAATGGCTGTGATATTGCCGCGCAAAGCAGTGATAGAAGCGGTCAGATGCAACAAGACATGGGAATCAACACCGCCGCTGTAAGCAATAAAAATATCCGCAGTGGCCGGAAAACCCGACAATGCCGATTTGATAAGCTGTGGGCTTAGGGTGTCCACTGCACCAAACCGCTATAAGCCGTAGCCAACACCACCACGCCAAACACAATCCGATACCAAGCAAACACCATAAAATCATGCTGGCTGATGTAACGCAACAAGGCTTTGATGGCAATCAAGGCACTAATGAACGCCGCGATAAAGCCCACGGCAAAATGCGGCAAGTCAGCGCCAACATCCAGTAATTCGCGGTGTTTATATAAATCATAAAGTGTCGCAATGACTAGGGTTGGGATCGCCAGAAAAAATGAAAATTCCGTTGCCGCCTTGCGTGACAGGCCAAACAACAAGCCGCCGATAATCGTTGAACCTGATCGTGAAGTGCCAGGAATTAGCGCAAATGCCTGGGCGATGCCTAATTTCAACGCATCCAGCCACGTCAAATCTTCAACTTCATGGACACGGATGTTATGTTCGCGCTTTTCCGCCCAAATAATCACAAACGCGCCGACAATAAACGCTAAGGCCACAGGTACGGGTTTGAACAATAAGGCTTTAATAGTTTTTCCAAACAAAAATCCCAAGCTCGCCAAGGGCAAAAAAGCAATCGCCAAATTAAACACAAATTTTTGTGCCGATTTTTGGCTAGGCAAGCCGATAAGCACATCAAGGATTTTCCGGCGATATTCCCAGCATACCGCCATAATCGCACCGACTTGAATGGCAATGGTGAACACTTTGCCTTTTTCATCGTTCACATGCAGCAAATCAGCGACCAAAATCAAATGCCCGGTGCTAGAAATGGGCAAAAATTCAGTCAAGCCTTCAACAATGCCCAAAATGAAGGCTTTAATCAGTAGTATGAAATCCATGATAGTCAAAAAAAGAAGGTGGCAGAAACACACAGCAAGCGGGCATAAATAGCCGTTTGTCAGGTAAGGTGGCGAAGGCGGATGTTCTGAAAAATTTAATTACAGAGGCCGACTGCTTGGCATTTTCGCCTAACTGCGCCCTGATGGCAAACCGCTGAGTTTGGTTAACCTTCCCTAAAGCGATGGATCAGACGGCGTTCTTTTTTATTGGGCTTGTGGTCTATGCCGTTGTGGCCTAAAAATTCGCGTTGTTTACGCTCTTGGATGATTTGCAGTTGCCGGGCGGCGTGGCTTTCGGGGGATTCTTCATACAGCAAGGCCGCGTCTTTGGGTGCGCGGCGTTGTGAGGCGAGGGCGGTGACGGTGATTTCCCAGCGTAATTTGTCTTTTGTTATCGACAGTTGTACGCCGATTTTGATGTCTTTGCCGGGTTTGGCGCGTTGTTTGTTGACGTGGACTTTACCGCCATTGATGGCTTCGGCGGCGAGCGAGCGCGTCTTGAAAAAACGCGCCGCCCATAGCCATTTATCTAAGCGTATGCAATCCAGATCAGGCGGCACTGGCTTTTCTCAGGCCTTTAGGCAAAGAGAACACCACTTTTTCTTCAATGCCTTGGATTTCAATCGTGGATTGCCCGCCCCATTGCTTCAATTGGTTGATGACTTCCTGCACCAATACTTCCGGGGCTGATGCACCTGCCGTGACACCAACGACATTAATGTTAGCAAACCAGTCTTGTTGCATGTCTTGGGCGGTATCAATCAGATACGCGGGTTTGCCCAATTGTTCGGCAATTTCACGTAAACGGTTGGAGTTAGAGCTGTTGGGTGAGCCTACCACTAAAATGGTGTCGGCAGATTTTGCCAATTCATGAACAGCATCTTGGCGATTTTGGGTCGCGTAACAAATATCATCTTTTTTCTGATCCTGGATGGATGAGAAACGCGCCCGTAAGGCATCGACCATGATTTGCGTGTCGGTCATCGACAAGGTCGTTTGGGTGACATAAGCCAGATTATCGGGGTTATTGACTTTCAGGTTGGCCACGTCTTCAGGGGTTTCGACCAAATAAATGCCGCCGTTTTCGGTGCATTTTTCATATTGCCCCATGGTGCCTTCCACTTCCGGGTGTCCGGCGTGGCCTATCAAAATCACTTCCCTGTCAGATTTGGCATGTTTGGCAACTTGCAGATGCACTTTAGTCACCAGCGGGCAGGTCGCATCAAAAATGGTCAGGTTGCGTTCTTGGGCCTCCTGCTGGACTTGTTTGGACACGCCGTGGGCACTAAAAATCAGGTATGAGCCGACGGGTACATCGGTCAGGTCTTCAATAAAAATCGCGCCTTTTTCTTTTAGGCCATCGACAACAGTGCGGTTATGCACGACTTCATGGCGGACATAAATCGGAGCGCCGAAGGTTTCTAGGGCTTGATCGACGATTTCAATGGCGCGGTCTACGCCAGCACAGAATCCACGGGGGTTTGCGAGTACGATTTGCATATTCTTGACTTCTTTGGTGGGTTTATGATGTCGGGTATTTTAACGCAATAGGGCTTGCGATACTATTTGAAAGCTTACTCTTTAAATAACTCCCAAACGGGCGGGATGTGTTCCGGCAAAGCTGCGAGCCGCCCCAATTCCACCCATTGGTCGGGGGCGTGGAAATCAGAGCCAGCCGAACCGTTCAAGCCAAAATTTTTCGCATAATCGGCCACGCGGCGAATTTCATCAGGGTTAGTGCGTCCGGTCACGACTTCGATGCCTTGCCCGCCCGCATCCTTGAACGCGGTCAAAAAACGTTTCATTTGGTTGCTGCTGAGTTTGTAGCGCAGCGGATGGGCGACCACGGCCACGCCACCGGATGCGGTGATCCAGTCCACAGCTTGTGCCAATTCCGCCCACGGCGTTGCGACATAAGCGGGTTTGCCTTTGGCAAGGAAGCGGTCAAACGCTTCTTGTGCCGTATTGACATAATGCCCGGCCACCAAAAAATCAGCGAAATGGCTACGCGTGATCATGCCATCGCCTGCCGCCGCCATCACCGCCTCTAAAGCACCTGGAATATGTTTTTTAGCCAATTTGTCGGCAATTTTCTCGGCGCGGTTGTGGCGGGTGCCTTGCAAGACGTGGGTGGCATCGGCAAGCGGGGCGTAATGCGGGTCTATGCCCAAGCCGACGATATGGAAACATAAGTTTTGCCACTGGGCTGACAATTCAATCCCTAAAATCAGCCTTATGTCTGCGGCGTTGGCAGTGGCCGAGGCTTCTTCCAGCCCGGCGGTGGTGTCGTGGTCAGTCAGGGCCAGGGCGGTCACGCCGCGCCCGTGGGCGCGTTGGACAATGGCGGCGGGTGATAAAGCACCGTCAGAGGCGGTGGAATGGCAATGAAGATCGTAGACTTCGGACATAATTATTGATACTCGCCGTAGAGCTTGGCATACAGCCCATTTTGCTGGATTAAGGTTTCGTGCCGCCCTTGTTCGCAAATGATGCCTTGTTCGAACACATACACATGGTCGGCTTGTTTGACGGCACTGAGCCGATGGGCAATGATCAGGGTGGTGCGCCCCTTTAAAAAATAGGCCATCGCTTGGTGCAAGTTATATTCGGTTTCACTGTCGAGTGCCGAGGTGGCTTCATCCAGGATCACCACTTTAGGATCAGCCACAATCATACGTGCAATCGCCATGCGTTGACGTTGCCCGCCGGATAGGCGCATTCCCTGCCGACCCACCACTGTATTCAAGCCTAAGTCCAAATCCTTGACGACATCATGCAGTTGCGCGATTTGTAAAGCGTTCCATAGCACTGGGTCGGGGATGGTTTTGCCTAATGTCAAATTGGCGCGGATGGTGTCATTGAACAAGATCGGATGTTGCAGCACCGTGACGACATTTTCGCGGACAATATCCAGGCCAATCTGTTCAATCGGCACGTCATCAAAGAAAATACGCTGGCTCTCGCAAGGGTATAAGCCGATCAGGATTTGGATCAGCGTTGATTTTCCGCCACCGCTGGCACCGACTAAAGCGACTTTTTCACCGGCTTTGATATGCAGGTTGATGCCATTAAGGATGGCTTCCTCGCCATAGCTGAAATGCAGGTTGGCGACCCGCACCGCTACGGTTTTGTGGCTCGTGAAGGGGTTATGCAAGTGCGGGAATTGGGGTTCCTGTTTCAACGCGTTCAGGCGGTTGATGCGTCCCAAGGCGGCTTTGGCGGCAAAAAATCCGTATTGGATATTCAGCACTTCCTGCACTGGAGCCATCATGAACCATAAATAACCGAAGACCGCCAACATTTGCCCCATCGTCAAACCGGAATAAAACACCATCAGCATGGCTCCGGCCCGGAACACGTCAAAGCCGAACAAAAACACCAAAAAGCTGAACCGATTGGCGGCATCACTTTTCCAGGTGTAAGCAACCGCCGTGTCTTTGACGGTGCTTGCGGCATTAATCAGTTGCTGGCAATAATGCTGTTCACGGTTGCTGGCCCGGATTTGATGGATCGCTTCCAAGGTTTCCGTCAAGGCTTGCTGGAACAGTTCATAAGCCTTATTTTCCTTAGCTTTTAGGTGTTTGACATTGGCGCCGACCACGCGGGTGAAATAAATCACCACCGGGTTCAGCAACAAAATGAACAGTCCCAATTGCCAGTGCATCCACAGCAAAATGGCCGCTGTGCCGATGATGGTCAACACCGCCAGCAACAATTTGCTGATGGTGTTGCCGATAAAATTGTCCAGCGTGTCCAAATCCGTGACCAGATGCGTGACCACCGTGCCTGTGCCCAGACTTTCGTACTCGGCCATCGAAATCGTCCGCAAACGTCCGATCAAGTCTTTGCGGATACGGAACACTATATCTTTGGCAATCACGGAAAATTGCCGTAACTGTATGATATTAAAAATGATTGAAAACAAACGCAGCACTACGCTGGCCAACAGCACCACGCCGATATACAAGATAGGCTGCTGCCATTCTGGCGGCGCAAAACGGTTGACAAACGCAATGACCATACCGGGTTTTTGCAATAGCACTTCGTCAACTAACAAGGGCATCAGCAATGGTACAGGTACACTAGCCGCCGTCGCCAAAATGGCAATGAGGTGCGAGTAAACCAGGGCTTTTTTATGCTCTAGGGCGATTTTTCTGATGTGGGCCCAATTGTAAACGGGCGGGTCCGATTTGGCTTGCACGGGAATGGGGTATGTGGGGAAAAGGGAGTATTGTAGCATTCTGCCTGTTAAAGCGGTTTAAGTGTTAGCCAATCGGGCATTTTCAGGCTGCTTTGGCATTATTTCACAATCAGTCAGTTATTTTATGACACACCACAACGGACACGTTTTCGGTTGTTGAAGCGCGGCCATCTTCAACCTGCGGGCAGGAGCCCGCGATCCCCCCCACTAGAAACCGAAAGCTGGGGGCGGATAAAGGTCAACTCAAACACAGTCCATAAGCTTGTTTTACCGTGCTTTGACGTAAATGCCAAGTTTCGCGGTGTGATAATTTAGGGTAGCAGCTTATCTGTCAATTGACTCATAAGAATGAATGGCATAAAGTCAATTGCCTGAATTTTTTCAGGTAACTTATAAAACAATTCATAAAAAACACAGTGAGGCATGATATGAAGCAATATGTTGCTGAATTCTTCGGGACTTTTTGGCTGGTTCTTGGCGGTTGTGGCAGTGCGGTATTGGCGGCGGCATTTCCAGACGTGGGTATTGGCTTATTAGGCGTATCGTTGGCGTTTGGGTTGACCGTTTTGACAATGGCCTTTGCGATTGGGCATATTTCAGGTTGCCATCTTAATCCGGCGGTTTCTATTGGTTTGTGGATGGGAGGGCGGTTTCCGGCCAACAAATTATTGCCTTATATTGCCGCACAAGTGGTTGGAGGGATTGTCGCTGGCGGTGTTTTGTATTTGATTGCCAGTGGTAAGGCGGATTTTTCGTTGGCAGGCGGCTTTGCTTCGAATGGCTATGGTGAGCACTCACCAGGGGGCTATTCATTGCTGTCGGCGTTTGTCACCGAAGTGGTCATGACCATGATGTTTTTGTTAATCATTTTAGGCTCGACCGATACACGCGCCCCAGCTGGGCTTGCACCCATTGCAATTGGTTTGGGCTTGACTTTGATCCATTTGATCAGTATTCCGGTCACGAATACGTCAGTCAATCCTGCCAGAAGTATGGCGGTTGCTGTTTATGTAGGCGATTGGGCATTGGCGCAGCTATGGTTATTTTGGGTTGCCCCCATACTGGGCGCGATATTAGGCGCGTTAGCCTACCGTTTTATTGGTTCAGAAGATTAAATACGGTGGGGCTTGCCGATCTAACGGTTTGTCAGCCCCATTGTCTTTCGCTTTAATGCTCCACCTTTGCCAATGTGTCGGCAATCTCAGGACTAACGGTTAGGCAACGGTTGGACAATAGCAATATTAGGCTTTGACGCGGATGATTTTTAAGACAATCGGCAATTCTTTAAGGTGGCGCATGATTTTTGCCAAATGTACGCGATCCCGTGCGGTCAATGTAATCAAATCGACGCAAACCCGGTCGTCTTGATCGACGATATTGACGTTTTCGATATTAGATTCCATTTCCGAAATGGCGGCGGCGATCGTTGCCAAAGCCCCGCGTTGGTTGATGATTTCCAAACGTAGTTCAGCAGGAAAATCACCAATAATGTCTTGGCTCCATTCCACATCCAGCCAGCTAGTGTCTTTTTTGCGTAAGACCACGCGGTTGCGGCATTCGTGGTGATGGACGACAATCCCGGTGCCTGGATTAAAAAAGCCGATGATGGCATCGCCGGGGATGGGACGGCAACATTTTGCCAAGGTGATGACCATACCCTCGGTGCCTTTGATAATCAACGGCGTTTTTTGGATTTTGTCATCGCTATTGAGTTTGATGTTGGCGTTTATGTTGTCTTGGGTCAGTTGCTTGGCAACCAAAAACGGCATTTTGTTGCCTAGGCCAATGTCTTCCAGCAAATCATCTAAAGTCGCCAAATCAATCGCTTTTAATAAAGCTTCAACGCGGGATTTGTCTATATTTTCCAATTGTAGGTTCATGGCCTGCAATTCTTTTTCCAACAGCCTGTGCCCTAAATTGATGGCTTCTTGTTGTTTGAAGTTTTTCAGATAATTGCGGATGCTGGAGCGGGCTTTGACGGTAATCACGTAATTCAACCACAGCGGATTGGGCCGGGCCCAAACAGCGGTGATGATTTCCACGGTCATGCCATTTTCAAGTTTGGTTTGCAGCGGTACAAGTTGTTTATCAATGCGTGCGGACACGCAGGCGTTGCCAATGTCGGTATGGACTGCGTAAGCAAAATCCACCGCAGTGGCTCCGCGCGGCAACTTGATGATCGCCCCTTTGGGTGTAAAAACAAATACTTCTTGGGGAAACAGGTCGATTTTTAAGTTGTCGATAAACTCCAGCGAATCGCCTGCTGTTTTTTGGATCTCTAGCAAATCGCGTAGCCATTCATTGGCGAGGGCTTGGACTTTTTCGGTTTTGTCGTCATCCGATTTGTACAGCCAATGCGCGGCGATGCCAGATTCAGCCATCCGGTGCATTTCATGGGTGCGGATTTGGATTTCGATAGGCACGCCAAAAGGCCCCATCAAAACGGAATGCAAAGATTGGTAGCCATTTTCTTTAGGCAGGGCGATATAGTCCTTAAAACGCCCTGGAATAGGTTTGTACAGATTGTGGATGATGCCCAGCACCCGATAGCAGGTGTCCACACTGTCGCAATAAATTCGGAACGCATAAATATCAAACACATCCGACAACAAGAGCTTTTTGTCGGTCATTTTTTTATAAATGCTGTAGAGGTTTTTTTCCCGGCCTTGGACTTCACACTCCAAATGGGCTTCTTGCAAGCGGATTTTGATCGCGCTTTCGATGGTTTCAACCACTTTGCGCCGTGAACCGCGTTCTTTCTTGACGGCTTTTTTCAGCTCATCGTAGCTTTCCGGGTGCATCGCTTCAAAGCTGAGGGCTTCTAGTTTGTGCCGGATGTCATTCATGCCTAGGCGGTTGGCCAGCGGGGCATAAATTTCTAGGGTTTCATGGGCAATGCGCTGTTTTTTTTCGGCGGGCATTGCGCCAATCGTCTGCATGTTATGCAAACGGTCAGCCAATTTAACGATAATCACGCGTAGGTCTTTAGCCATTGCCAAAAACATTTTACGGACGTTTTCGGCCTGTGCCTCAGCGCGTGATTTGTCGTCAATTTTGCCCAGTTTGGTCACGCCATCGACCAAATCGGCGACTTCGGTGCCAAACTCTTTGGCCAGTTGTTTTTTGCTGATCTTACAGTCTTCAATCACATCGTGCAGGATCGCCGCCATTATACCGTTGGCATCCATGTGCATTTCCGCCAAGCTGATGGCAACGGAAACGGGATGGCAGATATAATCCTCACCGCTTTTGCGCGTTTGCCCTTCATGTACCCGCGCACCAAATTCGTAGGCGCGGATGCAATCGTCAATCTGGCTTTGTTCCAGATAGACGGCTAAGGTGTCGCGCAAGCGGTTGACGAGAATATCTTGGGGTCGTTCAAGCACGGGTGTGGACATGTTTGTATCAGTTAAAACGCCTGTGGATAATCTTGCGGTTCGCTAGCGCGATGCAAACGTTTGATGTTTTCTTCGTTGACATGGCCTGCCGCGATTTCACGCAATGCCAAAACCGTATCTTTGTCTTTTTGGCGGGGCATGAATTCCGTCGCACCTTGGCTGAGCTGCCGTGCGCGGGTGCTGGCCAACAACACCAATTTGAAACGGTTTTCTACATGGTCTAAACAATCTTCGATGGTAATACGGGCCATTTTGAATCCTAATGATAAAAGGCTAATTAAATAGTGTGCTAAGAAGCGGACAGCCCACTGCACATATCGTTCATTATAGAAGCAATAGGCGTACAGCAGGCTGAAAATTATCTTGCAACCAACATTCCCTTTAATCCCAAAAAAGCAATACCTGGAATGGGGATATGGGTTGACGATTTGTTATTGTCTTGATTTTAAGATAGCCACGGCTGGCAATTCTTTACCTTCCAAGAATTCTAAGAATGCACCGCCACCCGTTGAGGTGTAAGACACATCTTTTTCAATGCCAAATTGGTCGATTGCCGCCAAGGTGTCACCACCGCCAGCCAATGAAAATGCAGGGCTTTCAGCAATGGCTTTGGCCAATGCTTGGGTACCGTGGCTGAATTGTTCAATTTCAAATACCCCAACCGGGCCGTTCCAAACGATGGTGCCGGCAGATTTCAATAAGTTGGCATATTGCGCGGCAGTTTCTGGGCCAACATCTAATACCAAATCATCCTCTGCAATATCGGCCACTTTTTTCACGGTAGCAACAGCGGATTCAGAGAATTCTTTCGCACAAACCACATCAACAGGGATAGGAATATCCGAGCCAGCCGCTTTCGCTGCTGCGATCAGGCGTTTGGCTTCTTCGATCAAATCCGGTTCGTATAAGGATTTGCCGACAGAATAACCTGCCGCAGCAATAAAGGTGTTGGCAATACCGCCGCCGACAATCAGCTGGTCAACTTTTTCTGACAAGGATTTCAATACGGTCAATTTAGTCGATACTTTAGAGCCACCTACGATAGCGACTAAAGGTTTGGTTGGCGTTTCTAAGGCTTTGCCTAACGCATCCAATTCGCTAGCTAATAAAGGGCCGGCGCAAACGATAGGGGCAAATTTAGCGACGCTATGGGTAGAGGCTTGGGCGCGGTGAGCCGTGCCAAACGCATCCATAACAAACACATCGCACAATTTCGCCATTTTTTGGCCTAATTCATCGCTGTTTTTCTCTTCGCCTTTATTGAACCGGACGTTTTCGCACAAAACCACTTCACCTGGAGCGATGGTTACGCCTTCCAACCAGTCTTTCTCAAGACGGACAGGCTTGCCCAATAAACTCGCCATACGTTCAGCGACGGGTTTCAATGAGGATTCTTCATCATAAACGCCTTCAGCAGGACGCCCCAAATGCGACATGACAATCACTGCCGCGCCTGCTGCCAAGGCTTTTTCAATGGTTGGCACACTGGCTTGGATACGGATATCGCTGGTCACTTGACCATTTTTGACGGGTACGTTCAAGTCTTGACGGATTAAAACACGTTTACCTGCTAAATCCAGATCAACCATTCTTTGAATTGACATAGTTCACTCTCTGTGTTGTTTAAAAATTATTTTTTCGTGTGTTTCGTGGACAAAGCCGTTTCAGTTGCTTTTCCACTTAATAGAACAACCAATACTGGCGATTTGCTGCTCTGGGCCATGGCCTGTTTGCGCAACGGTTTTCATGGCTTCAAATAGTTCACGTATTGTATCAGCTGGCGCGGATTCGCGGCGACTGGCATCCAATCTGCCGCGATATTGCAGTTGAAAATCGGCGTTGTAGCCGAAAAAATCCGGTGTGCAAACTGCGCCGAACGCTTTCGCAACGGCTTGGCTTTCATCCAATAAATACGGAAACGGGTAATCATGTTCCAGCGCAATTTTTTGCATATTGGCAAACGAATCTTCAGGATAGGCTTGAGTGTCATTCGACATGATTGCCACCGAATGGACACCAAACGCCCGCAATTCGCGGGTATCGCGCAAAATCCTATCGTGTATCGCTTTGACATACGGGCAATGTTGGCAAATAAACATCACCAGCAAACCGTTCTCGCCCATGCAATCGGCCAACGTCCAAGTGCGTCCATCGACACCCAACAAAGCAAAGTCGGGTGCGGGTTTGCCAAAGTCGCAGACTGGGGTTTCTAATGCAGCCATAATCGTGCCTTAGCCGCCGAAGGACAGGTTCAATAATTCATTGTCCAAGCGTCCGGCGCGGAAAGTTTTGCCGGATTCTACCGCCGTGACAATGACGCTGGCTGGGCTGAACAGCATGGCGTCAATTTTAAAGAAATCGTATTTGTATTCTTTAAAGACTTGCGCAAACGGTTTGCCGTAATCTTTGGAAGTCGAGCTAGGCAATTCATTCGCAAGTTTTTCCGCCGCTTCATCGCTGCCTTTGACAAAAATATGTACGAGGCCTGCGAACAAAATTGCGTCATTGGTACGGCCCATCGCTTGAACAAAATCAGGGTGCGGCGGGCAAATTGGTGCACTGCCGCTGCCGTCAATGATGTTTTCTAATGGGAAGTGCAGGGCATGGGCTTTGTGCATCGCCACTTCCAACACCCGCCCGACGACTTGTACGCAACCCGCCAAACTACTCGTAGGTGTGACGATGATGGTCAGGTTTTCAGGGGACACGCCACAAGCGGCTGCGACTTTATCGACGATTTCCACAGGCGGGATTTTGTCGTTTTCAATCACCAGCACGGTTTTGTCGTTGCTATCTTGATACGCCAATTCTTTATAGAGTTCTTCAACCGGCATGGTCACGCCTTCTTTGGTTTTGGTCGCCATCGCCCGTGCCGGGCCCGAACCTAGGGCATAGTATTTTTCATGCGACAAACTCCAGCCTGCGTATTGGCTGCCTAAACACGCCAAGACCGGGTTGGTGCTGTGCACATTAACGGTCAAAGGCCATTTTTCAGTATACGCGCTTTGCGACAAACTGACCGTACCCATGCCACCCAAACAAATTTCCGTGATGATACGGCCTGCTTCCAGACCACCAGGCGCGTTGATGCCTGCATCAATGACGGTGCAGCCATTAGCCAGCGTTTGCAGGTTAAGGCGCAATTTATCGGCATTGTTAAGCAATTCTTGCACTAAGGGTTGGGCGAGTTTGTTGACGCTTGCTTTGAATTCCATGAAGATTAAACCAGTTAGTTTTTAAATAAGGGATTATATTAATTGGCTGAAAAGGGCCGCTTGTTGATATTGTAACTGTTCAAGGACGCTTTGTGCGGTTTTCTGGTGGGCAATGATACTGCAAATGGGCTGGTTTTTGCGACACACCGCACCCGGTGCGGGTCTATCTTGGCAATTTTCAGGCCATTGCAAGGCATTAGGAATACAGATGTCGGTAGGTGCGTAAACAATTTGATAGCCACGGCAAGCGGGTTCGGGCAATATCTTTTCTGATAAGCGGTTGTCAACGTGCAAAGCCAACAAGCTACTGGCATACAATTGCATACTCGCTGGCGGACGGGGATTAATTTCCAACACCCACAACGCCTCGCCATCTTGGATAAAATCCAAAGAATTCAGGCCTTTTAGCTTAAATAGCGGCACCAAGTTCACCAACCAATCCGTAAGTGTTTGCTGTTGTGCGGCAGTTAACGCCGTTTGGTTAATTATCCCTGCAAACACAAAACCGTCTGTCGTCCATTGGCGGTTAAAACCCACGATCTGCACCCGTTCCCCATCTGCCAAAAACAACACCGAATGCGCAATACCCGCTTGATATTGTTGCCAATAGCACTCCGTTGCATCCCTATCGGTTTGCCAAGGCTGGATACCCACGCCACCGTGACCTTGCAAGGGTTTGCTCAACCAGTGTTTACCAAGGTTGGGTGCGGTAAAAACACTGGCAGGATAAGGAATCTGTAAGCTATCTAAAACTTTAAAAAAATACCGTTTATCGTTAACCGCCACAAACGTGTCCGGCGTGTTGCCGCACAGACACAAACCGTGTTGCAAGTAGTGCAAACTGTCAGGAAAAGCCTCAAAACCACTGCCATAAACCGCTTGCGTGACGGGATAGTGGTTCAGGAAATACTCCACAGCGGGGGCAATATCAGTTTGCCGCAATGAAGCCACTTGCCGCCACGCCTTGGCAAGGTGGCGTGTGTCCATATCGGCATATAAATCAACCACTAATGGGATAAAACCTGCTTGGCGGGCCGCTTGTGCCAACAGACGGGCGGAGTTGGCGAGGATCAGCAAATAAGGGCTAGACATAAAAGATTACCGGGACGTTGCATTGCAACATAAGTCTTCCTTGGCAGGCCTAACTCACCACTGTGATTTGCGCACCATAACATTGCGGCCTTTAATCTTGCCTTTTTTCAGCCAAGCCAACGCTTGATTTACGCTATCTTGCTTGATTGCCACATAAGCATGGTCATCAAAAATGTCGATTTTTCCCACTTCACTGCCAGGAATGCCGCCATCACCTGTCAATGCGCCCAAAATGTCGCCGGGACGGATTTTGTTTTTCCGGCCTGCGTCTAGCCACAAACTGGCCATCGGCGGTTGGAAACGTTCGGCATAGCGCAGTTGGAATGGCGCGACTTCATCCCAGCGGGCCGTCATTTGTTGGTAGTCTTCAATGGCTTGGACGCGGTTCAGTTCCTTTTCCGTGCATAAGCTCAAGGCCAAGCCTTTCTTGCCGGCACGCCCTGTTCGGCCTATGCGGTGGACATAAATTTCCGGGTCATGCGGCAATTCATAATTGATGACCGCTTCCAAGTCTTTAATGTCCAAGCCCCGCGCCGCGACATCGGTGGCGACTAGCACTGAACAACTTTTGTTGGCGAAGCGCACCAACACTTGGTCACGCTGTTTTTGTTCCAAATCGCCATGCAGGGTTTGTACGGAAAAACCACAATCATTTAAGGTGTTAGTAATGTCTTGGCATTCTATTTTGGTGTTGCAAAACACCACGCTGGATTCGGGGCGGTGGTAAGCCAGTAAATACCCTAAAGCATTCAGGCGCTGGGCTTTTTCGATTTGGTAAAAATGCTGTCCGATGACACTGTCATGGTGCTGGCTGTCGATACTCACCGATAGTGGTTGATATTGGTATTTTTGGCTGATTTCGCGGATCGGATCGGAATAAGTCGCCGAGAACAGCAAAGTTTGGCGATGAGTCGGCGCATACGAAATCACGTCAGAAATGGCATCGGCAAAGCCCATGTCCAACATCCGGTCAGCTTCATCCAGCACTAATACTTTCAAATGGTTCAAACGCAAGCTGCGTTTTTGCAAATGTTCTTGTAAGCGGCCTGGTGTACCGACGACGATATGTACGCCGTGTTCCAAGGAAGCCGATTGTGGGCGGAACGGTACGCCACCGCACAAGGACAATACTTTAATGTTTTGGGTGAAGCGGGCGAGCTGGCGGATTTCCTTGCAGACTTGGTCGGCCAGTTCGCGGGTCGGACAAATCACTAAGGCTTGGACTTTAAAACTGCTAAATTCCAACCGTGACAATAAACCAATGCCAAATGCGGCGGTTTTGCCGCTGCCTGTTTTGGCCTGGGCGATGACATCTTTGCCAGCCAGGATATGCGGCAAGGTTTCGGCTTGGATAGGGGTTTGGTGGCTGTAGCCCAAAGATTCGATGTTGTCTAAGAGGGCAGGGGATAAGGCTAAGGCGGAAAATTTGGCTGTATTCACAAAAGGCTCTTCAATTTAAAAGCGGATAACGGCGAATTGCCGTTATTCAATGCCTTATGATAACAATTCTCGCGCCCCAGCGTACTTTAAAGAGAAATTTATGAACCCTTCCAATAGTTTGGGTTTAGGAGCCTTACACAAACACATATAGGCTTGGCACTACAAGCTGCGTGATGATGCTTAATAAATCGGTCACCTGAAATTTATTGCCGTTTACAAAAGCATTGCGGCAGATTGTAGATTGCCGTTGCACAATAAGATTATTCCGCCGGATAAAACGGCGAAAGCATACCGATATTGGCTGCTTCGGTGATGTCGCCGTCAAACAGTTTTACCGAAAGGTTGCCGTTCACTTGTTTGGTAAATGGGATCAACAAGCCATCGATGTAGCTTTGCGCATTGTCTATGGAATCGAATTCGTAAAATCCTCCAACAGTTTGGTTGTTGATTCCGCTCAACCAAGTTTTTGATTTCAAGCCCGGATATTTTTTCATTTCGACATTGATCGGCTGCCAGTCGATTTGATCGAAAGGAATGGCCACTTGAAATTCCGCATACAAAAATATTTTCATTAGTCAATCTCATAAATTATTGGGTTAAGCATCTGGGCGCATCAAAACGGCTCTTTAAACGGCCTTAAATCCAGTTCATGCGTCCACGCGCTTAAGGGTTGCTGATGGATAGCCCAATAGGTTTGGGCGATGGCATCCAGTTGTAACAAGCCACCTTGGCCTTTAGCCTGGACAAATTCAGGGAATTGTTCCCTAGCACGGTCGCCGTCAATCACGCCGTCGATAATGGTATGGACGACATGGATGCCTTGCGGTGAAAACTCCCGCGCCATACCTTGCGCCAATGCCCGTAAGCCCGCTTTGGCGGCGGCAAATGCCGTGAACGGTGGCCTTGCCCGCAAAGATGCGGTAGCTCCGGTGAAAATCAACGTGCCTTGTTGTTGCGGCAACATCGTTTTGATGGCGGCTTGGCCAAACAAAAAAGCGGCCAAACAATTTTGTTCCCAGAGTCTGGTGAAGGTTTGGACATCCATGTCCAACAGCGGTGACGGGATATTGCTGTCCACATTGTAAACGGCAATATCCAGCACAGCCCCCGCCCGTTGCACGGTATCGAACAAATGGGCGACATCCCCTTCAACCGTCGCATCGGTGACAACTGACGTAGCCGCTCCCCCTGCCAAGCGAATGGCTTTAGCCACCGTGTGCAATTTTGCTTCACTGCGTCCGGCGATAAAAACGTGCAAACCTTTGGCGGCGAAACAGGTCGCCAAGGCCGCACCTAAGCCCTGTTGCGGGCCGACTCCGATGATAACGGCTGAATGTTGGGTCATAGCGGTTTACTTCCCCGCTGCCGTGGCTTCCGGCACTTCAACCAGCCTGCCGGATTTGACATCATAAATATACCCATAAACCGGGATGTCCGAAGGCACTAACGGATGCGATTTGATGCGCACCACGTCTTCAAGGACGCTTTGCGCTTGGTCTTTGATGGTCAGCCAACTGATATGGTTGGCTTCGGCGGAACCTGGGCCTTCACAGCAATCATGCCAGCCATGCTCATCAACGGACGCGGTTTTTAGGCTGGAGGCCAGCAAGCCGCGCATAATGTCATCGGTGAAGGTTTCCATGCCGCAATCGGTGTGATGGATGACAAACCATTCGCGTGTGCCCAATAGTTTATAAGAAATGACCAAAGAACGGATGGCATCATCGCTGGCACGGCCTCCGGCATTGCGGATGACATGGGCATCGCCTTCGGACAATCCGGCATATTTGGCCGGGTCAAGACGGGCGTCCATACACGTCAAAATGGCGAAATGGCGGCCTGGTGGCATTGGCAAGCCGCCTTTGTCAAAACTGGCGGCATAGTCACGGTTTGCACCCAATACTTCATTTAATACACTGCTCATGGTTATTTTTCCTCTGGTGATTAGATAGCGGCGCTGGATGCGCCTGTTGTTATTTTCTGCCAAACACTAATGTGAAATTGTTCGAAGGCATGTCAATTTGTTCTTTCAGTTCCAGGCCATGATCGGCGGCGGCTTTTTTCAAATCCGCGACATCTTTCAGGCCCCATTCGGAAACACCGACAGAACTGAGTTTTTCATGGAATGCCTTGTTGGAATCGGTGGTGAATGCGCCTTCTACTTGGAACGGGCCATAAATCATCAAAATACCGTCATCATCCAGCAATTGTGCGGCGCAGCGCATCATGCCATCGGCAATCGAAATCGGCGCGACCTGAAAAATATTGATACAGAAAATCGCCGAAAATGAATGGGGTGTACCGGAATTGAACCACGTTTCCGGGTCAGTCAAATCCAGGTGCGCCGGATCGGCGATGTTGTCGTTGTTATGGTCTACAGTGAGTTGTTTGATATTGTCAAACACGTCTGTATCTTTATCGGTAGGGTGAAAATGCAAATGCCCAAAATGCGGTGCAAAGAAATTGATGTGCATCCCGCTACCGCTGGCAAATTCCAGCACCCTGGCCGGATTTTTCGGTAATTTTTCTTTTAGCACGCCCAATAACGGTTCTTTGTTACGGTTGCCGGCCCAAGCGACATATTCGCTTAGCGGGTGCGGGTTTAACGGGGGATGTGCGTCTGTCATGATGTTCTCCTCATTTTTATGGTTGTGGAAACTTTAAAATTGCAAGCACCATGCCAGCTATTTTGATTAGCGCACCCATTTAAAATCAATCAGATAAAATTTGTCATTGCCGCATTGAAGAAGCTGTGCTTCAATTTGTGAACTTTAACTTCATAAAAGTGACCCTCATGGTCGGCCCACCCCTTTCCGATATAACCCCAATCTTTTTCCTGCAAACCTTCATCTTGGAGCTGATGCACGCTAGCGAGCAGCAAGGCCAAAAGCACTGTGAGCAATTGATCGAACATATCGCCAAAACCGCCGGCTGTTTTTTGAACAAACTTATCGGGAAGATACGGGCGACAACGGCCCGCTCGCCCATGAGCGTTACATAGAACTCATCCTTGGCCTAAAAAACAGCATCGGCGGTAAGTTTTCCTTGGCATCCAGCACACCTGACTGCATCACCGTCACCAACACTTGCTGCCCATTTGGCGAACAGGTGAGCAATTTCCCTGAACTGTGCCGGATGACTTCCAGTGTCTTTGGTGGTATCGCCGCCCGCAATTTTGGTTACGCGAAAGTCGAAATCAAACAAAGCATCGCCCGCCATGATAGGGGTTGCGAAGTCTGTATTTACACCAACCGCGAGTCTGCAACAGGCCATTCAGGTATGGAATACACTGACACAACGCCCGTTAAAAACCTACAGGATATGGACGAACTGCATTCGCGGATAGAAGCCAGTATGCAGCAGCTTTGGCATAAACAAAGCCCCAAAAACGCCCAAAAGAAACCTTCCCCGGCGATTATCGCCAAATCGCCGACCATGCAAAAAATCCTGCAATCGATAGAAGTGATTGCGCCAACTTCAGCGACGGTGCTGATCCAAGGCCAAACGGGTGTCGGTAAGGAACTGATCGCCAAAGCCATCCACGCCATGAGCGGACGTTGCCAAAAACCGTTTATCGCGATTAATTGCGGGGCGATTCCTGAAAACCTAATCGAAAGCGCCTTGTTCGGACATGAAAAAGGCGCGTTCACGGGCGCGATTGAAGTGCATCAAGGCTACTTTGAACGCGCAGAAGGCGGCACGCTGTTTCTTGATGAAGTCGATACCTTATCGCCAGCCGCACAAACCCGCTTGTTGCGCGTGTTGCAAGAAGGTGAGTTAGAACGGGTCGGCGGCAAACAAACCTTGCCTGTCGATTTGCGCATCATTTCCGCGACCAACCAACACTTGGAAGGTTTGGTCAGCCTAGGCCAATTCCGCAAAGACTTATATTTCCGGCTTAACGTCATCTGCTTAGGCATCCCGCCGTTAAAAGAACGCCCGGAAGATTTGCCGTTTTTGGTACAGCACATTGTCCAAAACCTGAACAAAAAACATAACAAACAAGTGGCAACCGTCAGCCGCGAAGTGATGCAAAAAATCCGCACTTATGCTTGGCCAGGCAATGTCCGCGAATTGGAAAATATCCTGGAGCGCAGCATTTTATTTACCCAAGGCAAGGAACTGACGGCCTTGGATTTGCAAACAACCGCGCCCGAAGCCCAACTACAGAATTGGAAAGCGCTAAAAGAACAAGCCCTAGCCAACGTCGAACAGGATTTTCTTGAAACCGCTTTGAAGCAACACGGCGGCGATATAAAGAAAATTGCCGCCGACATGGGCATCAGCACCCGTGCCGTTTACGGCAAACTGCAAAAATATGCTATCAAACCCTATCGCCTCCGCGACGTATAGCTGAAGCACTATAATCTGATCATGTTAGAGAGGGCGGACGAAGGACTGCCTGTCCTTCAAGGACACGCAGTCCTTATCAATTTATAGTGCTTTAGCTATATAAGCATTTACAGATACTATCTGCTTTTAATGATGTATGTCACCGCTCTTCAAAATACCCGGTCATATTGTCATGAGGAAAAATTGTGGCTGCAAAACTTGGCAGCTGCTTGGGTCAAAGGACACAAACGCCGGCTGATAGGCCGACTTAGTGACGCTGTTGGGGCGGGCTTTAGCTTGCCAATACTCTTTGATTTTTTGCAGCAATACCATTATTCTAGCCCGCCAATCCTCCCGTGGTTTGCTACCGTAATCCAGGTGTTTGCTGGTTCAGTGGTTTAAATATCATTTGATGAATCAAAACCATTTTGATGTTTTTTTTGTGGTTCTTGGATGCGGCGAGCAATTCCTCTTTCTCCAAACCAGTACGTCGGCCTGCAAGTCATACGGCTTAGCGGGTTTTTTATTGCCTCAATGAATCCTGTCATTTGATTTGGGCATAAACAGCGGCGTTTTACTGCGGGTTGGTCTACTTAACGAAAAATACAGTTTCTTAGCCCATTCATGTCTTCAAGCGAATTGTTCCAACAACTTTCCCGCCAACTCCCTCTTTGTCTGAATCAAGACCGCCATGCACTGAAACGCCAATTCGACCGTTTGCGTCAGGATGCCAAAAAAGGCAAGCCTGTTGATGGTGCTTTGGCAAATCTTGCCAGCCGGATTGAAAAATCAGTGGCATTCAGGAATAAACGCCTCGCCAGCATTCCGCCGTTAAATTTCCCTGATTTGCCCGTCACAGGCAAAAAAGATGAAATTGCCGAGCTGATTCAAAACAATCAAGTTGTAGTGATGTGCGGCGAAACGGGTTCAGGCAAAACCACGCAATTACCCAAAATTTGTTTATCGATAGGACGAGGTGCAGCGGGTTTTATTGGCCATACCCAGCCGCGCCGGATTGCAGCGCGGACGGTGGCAGATCGGATTGCCGAGGAGTTGGGCGAGACGATTGGCAAGTCGGTGGGTTATAAAATCCGATTTAACGACAAAACCCACGCCGAATCGCTGGTTAAATTGATGACGGACGGGATTTTGCTGGCGGAATCGCAAAATGACCCTTACTTAAACCAATACGACACCATCATCATTGACGAGGCGCACGAGCGCAGCCTGAACATTGATTTTCTGCTCGGCTATATGAAATGGTTGTTGCCGAAACGCCCTGATTTAAAGCTCATCATCACCTCGGCGACGATTGATACCCAACGTTTTTCCGAGCATTTTGGCGGTGCGCCGATTATTGAAGTGTCGGGTCGGACGTATCCGGTGGATGTGCGTTATCGGCCTATTGAAGTTAAAGATGACGATGAGGAAGCGGCTAACGACGAAACTACAGACGATTTGCAGAATGCGATTCTCGATGCCGTCGATGAACTAAACCGCGATTTGCGCGGCGATATTCTGATTTTCTTAAGCGGTGAGCGGGAAATCCGCGAAACCACCGATTCGTTAAAAAAGCATCATCCGACCCAATACGACATTTTGCCGTTGTATTCCAAGCTCAGCGTCAGCGAGCAAGAGCGCGTGTTCAATCCCAAAGGTGGCAAACTCCGCATTGTCTTGGCAACTAACGTCGCTGAAACTTCGCTTACCGTGCCTGGCATTCGCGGGGTAATCGACACAGGCCACGCCCGTATCAGCCGCTACAGCCCCAAAAGTAAAATCCAACGCTTGCCCATTGAACGCATTTCGCAATCCAGTGCGAACCAACGTGCCGGACGTTGCGGGCGGGTTGCGGAAGGCATTTGTATCCGTTTGTATTCGCGGCAAGATTACGAAGCCAGACCGGAATTTACCGAACCGGAAATTTTGCGGACGAATTTATCGGCGGTCATTTTGCAAATGTTGGCCTTGAAATTGGGCGATATTGAAGATTTCCCCTTCATCGAGCCACCTGATGACAAGATGATCCGTGACGGCAAAACTATGCTGCACGAGGTCAACGCGCTGGATAAATCGGGACAATTGACCGAAACGGGTAAACAATTAGCGAAATTCCCGACCGATCCGAAATTGGCGCGGATGTTGGTCGCGGCGCATGAAGAAGGTTGTTTGCACGAAGTGGCTATTATCGTCGCGGCTTTGAGCGTACAAGACCCGCGTGATAAACCGGCAGAAAAAATGGGGCAGGCTGAAGCCAAACACGCGGCGTTCCGTCATCCTGAATCGGATTTTTTGACGCTGCTGAATTTGTGGAACACTTACGAGGCTCAGAAAAAACATCTTTCTAACAGTAAGTTGCGGAAATATTGTTCGGACAATTTTCTGTCTTATTTAAGGATGCGCGAGTGGTTTGATATTCACGCGCAGATTTTGCAGGTGGTGAAGGGGGATTTGAATATGAAGCTGAATGAAATTCCAGCCACTAATAAAATCCCCCCCAGCCCCCCTTTTTCAAAGGGGGGAGACAGTAACGTTAAGAATTTGCAAAATGACGACAATCAAACTGCATCCCCTGCGGGCAGTCGTGAAAATACCCCCCCCTTAGAAAAAGGGGGGCTGGGGGGGATTTTCGAATACCGCTACGAAAACATCCACCGCGCCTTGCTAACAGGCTTGCTGTCCAATATTGGTTTCCGCCACGAAACCCACGAATATTTGGGCGCACGCGGTTTGAAGTTTTTCATTTTCCCAGGTTCAGGCCTGCACAAAATCAAGCCCAAATGGATTATGGCAGCGGAGCAGGTGGAAACCAGTAAAGTTTATGCCCGTACCGTGGCACGTATCGAGCCGGAATGGATAGAAGCGTGTGCCGGGCATTTGGTCAAACAAAATCATTATGACCCGCATTGGGAGAAAAAAGCCGGGCGTAGCGCGGTGTACGAGCGCACTATTTTATATGGTTTGACCCTACAAGCAGGACGGAAAATTCCCTATGAACGCGTCGATGCTAAGGCGGCGCGGGAGTTGTTGATCCAATCGGCTTTGGTCAGCCACGAATACCACAGCAACGCGCCGTTTTTTGTCGCCAACCAAAAGCTCTTGGAAGAAGTCGGCATGATCCAGCACAAAGGGCGGCGCGTGGATTTAGTCGAGGATGAATTGTGGCTGTATTCGTTTTATGACCAAAAGTTGCCTGCCGAAGTGGTCAATGGCATCACGCTGGACCAATGGCGCAAAACCGTTGAAAAAACCAACCCCAAATTTTTATTTTTGACCAAGGAAGACCTGACCCGCGAAAAGGATGGCTATGTCAATGAGTGGGATTTCCCTGACCATAAGAAAATCGGCAATCTGAGCATTGCTTTGCAATACCGCTTTGAGCCTGGACATGATGAAGATGGCGTGACAGCTGTGATCCCTGTGCATCAGCTCAACCAATTGTCGCCCGTACCGTTTGATTGGCTGGTGCCGGGGATGCTGGAAGAAAAATGTATTGCGCTGATTAAAGCTCTGCCGAAAAATCTTCGCAAGCATTTTGTGCCTGTGCCGGAAACCGTGAAACGCTGTTTGGAAATCGAGCCGGATTTTAAAGGCACGTTGCAAGAGTGGTTAGGCAATCGTTTGCGCAAATTGACAGGCGAAGCGATCCCTTTAAATGCGTGGGTTTTGGATGGCCTGACCGAGCATTTGAAAATGAATTTCCGCGTCATTGACGAAAATGGCAAGTTGCTGGATTACGGGCGGGATTTAAAAAAATTGCAGCAAAAACATGCCAGCCAAGCCGTGCAAAGCTTCGACCAAATCGCTGCCGATGAGCTGAGTTACACGGGCTGCATCCAATGGGCGTTTGATGACTTGCCGGACACGTACTCATTTATACAACAAGGGCAAAGCTTTATTGGCTTTCCGGCCATTGTTGATGAAGGTGACGCGGTGGGCGTGAAGATTTTCGATACTCAGGCCAAAGCTGCCGTACAGCACCAAGCGGGTTTGTTGCGTTTGTTCCAATTGTCGCTGCGCAAAGATTGCACGTATTTGACGAAAAACAATCTGCAAGCCGCCACGGCTGAACTGGCTTACCAACGGCTGCCCGCGCACCCTATTTTAAAACTGCCCGCCAACGCATCATTTAAAGACGATATGCTGCACTTGATTTTGCATCATGTTTTTATTGACGGGCGCACGATCCGCACTCAAGCCGCGTTTGAAGACAGTCTGAAGCAAAATAAAGCCAGTCTGTTGACGGTTGCCAACGAGGCCGGGAAATTGGCTTTGGAAGTGATGAATGCTTACACCGCGATTAAAAACCAATTGCAACGGCTCAATACCAATGATCCGTTGGCACAAGACGTGAACGCGCAATTGGCGGTGCTGGTTTACGCCGGATTTTTGCGTAACACGCCTTATCTGCAATTGAAGGCTTTCCCACGGTATTTGAAAGCTATTAGTTACCGCTTGGATAAGCTCGATAATAATGCCCAGAAAACCCAGGAACTGAACCGTTATGTGTTGCGCTATTGGAAAGATATTGAGAAAAAGGTCGGAAAATCTGAGGTGTTGCCGGAGCACGAGGCGTATCGCTGGATGCTAGAAGAGTTTCGGGTATCGCTGTTCGCACAGCATTTGAAAACCGCTTATCCGGTGTCGGCAAAGCGTTTGGATAAAGCGTGGGATGATCGGGAATAAAACACCTGTTGGTTTTAAAAATGTGTGATATATCTCACAAAACACTTGCTTTTTTCGGGTAACACGGTTAACAGTTTAAGGATTTGCCCACAGTAAAAATCAATGACTTATCTTGCCCTTGATTTTTCGTCCCCTATCTGGCCAAAACAATATAAGTGTTTGATAAATAGATGTAATTGTATATGGTTTATAATTGTACAATCTAACAAAACTGTAACAAAAACCGCAATTAAGCATTAAATCAAACAAGCTATCCACAGAGTTATCCACAGATTTTGTGTATAACTTTTTTGGCCTGTACGAATTTGAAAACAGTCCGCTAGGAATTTTGACGATTGTTATCTTGTTTGGTGAAAATAAAATCTCAACGTATTTTTGGGGCGATTAGTTTTGATTCAATAACAATTGCCCACAGAATGAATCAATGACTTAGCGGCAATCCTCCGGTAACTGCCTGATATGGCATTATAAAACCTAAGTTATTGATAAACTAAGTTTTTATGTCTATGGCCGATAATTGTACAATCTGAGAAAAGGCCAATAAAAACCGCAGTTAATGGATGAAGCTGACATGCAATCCACAGAGTTATCCACAGATTTTGTGCATAACTTTTTAGGCTCAAAAACACGGTTTTGTGGTGGCCTATTTTTGCCAAGCCACCGATAAGACTTGGTTTTTTGTCCTTTTCTATGAATTCAGGATGGTTTTCTATATTTTTGCCAAGTTTTTAGGTTAGAATAGGCGGCTTTAGATGCTGTACGGGTGAGTGGCGATGCTGGCTAATTTTCGCTTCCTCATTGGCTTTGTGCTAAATCGGCATATCCAGCGCATATCTACTGGCGATGGTTCCAACATGTCGGCCCCCAAGTCTGTAGATATTCAATGGTAGTCTTTTTGCCAGAGTCCAACCGAACCTTCTTGGCCTTCAATCCAGGAGTGGTTGCCTAAAAGTTTTTTATGCCCAACCCTTTAGAGTAAACACATGACAGACCTATCGTTATACAGAAACATCGGTATTTTCGCGCACGTTGATGCCGGTAAGACAACCACCACCGAGCGGATTTTAAAGCTCACCGGAAAAATCCATAAGATTGGCGAAGTGCACGATGGTGCTGCCACAACTGACTTCATGGTGCAAGAGCAAGAACGCGGGATTACGATCCAATCAGCGGCGACTACCTGTTTCTGGAAAGACCACCGTTTCAACATCATCGACACCCCTGGCCACGTTGACTTTACTATCGAAGTTTACCGTTCCTTGAAAGTATTGGATGGCGGTGTTGGCGTATTCTGCGGTTCCGGCGGCGTGGAGCCACAATCTGAAACCAACTGGCGTTATGCGAACGACTCTAAAGTTGCCCGTGTCATCTACGTCAACAAATTAGACCGCTTGGGCGCTGATTTTTACCGCGTCGTCAAACAAGTTGAAGATGTGTTGGGTGCAGTGCCTGTCGTCATGACCTTGCCGATTGGCCGTGAAGACCAATTCTCTGGAGTTGTTGATTTGTTGACTCGTAAAGCCTGGGTTTGGGATGATTCAGGGGATCCACTGAAATATGAAATCCAAGATGTCCCAGCCGATATGGAAGCGGATGTCGAAAAATGGCGTGCACGCTTGATTGACCAAGTCGCTGACCAATACGACGACATCATGGAAAAATACTTGGAAGGTGAAGAGCCTACCTTGGAAGAAATCAAACGTTGCTTGCGTAAAGGCACGATCAAAATGGACTTTTTCCCAACTTTCTGCGGCTCTTCGTTCAAAAACAAAGGCGTGCAATTGGTTCTGGATGGCGTTATTGATTATTTGCCTAACCCAACTGAAGTTAGCCCACAGCCTGAAGTCGATTTGGAAGGTAATCCAAATGGCCAATTTGCCACCGTTGACGCTGACAAACCAGTCCGCGCTTTGGTCTTCAAAATTATGGATGACCGCTTTGGCGCATTGAACTTCGTCCGTATTTACTCAGGCCGCCTGAAAAAAGGTGACACTTTATTGAACACCTTCACTGGCAAAACCGAACGGGTTGGCCGGATGGTGGAAATGCACGCCGATGACCGTTCTGAAATTGAATCAGCTCAAGCGGGCGACATTATCGCGTTGATTGGTCTGAAAAACGTCCAAACGGGCCACACTTTGTGTGATCCTGATAAACCAGCGACTTTGGAGCCAATGGTGTTCCCTGATCCTGTTATTTCTATCGCCATTTCGCCAAAAGATAAGGCCGGCTCAGAAAAAATGGGCATCGCTCTCGGTAAGATGATTCAAGAAGATCCTTCTTTCCGCGTTGAAACTGACGAAGATAGTGGCGAAACCATTATCAAAGGGATGGGCGAGTTGCACTTGGATATTAAAGTGGACATCTTGAAACGTACCCACGGTATCGAAGTCAATGTCGGCAAACCACAAGTGGCTTACCGTGAAACTATAACTAAACGTATCGAAGACGAATATACTCACAAGAAACAATCGGGTGGTTCTGGTCAATACGCGAAAATCAACTACGTCATCGAGCCAGGTGAGCCAGGCACTGGTTTTGTGTTTGAATCATCAGTAACGGGTGGTAACGTGCCTCGCGAATATTGGCCGGCGGTTGATAAAGGTTTTAAAGCCTGTATCGACAAAGGTGTATTGGCAGGTTTCCCTTGCTTAGATTTCAAAGTTATCTTAACTGACGGTGGCTTCCACGCAGTTGACTCATCATCCATCGCTTTCGAAATTGCCGCCCGTGCTGCCTATCGTCAATCCTTGCCTAAAGCCGGCCCGCAATTATTGGAGCCGATTATGAAAGTTGACGTATTTACGCCAGATGCGCATGTCGGTGACGTTATTGGTGACTTAAACCGTCGTCGTGGCATGATCAAATCACAAGACCCAGGCATTACGGGTGTACGTATTAAAGCGGATGTACCATTGAGCGACATGTTTGGTTACATTGGTGATTTGCGTACCATGACATCAGGCCGTGGCCAGTTCTCCATGGAGTTCTCGCATTATATGCCATGTCCGAAAAACGTTGCTGACGAAGTCATCAAAGAAGTCAACGAACGCAACAAAGCCAAAAACTAAACCGTTTTTGGCCGTCATGGCGGCAAGCCTAGCCTTGCCGCCCGATGCCTGCCCGGAAACAGTTTTCCGGGCAGGCATTTTTATTAGTCCTTTTATATCCTTTCCTTTTTTATGGCTTAAAGCTTCTGCTTTGCCATAACCTCATCATTGACTTACGCGTGGGCAAAATAGCCATTTTTACCGATGATCCTGGCTGGCATGGCAAGCAGTTGCAGCTGGCATTTGCGGCGCGAGGTTATCAAAGTGATTTTACGAGTTTGACGCAATGCCGTATCCGCATTGCCCCAGGTGAATTGCCGTTATTTATTCCCGGATTTGAGCAGGCTTTACCGGATGCCGTTTTTGTGCGCGGTGTGCCGGGCGGTTCTTTGGAAGAAGTGGTGCTGTATTTGGATATTCTCCATGCCTTAAAAGTGCTGGGCATACCAGTTTACAATGACGGGAAGGCCATAGAGCGTAGCGTTGATAAAGGTATGACCAGTTTTCTATTGCATCAGGCCGGATTACCAACCCCGTTGACTTGGGTGTTGCGTGACCGTGACGAAGCCTTGGCGATAGCCGAGCAAGAATTGAATGACGGGCATTTACTGATCACCAAGCCTTTGTTTGGCTCGCAAGGTGAAGGTATCCGCCGTTTGGAGAAAATGACCGATTTGTTATGGCTGACGGCGAGCCGTGGCGTGTATTATTTGCAGCGTTTTGTCGAATGTGCCGGGGATGGTTTTTGTGACCACCGGGTGTTTGTCATTAATGGCCGGGCGGTTGCCGCCATGCAGCGGCGTGGTAAGTTCTGGCTGAACAATGTTGCCCGTGGCGCGAGCTGTATGCCTATCAACTTAAGCGAAGGCTTGGCTGATTTGGCGGTCAAGGCTGCGCAAGCACTGGCGATGGATTATGCAGGCGTTGACATCATCGAGGATAGGGCAGGGCAGTACACGGTCATAGAAGTCAACAGCATTCCGGCTTGGAAAGGCCTGCAAAGTGTTTGTGAGGCCGATGTCGCCGGATTATTGGCGGATGACCTGGTCAATCGCCATATTCGTAAACTTTTACCCTGAGCGATTGGCAATGGCCCTTTCTTCTGTACGATTACAAGAACTGTATATAAAAGCTTGTGAGCTTGAGCTGCAAGCGTTCAAACCCGGTAATGTCAGTGTTTATGCCGATGGCCATGACATGACCGTCGCTGATTTTCGGGTGAGCGCCGATGTCAGTGCCGCTCCGTTGTGCAATCCAGGCTATAGCTTAGGCGAAAAAATATTTTACGCTGTCAAGGCGACACGTGAAGCCGTTGGCTGCAATACCAATTTAGGGATTGTTTTGCTTGCGGCTCCACTGATACAAGCGGCATTTCAGTTATCTGGTTCGAGTTTGCGCCAATCTTTGGCAAACGTTTTGAGTGCCACTACCGTGGAAGATGCCGATTGGGTGTTCCGGGCGATAGCTTTAGCGTCTCCAGGTGGGTTAGGCGAAGCCAACGAACAGGATGTGCATACTGCCGCTACCGTGACTTTACAAGTGGCAATGGGGATGGCGGCTGATAAAGATAGGATTGCATATCAATACCTTACAAATTATGAAGATATTTTTGATTTTGCCTTGTTAACCTACTATAATGGTAAGAATATGTGGCAGAGCGAAAGTTGGGCGGGCGTTGCAGTTTACGCCGCATTATTAAGTAAGTTTCCTGATAGCCACGTTGAACGAAAATATGGTGGCCAGTATTCTGGCATGATAAAACTGGCAATGACACAGCTTAGCCAAAAATTGACAACCGAGAATCCCGAACAGCTGATCCCATCGCTTTTGCAACTGGATCAAGCGTTCAAATCTAAACGGATCAATCCTGGCACTACAGCAGATATGACCGTAGCGACTTTGCTCACGGCACTTTTACAGGAAGGGTTGACGTAACCCTACATCAAGAATTTGTTTTCAAAAACAAATAACATGGCACAAACAGTGCCGACATTAGCTTAACCTTTCAACTTTTTCTTCACAGGGGAAAAACAAAAATGGCAAAAATTACAAACATGCGCGTTGGTGAATCTTTAGTAGGCGACGGCAACGAAATCGCTCATATCGACTTAATCATTGGGCCACGTGGTTCAGCTGCTGAAACTGCTTTTGCAACTGCTTTGACTAACAACAAAGACGGTTTTTCTACTCTGTTGGCTGTTGTTGCCCCTAACCTGATGGTTAAACCAGCAACTATCCTGTTCAACAAAGTAACCATCAAAGGTTCAAAACAAGCCGTACAAATGTTTGGCCCAGCACAACGTGCTGTTGCTATGGCTGTTGCTGATTCTGTAGAAGATGGCACTATCCCAGCTGACGAAGCTGATGATCTGTTCATTTCTGTTGGTGTATTCATCCACTGGTTGGCTGAAGACGACGCAAAAATTGAAGAATTCAACTACAAAGCAACTAAAGAAGCTATCGAACGTGCTGTTGCAGGTTCTCCAACGGCTGCTGAAGTTGTTGCTGCTAAAAAAGAAGCCAAACACCCATTTGCTGCTAACAACGTTTAATCCGTTGTAATCCAAAAGGATGTTAAAAATACCTCAGCTTGCTGGGGTATTTTTTTGCCTGAAATATTGCAGTTCGGCTTTACCAATAGCCCCCGAATGTAAGGCACTGGCCAGCAAAGCGTGTTTTATGCCCAAATTGCTTAACGCTTGTAGATCATCAATATGTCTGATGCCGCCTGCCGCAATAAAGTGACGGTCGGGATAATTTTGGACATAGTGGCTTAGTTTTGCCAAATCCGGGCCTTTGCCGCTGCCCACTTGCGCTAAGGTCATGATGATAATGTGTTGCGGCCATAAATTCGGTTCGTCAAATAGACGTGCCGCCCCTAACTTACCGTTTGCCGAATAATCCAAAGACAAAATATAACGTTGGGCAAATTGGCTCAGTTCGTTAATGTTTGCATCATCAAAAGATTCGCTGCCCAGTACAGGCAAATAATTGGCCAGACGGGAAATGCTGGCGGCTTGCTGAAACCCCTTATCCACCCAAAACTGTAGGGCAGGGAAGGTATTAAGCACATCAGTGATTAAACTGTCATGATGCCCTTGCCCGGTGATCGCGTCTAAATCGGCGATATAAAAGGCCGTAAAATCCGCCAAAGACAAAAATGCCTCAATGACAGCAAAAATATCCGCAGAGGGGCATAATTTTGAGCAAATGGGTTGATAATGTTCACGGTTGCCTTGTTTGGCATGGACAACCAAGCCATTTTTCAAATCAAGGACAGGGATAATGTTCATAAATTTAAAGCCAAGTGGCTGGTTCAGATTTTTATTCAGCATCCTATTTGGAGAAGACTATGAGATTCACCCCCTGTGCTGACCAATGCACGTATGATGGCACACATTGCCAAGGTTGTGGGCGTTCCCGCGAAGAAATCGCCGGCACCAAAAAACTGATCGCCTCGTTTGTGGAATTTATAAAAGCCCAAGAATACGAAAATAGTGATGAATTTATTGAAATGGTCGGCAAAAAAGTACGCAAGAAATTATCCCAAACGACCTGATGCCTAAAATTTGGCCCTTAATAAACTCGCACTTGTACCTTACGCCTTATCCAATATAATGGCGGCTTTTAGTTGAACTGGAGTTTGCTTTGAAACCGATAAAAGTAGGTGTGTTGGGACTGGGTACTGTCGGTGGCGGTACAGTCAATATCTTAAAACGCAATGCCGCAGAAATCGCCCGCCGCGCTGGCCGGGAAATCATGGTCACCCGCGCTTCGGCCAGGGATTTGGACAAACCACGCATTTGCGGCACGGAAGATATACAAGTCACCACCGACCCGTTTGCCATCATTAATGACCCGGACATCGACATTATCGTGGAAACCATCGGTGGCGCAGGCTTAGTCAAAGAAATGATCTTGACCGCCATTGCCAACGGCAAACATATTGTCACGGCCAACAAATCGTTGATTGCCACCCACGGCAACGAAATTTTCGCCAAAGCCAGTGAAAAAGGCGTGATTGTCGCATTCGAGGCAGCTGTGGCGGGTGGGATCCCCATCATCAAAGCTATCCGTGAAGGTTTGAGCGGTAACCAAATCCAATGGCTGGCAGGTATCATCAACGGCACAGGCAATTTCATCCTCACCGAAATGCGCGACAAAGGCCGTGATTTCAATGATGTGCTGGCCGAAGCACAAGCCTTAGGTTACGCCGAAGCCGACCCTACTTTTGACGTAGAAGGCATTGATGCCGCGCATAAATTGACCATTTTGGCTTCAATCGCATTCGGTATCCCGTTGCAATTTGACAAGGTCTTTACGGAAGGCATCACCCAAATCACCCGTGTGGATGTCGGTTACGCCGAGCAATTAGGCTACCGTATCAAACACTTAGGTATCGCCAGAAAAACACCCGAAGGCATTGAATTGCGCGTACACCCCACCTTGATCCCTGAACGCCGTCTAATCGCCAACGTCAACGGTGTCATGAACGCCGTGCTGGTCAAAGGCGACGCCGTTGGCGCAACCTTGTATTACGGAGCGGGTGCAGGAGCTGAACCGACCGGATCATCCGTGGTTGCCGACGTAATTGACGTAGTGCGGGCCTTGACCTCTGACCCGGAAAACCGCGTCCCACATCTGGCGTTCCGTGCCGATGCCTTAGCGGATATTCCAGTCTTGCCAGCTTCACGGTTCAAGACTTCGTATTATTTGCGCTTGAATGCCGAAGACAAACCGGGTGTGTTGGCTGATGTCACAAAAATCCTCGCTGACCACAACATCAGTATCGAAGCCATGATCCAAAAGGAACCCCTCAAAGGCGAAACCGCCGTGCCGATTATCATGCTCACCCAAATTACCTTGGAACAAGAAATGGATGCGGCGATTGCTGAGATTGAAGCGTTGTCGACTGTGAGCGGCAAGGTGAGCCGGATTCGGATGGAGACGTTGGGTTAAAACATTCGTTGTAGATTGAGGTCAGCTACCGAACTCAAGCTACACAAAGAGCATTGATTAATCCCATCTTATACGGTGGGATGATTATTCAAGCCACCTACTATGACCATGAATCCCACAGAACAAACACCACCCGCTGCTTATTTTGGTTCACTCACCATTAGAAACGTAAAATGTTTTAAGGATGAGCAAACGATAGATTTATCGGACGGTGACGGTAAGCCAGCATTGTGGACGGTGATTTTAGGAAATAATAATATAGGAAAAACTACTCTGTTACGGTGCTTGGCTGACTTAATTCCTAATAGGCAGGGTAGACCAAAAATTGCTGATAAATTACATTTGTTTCCTGTTGGAATAAGCAATGATGGAGCTAATCCAGTCACAATAAGCAATGTGTTTTTAATTCAAAATAATGAATTTTTTTCGCCAATAACATCAGGGATAAAAGGATATTCTAAAGGAAATAAAAGAGGGCGTTGGCAAATGATGTATCGTGATAACGAACTAAAAGGATTCGAAATACGTGTTTTTTGTGGTTATGGCACCTCAAGAAAAATGGGTAATACTTCATTATCAGAATCTGAAAACACGGATAACACCGCCAGTTTATTTGATGATACCGTTACTTTGACAAATACCGAGGAATGGCTATTACAAACATTCTTTGCTGAAAAGTTAGGCAAGCCCAAAGCAGCAGAAACTTTAGAGCGTATTAAAGCCGTTTTAACTAGCGGCATACTGCCCGATGTGCAAGAATTCCGTTTTGATACCACGCCAGACTTTAAAGGTTTTGTCGAAGTCAAAACCGATTATGGTTGGATAAAACTACGCGAATTAGGTTATGGCTATCAAGTCACCTTGGCTTGGATCGTCGATTTGGCAAAAAAACTGTTTGAGCGTTATCCCAACAGCGAAAACCCTCTGCATGAACCTGCCATTGTCTTGGTTGATGAAATAGACTTGCATTTACACCCGGATTGGCAACGCAAAATTATTCAATTTCTTAGCTCACAATTCCCAAAAACCCAGTTTATTGCCACCACGCATAGCCCCTTGGTGGTGCAATCTGCCGATAATGTCAATTTGGTCATCTTAGAAAAACAAGATGACCACGTCACTATCAGGCAACGCAATGATATTAAGTCTTTTAAAGGTTGGACGGTTGAAGAAATATTAAGTGACTTAATGGGCTTGGATGACAAGACCTTATCCGATGATTACTTGAAATGGATGCGGCAATTTGATGATGGGCTAGATCATGATGATTATCAAAAGGCTAAACAGGCTTATGATGCGCTAGATAAAATACTTAATCCTGACAATATTGCTCAAAGGAAATTATTACGCATCCAAATGGCAGGATTGATGGCAGAATAAGTATGATTAAATTACAGGCCATCGCCAAACCTGTTGAGCTAACCGCTGATATGGTCGCTAAACTGACAACTGAATATAAAGATACAGGTAATTCGGTTTGGCGAAAAGACTATATCACGAACGCATTATTAACAATGTCATTTGGCAAATGTTGCTTTTGTGAAACCAAGATAGATGAAGAAAGTAAATACATGGAAGTAGAACATTTTCATCCTAAGAGTTTATATCCTGATGAAGTGGTGTTATGGATAAATCTATTGCCTATTTGTAAACGCTGTAATGGCAAAAAATCCGGCCACGACACAAAACTAGAACCGATTATTCATCCGGTAAGAGACGCTCCTAAAGAACATTTGAAGTTAATCAATTACCGTTTTTATAAGCTGACAGAATTAGGTCAATGTACAATTGACGTAATAGATTTGAATGATAGGCAACGATTAGTTAATAAACGCTTTGAAATAGGCACTAAAATCAGCGAAGAATTAGATAAGTTAATTCAATCAATTGAAGACTATATATCCCTACCAACAATTAGAAGACGAAATAAAATAACCAGAACTTTAAAAAATCTCATGCTGGAAGGTTGTAAAGAATCCGCTTATAGTGCAACAGCGGCAACGGTGATTTTAGAAGATGACAATTATCAAGAAATAAAACAATTATTCATCACACACCAATTATGGACTGATGATTTTATCAACTTAGAAACAGAAATGAGCTTTTGCGCCTTTGTTAATTAGGCAATAAAAACTTAGGCTTTATTGAATAATAAAAAATAGCCACACTAAACTACGCGGCAAAGCGTATAAATTTTTATATATCACCACACAGGACACTTTAATGACCCGCTACACCGGACTTATCGAACGCTACCGCTCACGCTTGCCAGTCAGTGCCACTACCCGCTTGATTAGCTTGGGCGAGGGCAATACGCCATTGATCCAATTACAAAATATCCCGCGTTTAATCGGCAAAGATGTCGATATTTACGTCAAATTTGAAGGCCTGAACCCAACGGGTTCGTTTAAAGACCGTGGTATGACCATGGCCGTCACTAAAGCCGTCGAAGCGGGTAGCCAAGCTATCATTTGCGCGTCCACGGGCAATACTTCTGCGTCAGCCGCCGCTTATGCCGTCCGTGCGGGCATTAAAGCGTTCGTGTTGATCCCTGAAGGCAAAATCGCTTTGGGCAAATTGGCGCAAACCTTGATGTACGATGCCAAAATCATCCAAATCAACGGGAATTTTGACAAAGGCATGGCTTTAGTGAAAGAAGTGGCCGCGCTGGCTCCTGTTACTATCGTCAACTCCATCAACCCGTTCCGTATCGAAGGCCAAAAAACTGCCGCGTTTGAAATTGTTGATGAATTGGGTTTTGCGCCAGATTTCCATTGTTTGCCCGTCGGTAATGCAGGCAACATCACGGCGTATTGGAAAGGTTACACCGAATACGCCCGTTATTCCGCCGAGCATACCGCAGTTACACGCAGCCTGCCTGTCATGTGTGGTTATCAGGCCGCCGGAGCCGCGCCATTTGTGGCCGGACATCCGATAGAAAACCCTGAAACACTGGCTACTGCAATCCGTATCGGCAATCCGCAATCGTGGGATTTGGCTTGGAATGTCCAAAAAGAATCCGGCGGCTGGTTTGATAAGTTTACTGACGAGCAAATTTTGGCCGCACAAAAAATGCTCTCGCAATTTGAAGGGGTGTTCTGTGAACCCGCTTCGGCGACTTCGTTGGCGGGTGCTTTGCATGACATCAGCACGGGCAAAATCCCTGAAGGCAGCCGGATTGTTTGCACCTTGACTGGCAATGGCATCAAAGACCCTGAGATTGCCATGCAGCAATGCGCCGATGCTAAGCCAGTGACTATTGACGCGAGTTTGGATGCTGTCAAACGCGCCATCTTAGATAATTTGTAATACTTTAGACTATGCAGAATTGATGGCTTGATGAAGATGTAGAAAGCCTATACAAACACAAGCCAACATCGTCTTCCGCCCGAACCTGTGGATGGTATGAAACCAACCGTCCACAGGTTTTTTTGTATTCAACTAACGGATTGAAGTCAATGTGGGGATTTAGCACATAACACTCCTTGAATTTCTCCCAACCAAACAACCCCATTCAACATAGCCTTCCCCTGCCTGACCCGTTCCTTTCAGCCCACCCACTGAGCATAGATTAACTGCCCATCTTTATGCCACACCCATTATAAATTTCAGGCTTACGAAATAAAGTAAATATAATTAAATAGTGTTAAATAACACGATTTTATATTTCAGAATAGTCTAATATTGCTTATTATCGCTTTAAGTCATTGATATTTAGAAATCCCAAGCTACAAACCCATAAACCACATTAAATATAAGTGAATAAATAGGTCATATGACACATTAATAAATTAATCTATGTTATTTAACACAAATTACATGATTGAATATTGTAATATTATGTTTTTATTATACTTAATATTGGCACATAACATGCTTTGAACGATGTGTTGGCATGAATCACCCATTTTTATAGATAGGTGACCTCCCTGCCATCAAGACAAATTGCTTACCAGAAATAGATGTTCGTGGCTCAAGGCAATAGGTCTTCCAACTCTCTAAATTAATCCTATATTTAAAAAGGTAATAAGCGATGAAAATGAATTTTAAAAAAATTACTGGTTCTTCTTTAATAGTCGCTGGCATATTGGCGGCTTCAGCTAGTTTTGCGGCAACCCAGCCCTCCGAGGTCACTAAATTCAATAGCAAAAATACCACTGACGTTTTCACTGTAAAAACTAAAGGCTGGAGTGACCCTGCATTTGGCGGTATGGGTTGGACGCATTCTTCTGATTGGGGTAGTGTCGTTGCGAAAAAAGGCGAGAACGTCACCATCAAAGTGGTTTCACAAGCTGCTGGCATCCATCCTGGCGTGACGGTTTGGTATCGTGGTATCGAAGATACTGCTCCTGACAGCTATGTCGTTGATCATTTTTATTCCCAATATGAAAATTTCATCAAGATTGGCGCAACTGACGAAACCACGGGCGAAAAACTGGGCAACATCGTTATGCGAATTGTCGCAAGGGGTTATGATTTGGATGGCAACACCAAAAATATCTTGCGCTTCAAAGGTGTAAAAGATGAAGTCCCCGGCCAATTTGAATTGACCTTTAAAGCCCCCAAAGGCGGCGCTTATATGTTTGTTGTAGGCGGATTTAACCCGGATGAGGGCGTTGACAATACCCCAAAATACAACGTTGACGTTACTGTAACTAAAACGGCTCCTTAAGCATCCCCCGCTTTTCCCTTAAGCCTTTGTTGTTGACAAAAGGTTTCAAGAGAAATCCAATACGATGGCTGCCACCTGTTTGATTTAGGCGGTGGCCATCTGATTTACAAATAGACATTCTTAGCAGGCCAATCCATGAAAACAGGTCACCGGGCCGATACCGTTTTTAACTTTTTATTATTACCTAGTGCCGCATTATTGTTAGGCGTACTTTTTAGCTCCGAAGCTGCTGCCCACGGAGAAACGCCCCCGCCATTAACAGGTGTGGCCATGCCAGCCACTCCCGGATTGCTTGACGGCGAATCTCCGATTGTCGTCAACAAAGCCGCAGCTATCCAACTAGGTAAGGCGTTATTCTGGGACACTCAGGTAGGTAGTGACGGTATGGCCTGCGGTTCTTGCCATTTCCATGCAGGTGTTGACGGACGGTTTAAAAACCAGCTATCGCCAGGAAAATTCCATAACAACTCGCCCACCCAAAATACGTTTGAAGCCACAGCTTCTGGGGCAAGCGGTGGATCCAATTACACTTTAAGACGCAGCGATTTTCCGCTTTACCAGCTTGCCAATCCAGCCGACATAGATTCTAAGGTCATTTTCAATACGGATGATATTGTTTCATCAGCCGGCACATTTAAAGCGCGTTTGGGTGGCTTAAATGACCTGACGGTTCAAGATGATTGCATCGCGCAAACAGATGATATTTTCCACGCCAGTGGCTTGAACACCCGGCAAGTCCAACCCAGGCAAGCACCTAGTGTCATCAATGCCGGATTTAATTTCCGCAATTTTTGGGATGGGCGCGCCAACAACATATTTAACGGTGTTTCACCTTACGGTGTCCGTGATACAGATGCGCGGATTTGGGTTGCACAAACGGATGGCACGGTTGCTCAGCAAACCCTGCAATTGGAAAATGCATCATTAGCTTCCCAAGCTGTCGCTCCGGCCACCAGTAGCGTAGAAATGTCGTGCAAAAAACGCACTTTTTCCGATATTGGACGTAAGTTACTGAACCGCCAACCGTTGGCAATCCAAGAGATTCATCCCGAAGACAGCGTTCTGGCCGAATTACGGAACCCTTCCGGTAAAGGCTTGGCCGCGACGTATGAAAATTTGGTAAAAGCATCGTTTGCGCCCCGTTACTGGTCTGGATCGGGTGAATTTGGCCATCCCGCTGATGCCAGTGCGCCAGGTTATTCCCAAATGGAAGCCAATTTTTCGCTATTTTTTGGCTTGGCGTTGCAGCTATACCAACAAACACTAATTTCTGACCAAACCCCCTTTGACACCCCTAGATTGCCGGGCAAAACACCCAAAATGCCGGAGGGATTTAATGCCAAGCAAAAACGTGGCTTAAGGCTGTTTTTGAATGCCCATTGTGCCGTTTGCCATGCCGGGCCGACGTTATCAGCCGCCGCGCACCCCTCCATTAATGCGCCGTCATCGGAGTTCGCTTCGTTGCGGCTAGTGAACCGTAAAACCTTTAACGGGGCGTTTGAAGGCAATGGTGTCGCATTTGGTATGTTGGATGAAGGCTTTTTTAACACCAGCGTCACCCCTACAGGAAATGATCCGGGTGTAGGCGGCAAAGACCCTTACGGCAATCCATTATCATTTAGCCAACAATATTTCAATAAATTGTTAAATGGTACGCCTTTGATAGACCCGGTCATTGTCAACTCGTGTGATTTGGACAATACCTTTGCAGAAGATTTCCTGCCAAGTGAACTGATTGACGACCCTGATATTACCGGCAGCTGCGGTGAACGTAGCGTGTATGCCAAAATACCTAAAGTATCGGTATTGCAAGCTGAAATGGAAAAAAGAAACGATGGCCGCGCTTTGGTTGCAATTAAAGGTGCATTTAAAGCCCCTTCTTTACGCAATATTGAGCTGACAGGCCCTTACATGCACAACGGCAGTTTATTGACACTCGAACAAGTGGTTGATTTTTATTTCCGGGGTGGCAGCTTCAATAATAAACATCATTTTGCAACCTTAGTATTTCCGCAAGGTGGTATTTCTGATGCTGAAAAATCAGATTTGGTGGCCTTTTTGAAATCTTTGACAGATGAACGGGTACGTTGGGAAAAAGCCCCGTTTGACCATCCGCAAATCCTTGTGCCTCATGGGCATAAAGAAAATATGGCCGGAAAAGACCCGCAATTGGCTAAAGATTTGTTCCTAAACGTTCCGGCGGTCGGAAAAAATGGCCGTGATCCGGCACTTGGCCCACTCAAACCTTTCCATTCTTACCTTAAACCTTGATAAGGCAAACCACCTTCGGAAGCCATCCGAAGGTGGTTGTCAAACATTAAGGCCGTTCTGATTACAAGCTTCAATAAGCCCAAATAAAATGGTAAATCATTGATTTGACGATTAGCTTATAAAAAGTCCATTCACATTCAGCATTTGCTTAAGACCAGCACTCAATCATCATTGCCGCACCGCCCAAATGACTCGGCCCGATGCGCAACCTTCCCTGATAGGCCTCAACGATGTCGGCGACGACACTGAGGCCTATGCCATGACCGGGTATGGATTCATCCGCCCGCCCACCGCGTTGCAGAATAAGCTCAATATCTTTGGCGCTGATGCCAGGGCCGTCATCATGGATACTGAGCGTTAAACGACGGCCTGTTTTATGGCCTTGTATCTCGATATGTCCGTCACACCATTTAAACGCATTATCCAGCAGATTGCCCAACACTTCGATCAGGTCAGCTTCATCCCAACGCAATTCCAAACCTGTGTCTATTTTATTAAGGATCAGCACGTCTTTATTGCGGTAAACCTTGCACAGCGAGGCATTGAGCCTGTCAGCGACTTGATGGATGGTAACGGGGGGAATGGAGGCTGAATTGGTTGCGGCCCCGGCCCGCTGTAATTGCCGCTCGACAATACGCAGCATCCGGTGGCTTTGCTCCGATACGGTATCAGACAGGGATTCGGGTTGGTCGGTCGCGTTCAATAACACAGCCAACGGTGTTTTAAGGCTATGCGCCAAATCAGCCAGGGCATTGCGGTATCGGGCCTGACGCGCCCGTTCTTGGACTAATAAAGTGTTGATATTATCGGTGAGCTGCCTGACTTCCCTCGGATAACTGCCATTGATTTGGTGGTGTTCGCCAGTTTCAATGGCGTTTAGCTCCTGCCCGACTTTACGCAGGGGTTTTAAACCCCAATAAAGTACCCAAAGCTGGGTGGCCAGCAACAAAATGGCCGCAATCGCCAATCCGCCCCACAAACGTTGCCGATATAACGTGACTTGCTTATGGAGTGGAGCCAGTTCGCTCAACAAATAAAAATTAAACGAATAAATGCCGCTTTTGAGGGTGCGCTGGAAACCAAAACCTAGCAGGCAATAGTCTTCGCCATCTTCTAACGTGATGTCCAGCCACTGTTTTTCGCCGACATGCAAGGTAAAAAGTCCGGGCAATTGCCGGTTCAGTAGGGAAGGGGAACGCCAGATGGGTTTGTCGCTATCATTACTGCCGACAAACGCATATAAGCCAGAACCAGGCAAAGCCAGTTGGGGGTTGGGCAAATGGGTAGGCAGCGGCATGACCAATTGCCCGGCTTCATCAATTTGGGAGGCACTGAGCAGTTGGTAAACTTCGCCTGACATCCGTTCGCGTAAAGAAAGGCGGGCGCTTTCCAGAAAGGCATTGTCCAGCACAGCCCCTGTGGCGGCCAAAAAAATGACAAACACCAAAATGGCGGTGAAGTTAAGCCTGAAATAAAGCGAATTGATCACGCGGTGAACGTCAAACTAAGCGATAGCCGCGGCCCCGTAGGGTCTCTATAGGGTTGCGGATACCTTCCGGGTCAAGCTTTCGGCGCAAACGCCCGACCAAAACCGTCAGGACATTGCTCTCCGGGTCGGCATCGTGGGGATATAGGTAATCACTTAAGTCATCTTTGGAAACAATCTTGCCGTGGTTTTGTGCCAAGTATTCAAGCATCCGGTATTCAAAACTGGTCAGTTCGATTTCAACGCCGTCCACCGTCGCCCTTTGTGTTTCTAAGTTCAACGTCAGATAACCGCAGTTTAATAAGGATTGGGGAGCACCGACAACCCGCCGCAACAGCGCTTTGATGCGGGCGGAAAGCTCTTCCATTTGAAAAGGTTTGGCCAGATAGTCATCAGCCCCGGCTTCCAAGCCTTCAACCCGTTCTTGCCAGCGGCCACGGGCGGTCAGGATCAACACAGGCAAGGAGTTGCCTTGTTGCCGTAAGCGTCTGATAATCTCCAGCCCCGGCAAGCCGGGCAAACCCAAATCGACAATGGCTGCATCTACCGGATATTCAGTGGCGTAAAAAAAGCCTTCTTTGCCATCTCCGGTTTCGTCAACATGGTAGCCTTCTTTTTCCAGTTGCCGCCGGATTTGGGCGCGGATATCGGCTTCATCCTCAATAATTAAAATGCGCATGGTGTTATAAGCAGGAAATAAATAAGGAGGCCTTATAGTATTCCATAATGGGTCATTCCAGATAGGAAATGCCCCGTGATCTAGGCAAGACAACAACCCATTTCACGGAGCAATGCCACTAAGCCTATATCCGCCAGACGAATTTATTTGCCTGGGCAAGGGGCAAATTCGCAGGAGGGCGGCACACGTCCGACAAACGAACCATCAGGGCATTCGTTCACTTCCAAGGTGCAGGCCGATATGATTTCACCACAGGCTTCAACTGTTTTTACGGAATAGGCCGTTGTTTTGCGGTTTGGTGAAATGGCCCGCAATTGCTTGACGAAAAGGCCAAACCCGTCTGACATTGGCGAAGCTTGCGCACACGCCGAATAGCCACCTTCTTTTCCATAACCGCTGACCATAAATGTATCAATCACGCCATTGGTGACGGCACTGCCGATCACTTGTTGGACGGTTTGGAAGGCGGCGGCATCAACGGCAGGGCCAATACCTCCGATGCTGATTTCAACCGCTTTATTGTCTGCTAATGCGTTTGTGCTTGATAACACCAAGCCTAATAAAAGGCCATGCAAATATGTTTTTCTCATGTTCTTTTCCTGAATTGGGTAGTTAGGCAATAAATTCAATCGTTTCTGGCAAGCCCAGTAACATTATTTCTGTTACCGCACCTGCATCAATGTCTGTAAATCCCATATCAAGGATTGGCTCTTCAGTTGAAAAGACAATTTCATCCGCTGTGAGGTTGCACATGAACACAATACAGCTAAATGATTCTTCCGGTGCATCCAAATCTAAGTTTTCAAAGGAAATATCGCCATTTCCTTCATCACCCCGATCCCGTGACCAATCCAAAATAAAAGGTTTTTCCATGACCATCGGGTCAACCGGATCCTCGTCTGTTTCAGTTGGCAATCCTGTTTCTGGATCAATCGCCACGTCAACAATTTCTTCGTAAAATCCAAGTTCTTCCGGCGTTATTTCCATGTCGTCAAGGAAAATATAGTCTTCTACGGGTAGGATGGGGAAAATAGGGTCAATCAGCACCAGGTCAGTGATGTCTTCAGGCGGAGTTTCAATAACCTCACCGTCACTTTCACCGCCAACCGTTTCATCAAGCAGCACTTCGTCAATAATAATGCCTTCATCGACAGGCATGATGGTGAAAATAGGGTCAACCAGCACTAGGTCGGTGATGTCTTCCGGTGAAGTTTCAAGATCACCTTCCCCGGTTCCATCAATGATTTCGCCATCAGAGCCATCCCAAGACTCATCCCAAATCAAGGGTTTTGCCATGACCAGTGGATCCATATCCGCGTCAGGTGGCAATTCGGTTTCAGGATCGGCAAGCACATCAATGACTTCTTCGTAGAACCCAGGGTCTTCCGGGATCGTTTCCATATCGTCAAGAAAGATATAGTCATCGACAGGCATGATGGTAAAAATAGGGTCAACCAACACTAAGTCAGTGATGTCTTCTGGCGGGGTTTCAATAACTTCACCGTCAACCGTTTCATCAAGAATCACTTCGTCAATGATAACGCCTTCATCAACAGGCATGATGGTGAAAATAGGGTCAATCAGCTCATCAACCAAGACATCTTCGTAAACCTCATCATCAGCGTAAGCTTCTTCAGACGGCATTATCCAGATCAAATCTGCTGGGGCTTCTTCAATGATAATGGCTTCGCCGACAGGCATGATAGTCATGATCGGGTCAACGGGGGCTTCCGGTTCATCAGCAGCAACAGCTTCATCAGCCGTATCCAGATCGCCTACGGCATAAATATACTGTAAAGCCGCATCGTTGATGGTTTCAGGCGTTACCGTATTTAACCCATCAACTGACGGAATGTCAGTTTGGGATTTACTTGGGGTTGTCATCTTTTTTTCCTCATAATTTAAGTTCAAGAAACCCTTTTAACCCGGCGGTTATTTTATCGGCCAAAATCACGGCCCGATTTTTAAGGTTAAGGAGGATGTTCTACAGGACGGCCAAATTTTCATTGCCCGATACAAAATCTACAGGAAGAGGGCAGTCTAAAATCAGTCAAAATAGCTGCCATTCCCATAGATGTTGACAGCATAAGGCACTGACAGTTAACCAAATGTTAACCAAAAATTGCACTCGCAGAAGCTAAATTTGTCGGGTATGATGATAAAAAAACAATAATTTAACGGAACCAAACCATGAGTATTTTTTATCACTTTCCTTTTGTTTTTAAGCGGCCCAAAGTACGGGATTTGATATTAATGGCCGCTTTTATGCCATTTCCAGCTTTTGCGGCAGACTTAACCCTGCAAGTTTTTGATAACCAAGGCGGCGAAATTAGGGCGTTACCTGGAAAGATCAATTGTACCTCAGAGTGCTCGTTACAGGTGTCATCGCAAACGCTGGTAAGCCTGTTCGCCGTACCCAATCAAGGCTATCGGTTCAAAAATTGGGAAGGGGCCTGCGCCAAAACCTTAGGTCCATTGTGTACCCTTAAAAGCGAAAGCAATAACGCTGTGATAGCGCGTTTTGTCAAAGCCAAAGCCCCGCAAACGTCCACTAAAGCCTTGTTGCTCCTGCACGATGACGGCATGAAGCCCACTATCTGGAATGACTTTGTCCGGCAACGCTTTAATGACCGTTGCCCCGTCATTTATGGCGGCGTATTTTTGGAAGAAGAGGCGGTGGCTTCCAAAAACAAAGTCCATTGTTATCGGATTTCTTTTGGTTATTACGACATGCTTAATAAGTCCGCATCCGCAATACAAGACACACAAACCAATATCCTTAAGAAAAAAATCCGCCGTAAGCACTTAGCCCAAGAAGTGCAAGCGGCGGTATTGGGCATTTTAGACCGCCACCCTAATCTTAGCCTGACCTTGGTAGGACAAGGGCAGGGGGCTTTAGCCGCCCGGACGTTTTTAAAATCCGGTTCAGATTTGGCCAAGCCCATTGTCGGTTTACTGGATTTGCAAACCAACCCGCTGACGGATGCCGAAAAACAATCGGCTGACCTGTTCCAACCCTTGCTTTCACTTAAGGCGGAACCCGACCAAAACATGAAAATCAGCGCCGCACTCGCCCAATTGACCCAATCTAGGTGGATGGCTAGGTGATAAACCGTTTTATACCCATCACAGTTTGCCTATTGCTCACCCTCATGCCCGGATTGGGCGGGTGGTATGGCAATCACGCGCCTGTCAAACTGTATGGCTTAAACAATGAAAATTGGGATGCCAGCATTCCCACTGCGTCTATCTTAAATATCCCAGGCCCGTCCAAACCTCATGAAAACACCGTAATAAGCCAGATCCCAACGCACAAACCACAAAACAGTGCGTTACAGACTTGGGCTGAATTCAAAACATTGCTTGAAACAGCCGAATTGCAGCAAATCCCCATCTTATCGGCGCAACTGGCGAAAAACTTGCGCAAGAGAAGCGAACCGACGCTGTACCAACAAATCAATGATTTATTGGCAAACCCTGACATCTCTTTAGAAACTAAAGCCATCCTGCTGGATTTATTGGCCGAAATCGCCACGCCCGATTCATTGGCACAACTCATCAATTTGGCAAAAAACAACAGCCAATCTTCCTTGTATATCCTTATTTTACAAGCCATATCCCGGATTGGTGACAACCGTTGGGATGGTCAATTCCATGGAGAACTCTCCCCGATTTTGGAAGAGGCTTGGATTAACGTGGAAATAGCTGACCCGGAATTTTTGGGTGCTGTCGGCAAGGCGATTGCCACGGTCGGATCATCGGAAGGCGTTGAACAATTATTAAAAACCGTCTCAGGAAGCACCCAAGGCACGGAGCCTGAGGACATTACCCGCATCAAACAAGAAGTGGCCTTTGAATCCATCCCCAAAGTGCGCAATCCCGATGCCGTTGACGTGTTAAGCACCTGGTTAAATAAAGAACCCTTGCAAACGCCAGCATTTGAAGTCAGTGGCAACGCCTTGGCAGAAATTGGCTCTGCCCAAGCCACCCAAAAAATCGTCGATTGGGCTAAAGATGCCCCCTCAGAAGCGGCGAGGAACCTGCAAGACTGGGTTTCTAAAATTGACAATGAAAGCGCTTTGGCAACGATTACCGCAACCCAAAACCAAGACATCAAAAGCCCGGAAATTGCCGATGTGCTGAATACAGCGGCCACAAACATTGAATCCAGCATGGCTTTCTCAAGCACCAGCGCGTTCGGGCCAACCAACACAGAAACATCGTTGCTGCCGCTATCAGACAAATAAGGTATAAATTCACATTTATTTAGAATAAATGGCAAATTTTCTATAAAATCTACGGTTTTACCTTTAATTCGTCATAGCGCACCTTCATGGATTTAAAATTTCTCGATTTCGAACAACCTATCGCTGAATTGGAAGCGAAAATAAAAGAACTCCGCAACGTGGAGTTTGATAACAAAATCAATATTTCTGATGCCATCAAGCAATTGGAAGACAGAAGCCGCACACTGACCGAAACCATTTTTGGTGAACTTACCGATTGGCAGATTTCCCAGCTTTCCCGGCATCCTGAACGTCCTTACACCCTGGACTACATCGACCTGATGATGACCGATTTCCATGAACTGCATGGCGACCGTGCATTTGCCGATGATCCTGCCATCGTTTGTGGCTTGGCCCGTTTGGACGACCAACCTATCATGGTGATTGGCCACCAAAAAGGGCGCGACACCAAAGAAAAAATCTACCGTAATTTTGGGATGCCACGCCCTGAAGGCTACCGCAAAGCCCTACGCCTCATGAAAATGGCCGAACGCTTTAACCTGCCCATTATCTGCCTGATTGACACACCGGGCGCATACCCTGGCATTGGTGCGGAAGAACGCGGCCAAAGCGAAGCGATTGCCAGAAACCTGTTTGAAATGACCACCTTAAAAACCCCCATCATTTGCACCGTCATCGGTGAAGGCGGTTCCGGTGGGGCGTTGGCGATAGGCGTGGGCGACCGTCTAATCATGATGGAATACAGCACCTATTCGGTCATTTCGCCCGAAGGTTGCGCGTCCATTTTGTGGAAAAGTGCAGAAAAATCGCAACTGGCCGCCGAAGCGATGGGCATCACCTCTGACCGTATCCGCGAACAAGGCTTCTTGGATGAAGTGGTACGTGAACCCTTAGGCGGCGGCCACCGGGATTTCAAAACCACCGCCGCCAACCTTAAAGAAACCCTTTTACGCCATCTCGCCGAACTGAAACAGCAATCCATGGACGAAATACTGGCAAACCGCTACCGCCGGATTATGGATTTTGGCGTGTTTACCGAATAAAGAACGTTCGACATTTCCTCTCCCACTGGGAGAGGGCTAGTAAAGGGAAATCAATAGCCGTTCCTAAGCCCCGCTAAAGCTCAAATACGCCCGGTAACTGGCCAAACCTGCCAGAACCAGAAAAAAAATGCCGCTGACCCGATGCAACAGCACCAGCGGCATTTTTTGCAACAGCTTATTTCCCGCCCAAATCCCCAGTATTGAGGTCATTGCCAAGGCCAGCGTTGACCCTATCCATACCGCAATAGGCACATGCGTACTGCTTAACGCGACCACCGCCAATTGGGTTTTGTCGCCAAATTCAGCCACGGTAATCAATAAAAACGTCGTGAAAAATACGTTGTGGCCGCTTTTTTCCTGAACCGCCTCGTCTTCATCTTCTTCCGTCACCCGTAAAGCCTGGACACCAAAAACCGCAAACAAAAACGCCACCGTCGCCGCCACCACATAAGCAGGCAACCAATCGGCAATCGCCGCACCAAACACAACCGCCAACGTATTCAGTAACATAAACGCGGCCACAGCCCCCAAGGCTACGGGCAACGCCTTATGCCGAGATGCTAAAGTCATACAAACCAACTGGCTTTTATCACCAATTTCAGCGGCGGCAATCAACGAAAAACTGGCGGCGGCAGGGGGTATTAAGGTGTTGAAAGGATGTGCGGCCAAACCGTGCCGGGCGGCTTCCAAATGAGCCAACCAAAATTCAGATGTGGCGGCAAAAAATACAATTAAATCACTGGGTAAGTCGCTCATAAAGCTTGATAGGGCAGGGGATAAAAGCAACCATTATAACGGCCTGACTATGAATAGGCTTAATGTGTGCTTATTTTTGTTAGGGTAGCGGGTAATTATTTGCAACATCAGCCAAACTGTCTTAAGTGAAACATCTTAATCCGTATGGTAGAATTATGCGTTTTACCAAAATAAAAAAATAACAATATGTTTTTAAAAGATTTTTATAGTGTATCTGAGGGCGGTGTGAATATTGCCGCCGAGCAGGCCAGTATGTTTGCCAAAGAAGTGGCGCATGATTTCAACCCATTGCACGATGCCGATTCCAAACGTTTTTGCGTGCCTGGCGATTTGTTGTTCTCGTTGGCGTTGGAAAAATATGGCCTTAGCCAGCAGATGCACTTTACCTTTGCGGGTATGGTTGGGCATGACGTGTTGTTGAATTTCCCAAGCACCGAGGCCGGACAAATTGATGTCAACGACCATCAGGGCAAAACCTATTTGCAAATCGAACGTTCGGGGGGCATCAGCCATGATGCCGTCATGATTGAAAGTCTTATCCGCGATTATGTGGCGTTTTCCGGGCAAAATTTCCCCTATGTGCTGGTGCCGTTATTGGCTGAGGAAAAGGTGATGTTCAACCTGAGCCGCCCTCTGGTCATTTACGAAAGCATGACCCTGTCTTTTGAGCAACTTGATTTTCCAAAAGCGTCCGTGGAAATGCTGGAACCGAAAATGGAAGTCAACGGCAAACGCGCCACGGCTTTTTTATATTTTCAAATTAACGCAGGCGGAAACATCGTTGGCAAAGGCTTTAAAAAACTGGCGATTAGTGTGCCTAGCGTGTATGAAGCCGAACCCATGCAACAATTTGTCGATGAATACCTAGCCAGAAAAAACGGCTATCTGGCTGATTTGGCATAACGGTTCCGGCGTTTTGATGATGTCTTTCGCCACTCTCTATCAACAATTCATCCATTTTAAAAAGCGATTTGCAATGACAAGCCTCACGCCTTATGACGTTATCGGTGGTGAACAGGCCATCCTGAATTTGGTCGACCGATTTTACTTCTATATGGATACGCTACCCGAAGCACAAGGCATACGCGCCATTCATCAACCAGACTTGAGTTCTGCCAAAGATAAGTTGTTCAAGTTTATGTCCGGTTGGCTGGGCGGGCCGAATTTGTTTATGGAAGAATTTGGCCACCCGATGCTACGCGCCCGCCATTTGCCGTTTGCAATTGGCGAATCCGAACGTGACCAATGGATGTTATGTATGGATAAAGCCATCGCAGACACGCCGATGGATCCTAGGTTGGAAACTAATCTCCGCAACGCCTTGCAAGAACTGGCGACACATATGATTAACCGATAGCCGGATAAGCTGGCCGGGCATGAAGGTTTTAATCTTTGAATACATTACGGGCGGTGGCTTTAACCGCGAGGCATTGCCTAGCGGTTTAGTCAGGGAAGGGCGGTTAATGCTGCAAGCCTTGTTAAATAATTTCCAAGACATCGGATCGGTCACATTGACGCTGATGCTCGATAGCCGCTTAACCGATACATTGAATATCGCGGATGTGGACATTGAAGTCATTACGCCGGACGACGATGCCACAGCCGTATTTCAACGCTTGTTAGCCGAGCACGATGCGGTATGGCCTATCGCCCCGGAATTTGACGGCATTTTGCAACAGTTATGCGAGACGGTGGCGGCGCACCATAAAATCCTGTTGGCCCCTAATGCCGCAGCCGTTGCCTTGGCAGGCAACAAATATCTTACCTATCAGAGGCTTATCCAACACCATATCGCCACCGTTCCGACCCAATTAGCCAGCCAAACGGATTTTTCGCAAACCACAGGTGAATGGTTCATCAAGCCGATAGACGGGGCAGGGTGCGGGGATAGTTTTATCAGCCAGGGCCTTAACCCGGATATGCCCGAAGCGGGTAAGGCACAATTTATCGTCCAGCCGCATTTGCACGGTGAAAAAACCAGTTTGTCTTGCCTGTTCAACCACGGCCAATGTGCATTGCTTGCCGTTAACCAACAACGCTTCGAGATTTACCAGCAACGCTACCAACTCATTGAAATTGTTGTCAATCATCAACCGATTTCTGAAAAATATCAACAACTTGTGCAGCAAGTCGCCAGTGCATTCCCTGAGCTTTGGGGCTACGCGGGCATTGACCTGATCGAAACGCCGAAACAACGCTTAGTGCTGGAAATAAACCCGCGCCTGACCACCTCATTTGCCGCACTTCAAGCCGCATTGGGGCTGAATATCGCCCAACTGACGCTAGATTTGCTACACGGCGAGCCAGACATCCGCCCTACAAACAACCAAGCGATGACCCTTAAATTATGATGAAACCTAAATGTTATGTGGGCTGGGACATTGGCGGCGCCCATCTTAAAGCCGCCGTGCTAAATGCCAGCGGTGAACTTATAGCTATCCACCAACACGCTTGCCCGTTATGGAAAGGTTTGGACACCTTGCACCATGCCGTCAATGCGGTTTTGCAAGCTTTACCGGATGCCGATTACCGCCAAGCCATCACTATGACAGGCGAATTGGTGGATTTGTTTGCAGGCCGTGACGAGGGTGTCCGGCAGATTATCGCCACGATGCAGGCCTTGCTGGGCGATTCTAATGTGCTGGTTTTTGCGGGCCAACAAGGCTTATTGGCAGCGCCCCAGATCACCGAGGCTGATTATCCAGACATCGCCTCGACCAATTGGCTGGCCAGTGCCGGATTTGCCGCAAAAATAGTCGGGGAGGGGCTGTTTGTCGATATTGGCAGCACGACAACTGATATTTTGGTTATGCAAAATCATCAGGTGCACATGTCCGGCCTTACCGATTACCAGCGGCTGATTAGCCAAGAATTGGTATACACAGGTATTGTCCGAACCGCCGTGATGGCCGTGGCACAAACGGCTTACGACGAAGGAAAAGAGATTGGTTTGATGGCGGAATATTTTGCCACGATGGCCGATGTTTACCGCCTGACGGGCGAATTGGACGAGATCCACGACCAAACCGACACCGCCGATGGTGCGGAAAAATCTGTCGCTGCCAGTGCCAGACGTTTAGCAAGAATGATAGGTTGTGATTTTTATCAGCAAGAACTGCCGCGCTGGCAAGCATTTGCCAATAATCTGAAACATCAGCAACTGCAAAAAATCCGTTTGGCGTGTGAAGCTTTGGCTACCTCAAAAAACCTACCGTCAACCAGCCCCATCATTGGCGCGGGGATAGGCCGTTTTCTGGCCCAACAAATCGCCCAAGCCCAAGCGCGGCCTTTTTTGGATTTTTCAGCGCTTTGCCGGACAACCCCTGAATTTTCAAGGTCATTAAATCCAGCTGATTGCGCACCCGCAGTGGCCGTGGCTTATCTGAATTATTCGGACTCGCTATAAACCGTTTTGCAATCTTGGCCCTCATTATCGCAAACGACTTGTTTACGCCATTTTTTCGGGCCCGTGGCGCTTAAACTGACAGGCTCGTCGCCGTAACCTTTATTGGGTGTCAATTTTATGGTGTTGTTTTCAACGCTAATTTGGAAATGTTTAAGCGTGGTCATGCCAATCAGGACTTCATCCAACGAATAATTAATATCGGCCTCCGTATCTTTCAACACCGCGTTGCCCAATTTCATCTCCTGAATCCTTGATTTTTGGCCAGCCGCAATACCATTCGCCGTTTCCACATGATTCACATCGCCCAACGGCAAATTGGCTTTTTTGGCCAATTCAAACGGCACGGTGGTCGTTGTCGCACCCGTATCGAGAATAAACGGCATACTGACGCCGTTGATCAAAACCCGCCCACGAAAATGCCCCAAGCTATCGCCGTGTATGACCATCGCGTCATTGTCCAGGGTTTGCTGCGCGGGTTCGGGTTCCGGGACAATCTGGGGCAAAGAGGCGATGTATTCGGCGGAATAAATCGAATCTTGCGGTTCCGGCTCTGGCTCAGATACATTCGCCGTGTCATTAGGAATCTCAGTGACGGCGGGTTCTAGGTGTGCAGGCGCCATATTTTTTTCAAGTGGCACCGTTTCCGTTCCAAACAGCGTAAACAGCAACACCGCAAAAAATAAACCGATCACATAACCCAAAAATTTTAACCACAGTTTCATAGTCCCGCCTTACGCGAATGGATTCAATCAGTCGCCATTTTAGAACCCGGACAGATTTGTGCAAAGCAGGATGACGATGGCAAGGGAATACCAATAACCCATCATTATCACTTTTGTCATTTAATTTAACATAATATGCATTATGCGTAGTCTTTGACAGTTTCTTTTAAAGCCGGTAGTCAGGACTTAAGCGGTGGATTACCCCGCTTAAGTCACTGACAAGCCTACTTTTAGTGTGTAGCCGTTCAAGTGTGCGCAAGCCGCCAAACAAAAAAAATGGATTGCCTGGGCTGTTTTGGATTTTTTTTGTATTGGCGCACTTGACGGCCTGGACACACAGCGAACTATTGACCCCGACTGGATGAATGGCTACGCCATGATTTAATTGGGTAAACCTGCACGGTTTCCCCAAACCCCATCCCGCTTGCTGGTGGTTGATGTGTGCATCGACGTGATGCGCTAATCAATCGGAGATAAGAAAATGAACACAACACTGCAAAGCCCATCAATCAGCGAAATGATAAACGCGGGGTTTGATTTGATTTACACGCTAGACACTGAACAGGTCAAAAGCAAGCCGGATTTTTTCAAAAACTGCCAAGGCAATTGGTTTTTTTCACCTACGAAAGCAGGTTGCAGAAATATCATAGAGTGCTGGAAGAAAAGCGGGGATTTCGAGGAGGACGTACAGATAGCGGAAGCAAATTGGATTTAATTAAAATGGCCAGGGACGACCATTGTTTAATAATCGTGTGCCAATAAAAACGGCAAAAGGCCGTTTTTTCGTCTGAAGGGCGATTTTTTGGGGTCGGTTCCGGCCGGATCGGGGTTGCTGCAGCGCGAAAATTGCCGGCTGATTGTAAAGCAGGAAGAAACAGAAATTCCGTAACGTTACGTTACGCTACGGGCATGGCCGGAACGCCCGACGCCTTGCCTGTGCCGCCGTGGCCGCTCGTGGCCTCGCTTGACCACGGCATCACAGGAAAACGGCGCAAGGGCCAGGTGGCCATGACCGCCCGCCAACGTTGCCGGAAGCGTCAGCTTTCGGGCGTGGCGGGCGTTTTTTGGTAGAGCACATCCAGGCAGGCCAGCAAATGCTCGAAGCGGTAGTTCAGGCCATTAAGGACAGGACAGACGTTTTCGGCATCTGCACCACAATTGGCGGTGATGACCTGGAGGCCTGTATAGGCGTCGTACAAACTATGCAGGTCATCCGAATCATGGTTTGCAGTCATGGGCATTAACTCGGATTAATGTAAATGATCAGGCCGCCCAAGGTGTTCGCGCATCTTGGGAAGCCGCCCTACCCCGCCAGCCTAGGCGGCAGGCTTGTGCAGTTGCTGGTAAAGCTGAGCCTGCATCTTGTCGAAAAGCTCCAAAAATTGCGGCGTGGCCTGAGTCAAGACAGGAGGGTGTAAGAATTTTTGTGTAAACGGTCATTAGGCAGGAAACTGCCCTTAC
>CAYUQV010000016.1:0-58544 GCA_964446885.1 uncultured Methylocucumis sp.
TTTTCGACGATCTTTCCGGGAAGATTGTGGAAAGTTTTCAAAGCCGTTTGACATTAATGAAGCCCAAACGGTTTTTGACGACCCGTTAGCGTATATTTTCAACGATGAATGGAATTCGTTTGGTGAACACAGGGAGTTAATTATTGGCTATTCAAAAAGCAAACGCTTGTTAATCGTATCGTTCACTGAAAGAATCCAAGGTACTGTACGAATAATCAGCTCCCGACCCGCTACGACCAAAGAGCGTAAAAACTATGAAAACCAGCGAAAATACTGAACCCGATATGCTATCTGAATACAATTTTGATTATTCAAAGGCAAAACCCAATAGGTTTGCCAGTACAGCCCCCACCGTTACGGTCACGTTAGATGCTGATGTGGCAGCTATTTTCACCAATTCTGAATCGGTCAATAAAGCGCTAAGGGCCATTTTGTCGGCTTTGCCAAGCTCAAAGACATTAAGCGTTTGAGTGATAACTCCCAGCGCGACGATGTTTTTTATCGTTCCCACGCTCTGCGTGGTAATGCATCCAGCAACGCTCCGGCGTTGCGTAAGGCGACGCTGGAGCGTCATGGGCGGCATTCCCACGCCGGAGCGTGGGAACGATGACCCCTCAGCGGGACGTGGCTTTATAACCCCGTTCCTACCGTATTGAAGCGCCGACAATCAATCAAAAGGTTACGGAACGTGTCGCCTCGAAAGCCCCGCCAGATTTTAAAAACTTGGCGGGGCTTTTTTATGCCCGCCAAAACAGCCCGTGTAAGGTGCGATAGCGAAACGTATTTTCGCCTGCCGCGTTTAATGCCTGCTGATACATCAACAACCCATCAACAGATAGTGCTGATATTTCAGCAGCATAATTAACCAATAATCAAAAATAAATAATATATTCAATAGGTTAAATATTGGCACATTGCTTGCAAAATAGCAGGTAACAAGTTCTACAGCTTGTGATTGGAACACAAACCACGGCTTGCGCTATTTCGGCCTGTGCTTATCCGCCCCAATAGCGCCGCTGCGTGGTTTTACGTTTATTTTTCGCTATTTATTGAAGGTATTATTTATGAGAAACATTAAGCCATTGGCGGTTGCCATCTCTTTGACCTTGGCTGCGGCAGCCCCTAGCGTTAACGCGCTTACGCTGTGGGCTAACGGTGCACCTGAATTGACTGTTTTCACTTCAGGTGGGGCGGCACAGGATAAGGCGTATGGGCAGGTGGTCATCACCACTTTGGCTGCCCCCGGTACGGTTGACACGTTTGCCGATGTCGATCCGGCTACAGGTTCAGTCGGTTCACGTTGGACGGCTTATTACTTTACGGGCAATGCCAATTTAGGTACTGGCTTGGCTGGCAAAAAAATCTTATTGCACAAACGCTCTTACGGTGCGGCGGGTTATGGGGTCGTGCCTTTATTAAGCAGCATCCCATTGGAACAGATCAACTTCACGGCACTTAAAGCCGCAGATTGGGTGGCGAATGGCAGCAAATCTTGGAAAGCCAATATTGATAGCAGCAATGCGTCCAAGTATCTCGTTAAGAGAATATCTGACGGTGGCTTTTTAGGTGTCGATCCTAACATTTTGTTACGTCCCGGCACGATCAATTACCCAAAACCTGTAAACCAACTCATTACCGGAACACCAGAAGGCGCTTGGCCAACCAATTGGTCTTCGATCCCTGTCACGGGAACCAACGCTTTCGCTATTGTGCCGACAGGGGGCTTAGTGTATGGCGTGGCGGTCACGTTGGATTTGTATAAAGTGCTGCAAGCCGCACAGAAAAAAACCGGGCAATTGCCTAGCACGGTTGCGGTAGGCAGCTATTCGGAAGATAGCTTGCCAAGCCTGAACCGCAATGTAGTGGCTTCTTTATTTGCGGGTAAAGTCGGCGCCTGGGATCAAATTAAAATTGTCGATAAAACCGATGGCAACAAAGTTAAAAGCTTGGTTGACCCGACTATTTTGTCCGCCGCAGGTGTCACCGCGCCTTATCAAGAATCGACAACCGGACAAAACCTGACACCCGTAGCCGTCAGTTTGAGAAACCCTGGGGCGGCTATCGGCGCGGTGGCTTACTCGAAATTTTTAAATTATCCCGCCACTAAAAATGCTTTCCCGCCCGCCACTATCACGGCAGACACGCCCGTGGACGAAGATGCTTCATTACCTATCGCCAAAGCACCGGGCGGCGCGGCTGATACCGGTAACTTACTGAAAGATTGGCAAAATGGCACAAACACGACGGGGTTTAACAATGTCAAAGATGGCGCGGTTTCCGCCAAGCGTTGGGGTGTTGCCATCAACTCAGCTGACCGTAATAGCAGTGTGACGGCAACTGGTACAGGCGGTGATCCTTGGCGTTATGTCAAAATCGACGGCTACGCGCCAACTTTAGAAAATGTGGCGGCTGGCGTTTACCCGATTTGGGCGGAAGGTGCGGTCATTTATAAGGTCAACAAAACAGCTGATCCGTTATGGTCTTCTAAAGCGAAACTGTTGAAAGCTTTCGCTGAAGATTTGGGTAGCCCGACGGTCGCCAATGCCGTCAACACCACCCAAGCGTGGGGTAAAACAGGCATTTTTGCAACCACTGCCGACCCACGCGGGTTTACGGCCAGCATACCTTTCAACACCAGCAACCCTGTCGTGCCGTTCACCCACAAAAGCGCAGGCCTGACCCGGACAGAAATCGTCCCTGTTGCTGATCCTAAAGCGAAAGGCGGTTTGACCATCCAGTTGAAATAAGCTAGGTTAACTATGGAATAATTCCGTAGTGAATTACCGTTCCGGCTATCCCAAATCATGTTAAGGGATGGCCGGAACGGTTTTTTTTTGGCTTTCGGTCATTCCTAACCTCCAAACCCTAGGCAAATATGACAAATTTGCCCTGCCAATAAGAATAAACCGAATCTGCTTCATGGCGTTAACTTCATATATACCAGCATCTTTTCGGTTTTTGTGCGGCTCTTGTCAAGAAAGGCCGCAACTTATTGCCCAGCGTTGTGGTCATTGTGGACATTAAAAATACACCGTGATTTTTATGTTCAGGCGATACACACGGCTTTATTTTGAAACGGTTATGATAGAATCCGCCATTTATCTGAACTTCCCATTGCCACACCCTAATAAACTTCCAATCTGACATGGCCTACGAAGCATTGCTGCAAACGCTCCAAGCGAAAGGTAAACTTTCGGCGACGGAGTTAAAAAAAGTTGAACGGGTTAAAAAAGGGGCGATGGGCGATAGCTTGCCGCAATTATTGGTGAAACTGGGTTTGTGTTCCGAAGCCGATGTTGCCGACGCGTTTGTCGAATCCGGCCAGTTTGAAAAAGTCCTGGCTGACCAATATCCCATGGAAATGCAGTTGCCTGATACGGTTTCGTTGCGTTTTCTCAAACAATACCATGCGATTGGTCTGAGCCAGGATGCCCAGGGCATCACGGTGGCGATGATGGACCCGGAAGACCCGTTTGCTATTGCCGCGTTGAAATTGGCGACTGGCAAACAGATCGCCGTCAAAGTCGGGTTGTTATCGGAAATCGACACGGCACTGGAAGTGCAATATGGCGAAGGCCGTTCGCAAATGGACAAGATTGTCGATGGTTTGACCATGGAAGACATTGGCGAAGAAGATTTGGAGCATCTGAAAGACTTGGCCAGCGAGGCTCCGGTCATCAAGATGGTCAACTTGATTATGCAGCGGGCGATTGAAACTAAAGCCTCAGACATTCACATCGAACCGTTTGAACAAACCCTAAAAGTCCGGTTGCGCGTGGATGGCGTGTTGCAGGAAATTGATGCTCCGCCCGTCAAATCCACGGCGGCGGTGATTTCCCGGATCAAGATCATGGCGAAACTGAATATCGCCGAACGCCGTTTGCCGCAAGACGGGCGTATCAAAGTACAGATGCTCGGTAAAGAATTGGATTTGCGGGTATCCACCATCCCGACCATGTACGGCGAAAGCGTCGTTATCCGCTTGCTCGATAAAGAAAACACCGTGCTGGATTTCCAAGCCTTGGGCTTTGCGGGTATCCATCTGCAACGCTTTTTGGACGTGCTCGCTTTGCCACACGGCATCATCCTCATCACCGGCCCGACAGGTAGCGGTAAGTCCACCACCATGTATGCGGCCTTAAAACAGCTCAATACCTCAGCGCGGAAAATCATCACCGTCGAAGACCCGGTTGAATACCAAATGGAAGGTATCAACCAAATCCAAGCCAAGCCACAAATTGGCCTGACGTTCGCTTCTGCGCTCCGCTCGATTGTCCGGCAAGACCCGGATGTGATTATGATCGGTGAAATGCGCGACCTGGAAACCGCCCGAATCGCCGTGCAATCAGCGTTGACAGGCCATTTGGTGTTGTCCACTTTACACACCAACGATGCCGCTGGCGGCGTGACGCGTTTGCAGGACATGGGGCTGGAAGAATATCTGCTCACTTCCACCGTCAACGGCATTCTTGCCCAGCGTCTGGTCAGGAAATTGTGCGCCCATTGCAAAGCCCCGTTTGTGCCGCCGCCAGAATTGGTGGATGAACTGCGTTTGCGCCGATTTGCACCGGAAGGCGAGATTGTTTTATATAAGCCTGTCGGTTGTCCGTCTTGTAATGGTATGGGTTATCGCGGACGTATGGCGATTATTGAATTTTTGCCGATGACCGACCCGATCCGCAAATTGATTCTGGCGCATGAAGAAGCCGGAGCCATCCAAAAACTTGCGGTCACAGAAGGGATGCAAACCTTGTATGAAAACGGCTTGGATAAGGTGGTGCAAGGCGTAACTACGTTAGAAGAAGTCCTGCGCGTGACTTCGGAAGCTTAAGATGCCGTTATTCACTTACAAAGCCATCAACGCCTTGGGCGAAACCGAAGAAGGTTTGCGCGATGCGCCCGATGAAGCCCAGCTTATCAGTGCCTTGCAGGCAGACAATTACATCCCCATCAAAATCAGCGCCGCCAATTCCGGTTCCTTTTTAGGTTTTGGGGGCGGGGCGAAAGCCAAAAAACTCACCCAAAAAGATATTTTGTTGTTCACGGGCGAATTGGCGACCTTGTTGGAATCGGGGTTGCCGATAGACAAATCCTTGATTGTGCTAATGGATTTGACCGAAGACAATGAACGCCTGACCAAGCTGATTGCTAAAGTGTTGGAAAAGGTCAAAGGTGGCATGTCCTTGGCCGATGCCCTGGAAATGCAGGCCGGGATTTTTAGCAAGTTTTATCTGAACATGATCCGGGCCGGGGAAGCGGGTGGTGGTTTGGGCGAGGTACTGAACCGCCTGAACGAATATCTTGAAAGTTCACAAGAATTAAAGGATACCGTCAGCACGGCCTTGATTTATCCGGCGATTTTGTTGGTGATGTCCTTGGCTTCCGTGTTCATTATGTTGACGTTCGTAGTGCCACAATTTACCGAAATGTTTGAAAGTGCGGGCAAGGATTTGCCAGTGTCCACACAAATCGTCGTAGGCATGGCGGAATGGTTGCAAAGTTATTGGTGGGCGTTGTTGGGCGCGTTTTTTGGCGTGTCCAGTTATATGAAATTCCAAATGGCCGACCCCATCCGTAAAAAAGTTTGGGACGGGCGGTTTTTGAAATTGCCTTTGTTCGGCACGGTGTTGTTGAATAAGGAAACTGCCAATATCAGCCGCACCCTAGGAACTTTATTGGGCAATGGCGTTTCCATCATTGCAGCGATGGTGATTGTCCGGGAAACCGTCGATAATTTGGTGATTGCTGATGCCATCGGCGAAACCGAAGAGCAGTTGAAACAAGGCCGCCACTTGTCCGAAGCCTTGCAGGAAAAGGCCATCTTCCCCAAAATGGCGATGCAAATGGTCAAAATGGGCGAAGAAACCGGACGATTGGAAGAAATGCTCTTACGTGTGGCGACCATTTACGACAAACAATTGCGGGTCGCGATCCAACGCATGTTGGCCTTATTGGAACCGGCCTTGATTATCACTTTAGGTTTGATGATCGCCGGGATTATCGTCTCTATCTTGCTGGCCATCTTGAGCGTCAATGATTTGGCGTTTTAATAGGGGCGTTGCAGTGCAACATCCTTCTAGGGTCTTACTAATTTATAAAAATTAACACACATCAAAGGTACACATCATGAAACAAACCAAATTCCAATCCGGCTTTACGTTGTTAGAGTTATTGGTGGTGTTAGGGATTATCGCCATGCTGGCCGGGATTGTCGGCCCACAAGTCATGAAACACATGGGCGAATCTAAAACCAAAGCCGCGAAAGTGCAGGTTGAAGATTTGTCCGCCACCTTAGATATGTACAAGCTGGATTTGGGCCGTTATCCCTCCACTGAAGAAGGCCTGAAAGCCTTGGTCGAATCGCCTGATAGCGCCAAACGTTGGAACGGGCCTTATTTGCAAAAGAACAAAGTGCCTTTAGACCCTTGGCAAAACGAATACCACTACACCGCTCCTGGCGAACATGGCAAATTTGACCTGTATTCTTATGGTGCGGACGGTAAAGAGGGCGGTGAAGGCGAAGACCAAGATTTGGTCAGTTGGGAATAATCTCCCCACCCATGGGCATGTCACATCCCCGCCAAGCTCAAGGTTTCACGCTGATTGAACTGATTGTTGTCTTGGTCATTGTGATTATCGGCTTTGCCGCGATAGGCATCAGTTTTTCTTCCGGCAATGACTCCGCCAAACTCAAGGCCTCCGCCCGTGACATAGCCTCAGCGTTGCGCTTTGCCAGGGGCATGGCCTTGATGAACCATGAAGAAACCACGCTAAGTTTTGATTTGGAAGCCAACACCTATACCGTCAGCCACCGTGATGACGTGTATGACGTGCCTGAGTCCATCAATATGACGGTCGTAACGGCTGAAAGCGAGATGACCGGGCAAGAGCAGGGCAATATCCGTTTTTTCCCGGATGGTTCTTCAACAGGTGGCCGCATCACCTTAGAAATGGCAACGGGGAAATGGCAAATCGACATCAATTGGTTGACCGGGGCTGCTGAACTTAAGGATACCTTTGATGACGATTGATGCACGGCAACGCGGGTTTTCTTTGCTGGAAATCCTGATTGCCTTCTCCATTTTGGCGATTTCTTTAGGCATCCTGCTGAAAATATTTTCTGCCGGGGTCAACACCGCAGCCGTTGCCGAAGATTACACCGTCGCTGTGCAATTGGCCGAATCCTTAATGGTGCGTTCGGGTGTCGAAACGGCTTTGCAGCCGGGCGAAGTGTCCGGTCGCGACAATGACAAATACAGTTGGCAATTGGTGGTCAGCCCGTATCGGTTTAGCCCGCCCGATGTGGATGCCAACAGCCTGAAAACGGAACTTTTTAAGGTGGATGTCGTGGTCAGCTGGGATGACGAAGGCGGTAATGGCAGACGTTTGGAGTTGACCACCTTAAAAATCCGCACCAAAGAGCAGCCCTCATGAAGCGTGTCGGCAAGGCCTTAGGCTTTACCCTGATGGAAGTCTTGATCGCCATGACGCTGTTGAGTGTCATGGTGGTCGTGCTGTTTGCCAGTTTGCGGATTTGTGCGCAAAGTTGGGAAAAAGGCGAAAGCAAAATGGCCGATGTCAATGAAGTGGCGACCGTTTACCATTTCTTTCAGCAGCATTTGTCATCCGCCAAGCCCTTGTGGGACGATTTTACTGTCCAAGGCCAAAAAACCTTGGCTTTCCAAGGTGATGCGCAATCTTTGCAATTTGTCGGCGAATTTCCGGCCAGTGCCGGAAAGGTGGGAGCGCAGCTTTTTTCTTTGCAACTTAAAGAGCTGGATGATGATCGGTTTATCAATGTCAGCCTGAAGCCCTTTTTGCCGCTTTCTGAAGATCAACTCTTGTCTACAGAGGAGGTGACACTGATTAAGCATGTCAAGGGTGTTTCCTTAGCTTATTTTGGCCCTGATGAATCCCGTAGCGAGGAAGGCAGCTGGCAAACCGAATGGTTACAGCGCGATAGCCAGCCCCAATTGGTCAAAATTGGCATTGAGTTGGATAACGGCATGTATTGGCCGGATATGATTGTGGAATTGAAAATCGCCAATACCTCGGCAAACTCAGAAAATGGCTTAGGGGCAGGGGAGCAAGATGAAGACAATGTCCAGCCCGATGAATCCATGCAAGAGGAAGTGGAATGAAGCGGCCTATGCTGATGGGTCGGCAGCGAGGCTTTGCGTTAGTTTTGGTGTTGTGGGTATTGAGCCTGCTGACCATCATGTCAGGCAGTTTCGCCTTGAGTATGCGCCGTGAAGCTTCGATTGTCGCAGGCATTAAAGACGCTTCCAAAGCCTCGGCCTTGGTCGAATCGGGTATTGCGATTGCGCAAACCATGTTGCTGTTACCTCAGCAAAATGACCGCTGGCTGGCCGATGGCGGCATTTATCAGATTAATACTGTGGATGCCTTTACGGGCACGGGCGGGACAGGCGGTAAAATCCGCATCAGGATGTTCGCCGAAACAGGTAAGATAGACCTGAACAAAGCCAACCAAAAACTTTTGGAAAGCCTGTTCAAGGCATCGCCATTAGCGGATGACGAAAAGCAGCAGGCCCGTTTGGTCGCCGCCATTATGGATTGGCGTGACCCGGATGATAATACGCAGCCTGAGGGTGCGGAAAAAAACGATTACCAAGATGCCCACTTAAGTTACCAACCAACCAATAAACCGTTCCAAAGCCTTGAAGAAGTGCGTTTGGTCAAAGGCATGGACATGGCGACTTACAAGTGGTTGTTGCCGTTAGTTACCATTTATTCTGGTCAAGCCCAAGTCAATGCCCAACAAGCGACCCGTGACGTATTGGCGGTTTTGCCCGATGCTGATTTGGATATGGTGGATGATTACATCAGAGGCCGTACCGAAAGTACTCTGAAAGGCACGCCGTTGCCACAAGCCCCCACCAACACCAAAAATGGCCCGTTAGGCGAAAATGAGGTGGTGACGGTGATTTGTGAAGCCTTAATGGATGATGGGGCCAGTGCAGTGATTAGCACCTTGATTAAGGCGGGCGGGAATGCGAAACAACCGTTCCAGATTTTAAAATGGCAAGCTTACACAACCCATAGCGGCTCCTTATTTGCCGAAGCGAACAACGACTTGATTCTAAAAGAATATGCTGAATTTGAATTCAACCATTGATATGGATTTTAAGCGGTTCCTGCGCTGGTGGCGCAAAGAGCTGGGGTTTTTAGTGCCCGAAAAAATCAAGCGGCTGGTCAATGACCGCCAGGGCTATATTATCGTCAGCCCCGTCCATACACATTTGCAATTGGGCTATTACCTGAACGGGCAATTTGAGGTATTGGCCGAATTAGAGCGCAATGAGGCCGGAGCCGCCAAGCTTAAAGTTTTATTCGAAAAAAACGAACCTCTCAGCAAAGCCACGGTCATTCTGCGGTTGAGGGAAGAGGATGCCTTGCACCGCGAACTGGTTCTGCCCGCTGCCGCCAAAGAAAATTTGCACCAGGTCGTGGCTTATGAATTGGACAAATACACGCCCTTTAAAGCCGAACAAGTTTACTTTACCGTCAAGTTACTGGACGGCAACAACGAGCCAGGATTACTTAAAGCCGTGTTGGTTTTGACCACGCGGGAACTGTTGGACGGCCTGTACGAAGACACCAAGAACCTCGGCCTATTGCCCACACAAGCCGATTACCAAGGCTTTCCCAACCCATTAGACGACACTTACGGGACTTATAACCTGTTGCCAGACCGTCTGATGCCAAAAGCCGCCACGGCTCCGCGTTTGATCCATTCGGGATTATGGGGTGGGGTGGTGATTTTGCTGTTGACGGCGTTGGTATTGCCTGTGGTGTTGCAATATCAATCCGTTCAGGCCCTCGCGGAAAAAGTCAAGGTCATTGAAAAAGACGCTAAAAAAATCAAGTCCTTGCAACAAGAAGTGGATGCGGTCATTAACGAAACACAAAAGCTGTTGGATGAAAAACGCGCCCGCCCGACCGTCGTCAATATGCTGAATGAACTCAGCCAATTGATTAAAGATGATACCTTTCTGGCATATCTGCAATATTCTGACGGCCATTTGCAAGTCCAAGGCGAATCGCCTGCCGCATCAAACTTGATTGGCGTTTTGGAAGCGTCAGATTTGTTCAATAACGCCCGCTTTGTTTCACCTGTCACCCAAAATACGGTCAGCAAATTGGAGCGTTTTCAGATCACCGTTGACGTGACCCAAGCCCCCACAGGAGGTGAAGATGAAAAAAATCCTTGACCAACCCATTAACGGCGAACGTTGGCTGGCAGTGGGTTTGCTGGCCGCAGTCGTGCTGTTGGTTGGCGGCGTGTTGATTGTGCCGATTGTCAGCAAAGGCTTGGCGCTGAATGAGGAAAAACAAAATTTATTGTTCAAATTGCAGCAATACCAACGCATCTTGGCCAAAAAAGACGCGGTTTTGAAAAGCATGGACACACTCAAAACACAACACGAAGAACAAGGCTATTTCAACAGCCAAGCGACAGACGCATTGGCTTCGGCGGAAATGCAGGATTTCATCAAAAAATCCATCGTGGATGCGGGCGGGCAATTGAGCAGCACCCAGGCCATTCCGGTCAGCGTCAAAGACGGGTTCAGCCGGATCACCGTCAGGGTCAGGATGACAGGCAACAGCGAGACCTTACGGGCGGTGTTGTATAAAATTGAAACCTCCACACCCTTAATCCTGATTGACCAAATCGACATCAGGCCGATGCGCGGGCGTAGGAACGCGGCCACGCATAAAATTGAGCCGAGCAATGATTTGAACGTCAATTTCCAAGCAGTCAGCTTTATGAGAAAACAGCCGGAATGAACAATAAACTTGTGACGGCACTAGGTGCAATCTGCGGTGTCCTGATACTCATTATCCTAAGCGAATGGCTGTACGCCAGTTTTAGCCAAAGCCAATTGCTGAATACGCAAGTCGCTATGGACAAAAAGGCCTTGCCCGATGAAATGCCCACTATCGAGCTGAATGGCCAAGACGAAGAAAGCTATGCCGATTTGGTGAACCGGCCCTTATTTATTGAAGGCCGTAAACCAGTCAATGAGCCGCCGCCAGGGACTGCCGAAACGGCGGCGGTCGAGGTTAAGTTTGATTGGGTCTTAAACGGGGTTTATACCTCAAAAAGAGGCCAATCTGCCTTGCTGACCCGCGCCATGCCTGCCAAAACCCATAAAGAAAATTTCCGCAGGATAACCGAAGGCACACTATTAGATGGCTGGAAGCTCGCCGAAATTAGAAAAGACCGGGTCATTTTTACCCAGGATACCGCCCACAAGGAATTATTGCTGCGAAAACCCAAACCCAAACAGCCCCCGCCCAAACGGCCCCCACAGCCACCCAATGGTGAGCAGCCCGCTGGAGAACAACCTGAAGGGGAACAGCCCGCCCCTGAAGCCCCTGAAGATTTGATGCAAGAACCCGAATCGCCTGAAGAGCCCATTGAGAATAGTGAAGATGAATAGTCCCAAAAGAATGTTGACCACATCGTGCCTGTTGGCGATGGGTCTGTCCTTGTCCAGTTGCGAACTGCTCGCCCCTAAATCGACTAAATTGATACCTCTACCACCTGTATCTAGTCAAGCGGGAAAAGATGTGGTGTTTAAAGATCTGCAAAACAAATCCGCAAGTGAAGCCGCACGCCCTAAAGCGCAAATTTATCCCGGTACAGAACGCTTTGTTGGTTCTTCTAGTCTACAAGCAAGAGGAACAGCCTCTACCAAGCAAGGCACTTATGACCTTAATTTTGATGATGCTGATTTGGGCGAAGTCGCCAAGGCCATACTTAGTGACAGTTTAGGCCTGAATTATGTCCTAAGCCCTAAAGTGGTGGGGAAAGTCACCCTGCAAACCACCCATCCGCTCACTAAAGAGGAATTGTTGCCAACCTTGGAAATGGTCTTGCGAATGAACAATGCTGCTTTGGTCAAAGATGGCGGCATCTACCACATCGAACCCGCCGCTGATGCCTTATACACCTCAGAAGTGACTAGCGGGGCGGGCGGCGCTGGCTATCAGACTCGCGTCATTCCGGTCAGAAATGTTGCTGTCGATGAAATGGTTGAAGTCATCAAGCCTTTGGTGCAAGAAAAAACCATCCTCAACGTTGATGGCACACGTAATATCATTGTCGCTTCCGGCACACCTGATGAAATGTCGCGGGTTATGGATTTGGTCAATACCTTTGATATTGACATCTTACGGGGACGTTCGTTTGGTTTGTTCCCGTTAATCCACAGTGACCCAGAAAGTGTCATTAAAGAATTGGAGGCCGTTTTTATCGGTAAAGGCAAAGCCGAAGACTCCGAGTTTTTCCGCTTTATTCCCATTGAACGCATGAATGCCGTCATGGCCATCACGCACCAAAGCCGCTATTTGCAAGATATTGAAAGTTGGGTCTTGCGTTTGGACAAAACCAACACGGCATCCGGGGGCGGTGTCAATGTTTACAAGGTACAACACGCCGATGCGGAAGAATTGGCGGACACCCTGAATGAAATTTTTACCGGGTCGCAACGGCAAGACCGCTCGGCTAAAGTTTCGCCCGGGCAAAAAGCCACCGAAGTGTCCAATAAAGGTTCGTCCGCTAATAAGCAAGATAGTGATACATCTGCCTCGTCTGGCAGTAGCAATTCAAGCCGTTCCAAAAAATCTAAACAAAGCAAGACGGGGCGACGAGGTTCTGGTGGTTCAGGTACGGCGGCTGTCGCCAACGTTGATGATGTCAGGATTATTTCTGACAAAGCCAATAATGCTTTGATTATTGTCGCGACGCCACGTGAGTATGAAGTGATTTTACCTGTCATCAAACAATTGGATATTTTACCGTTGCAGGTGTTGATAGATGCTTCAATTATTGCCGTAGAACTTACCGATGACCTAAAGTATGGGATACAGTGGTTCTTAGACCATAAAGGCAGCAGTATCAGTAGTGGAAATGGTAAAGAAGAATTTGGCAGTATTGCCATCGCTGGAGCCGAAGCGGTTGCTAGTGGGGGTCTAAGTGCCATGTATAATTCTGGTGTAGTTAATGCCTTATTAAGTTCTGTTGCGTCAAAAGGTAATTTAAATGTCATTTCTTCACCATCATTAATGGTTTTGAATAATCAAGAAGCGATTATAGAAGTCGGTGATGAAATACCCATTTTGACAGGGAGTCTGTCAACTGCTGTTTCTGGTGGGACGGGTGGTATAGCCCAAAGCAACACTATCCAATATAAACCTACTGGTGTTAAATTAGAGGTGACACCTAGGGTTAATGCCAACGGAATGGTTATTATGGATATTAAACAAACGGTTAGTGAAGCCAAGAAAACCACGGTCAGCGGTATTGATTCGGCAACCGTTTCGAAAAAAGAAATTGAAAGTTCGGTTGCGATTCAAGATGGTGAGACCATCGTGTTGGGTGGATTGATTAAAGAAAAGAATACCTTTAATAAAGGCGGTATTCCTTTTTTGAATGATGTGCCTTGGATAGGGCCATTATTTGGCAAAACTGAGAATAACAAAGGAAAAGATGAGTTAGTGGTGCTCATCACCCCTCGTGTCGTCAAAAGCAAACAAGATTCACGGCTGATTTCCAACGAATTCAGGCGCAAACTGACAGGCATTTACCGCTAAACAATAAAAAACCCCGAAGGTTTTTTTAAACCTTCGGGGTTTGTCATGATGGGCGGCTATTAAAACGTAATGATGTTTTCGCCGTCGCTGACCAAGACAATATCGGCAGGACGCACGGCAAACAAACCGACGCAGACTACGCCAGTGATGTTGTTGATGATGCGTTCCAATTCAATCGGGTTTGAAATGCTCAAACCATGCACGTCCAAAATGTGGTTGCTGTTATCGGTCACACAACCTTCGCGGTAAACCGGGTTGCCGCCCAATTTTACCAATTCACGGGCGACATAGCTTCTCGCCATCGGGATGACTTCAACAGGCAATGGGAACGCGCCGAGCACGTCCACACGTTTTGAACCGTCAGCGATACAGACAAATTTATCGCTGGCTGCGGCAATGATTTTCTCGCGTGTCAATGCCGCTCCGCCGCCTTTAATCAGTTGTTTCAGCGGGTTAATTTCATCCGCGCCGTCCACATAGACTTGCAGCGGGCCGACGGCATTCAAATCCAGCACTGGGATGCCGACTTTTTTCAAATGTTCGGTCGTGCCTTCGGAACTGGACACCGCGCCTTCGATTTCGCTTTTAATGTCCGCCAAATAATTGATGAAGTGTTTGATGGTGGAACCCGTGCCTACGCCAATGATGCCGACATCTTTCACATAAGGTAAGGCGGCATGGGCAACTTTTTGTTTTAATTCATCTTGTGTCATAAGGGTGGTAATTCCTGTAAAGTTAATGGGGTGTGCGATAATACCGCAGAAATTAGGATTATTCAGCCCATTTTTAAACCATGCCGCAAAAATACATAGAAAAAATACTCCGCGCCAAAGTCTACGATGTCGCCATCGAAACTCCGTTAGATTTCACCCCATCCTTGTCAGAACGTTTAGGCAACAACGTGTTTTTAAAACGCGAAGATTTGCAGTCCGTGTTCTCGTTCAAATTGCGTGGGGCCTACAACAAAATGTCCCAACTAGACGAAACCGACCGCCGCCGAGGCGTGATCGCCGCTTCGGCGGGCAACCATGCCCAAGGTGTGGCCTTGTCGGCCAAGCGCTTAGGTGTGGATGCCCTGATCGTCATGCCCACCACCACGCCGGAAATCAAAATCAAGTCCGTCAAGGCGATGGGGGCGCAGATCGAGCTGTTTGGTGACTCCTACAGCGACACCTACGCCCACGCCCTCAAACTGGCCGAAGCATCAGGGCGGGTGTTTGTCCATCCCTACGATGACCCGGATGTGATTGCTGGACAAGGTACGGTGGCGATGGAAATTTTGCGCCAATTGGCAGGCGATTTGGACGCGATTTTTGTCCCGGTTGGTGGCGGTGGCCTGATTGCCGGGATTGCCGTGTATGTGAAATTTGTCCTGCCTGACATCAAGATCATCGGTGTGGAACCTGCCGATGCTGATTGCCTAAACCGCGCCTTGCAGGCGGGTAGCCGTGTCGTCATTGACCAAGTTGGATTATTTGCTGATGGCGTGGCCGTCAAACAAGTTGGCGAAGAGCCGTTCCGCTTGGCCCAGCTTTATGTCGATGAAGTCATCACGGTCAGCACGGATGAAATTTGTGCCGCCATCAAAGACATTTTTGATGATACCCGTTCCATCGCCGAACCTGCCGGAGCCTTGTCGGTTGCCGGATTAAAAAAATATGTCGAACGCGAAGCTGTCAAAGGCCAGACCTTGGTGGCCATCGACAGTGGCGCGAACATCAATTTTGACCGCTTGCGCTATGTCGCCGAGCGGGCGCAGGTTGGTGAGCATCGTGAAATATTGCTGGCGGTGACGATCCCTGAACAACCCGGCAGTTTCCTGGCATTTTGCCGTTTGTTAGGAGGACGCAGCATCACTGAGTTCAATTACCGTTTTTTTGATGTGGCCAGGGCGCAAGTGTTTGTTGGCATTTCCAGCAACGGCTTGGAATCTGACCGGGCTACGGTCATCGGTTATCTGCAAGGGGAGGGCTTTGCCGTCACGGATATGACTGCCAACGATTTGGCGAAAGAACACATCCGCTATATGGTCGGCGGCCACGCGCCGTGTGAATTGCAGGAAATCATTTACAGCGTCGAGTTCCCTGAACGTCCGGGCGCATTGTTGAAATTTTTGATCGAATTAGGCGGGCGTTGGAATATCAGCCTATTCCATTACCGTAACCACGGTGCGGCGTTCGGTAAGGTCTTGATGGGATTGCAAATGCCAGCCGGGGAAAAAGCCGCTTTTGAAGCCTGTTTGGACGGCTTGGGCTTTAGTTTTGAAGAAGCTACGGAAAATCCCGCGTATCGGCTGTTTTCTGGCGGGATGCGTTAACGGTTGTTGGTGCCTTTGTTTAGGCACACGCCCATATGTGTGCCTATCTTACTTCTGAAGGTTCAGTTTTTTTCTATACGTGTCCGTATCCCGGCAGGCATTTCCATTTTCGTCCTGTCCCAGCCTTCCAAATCCAGCACTTCATCCAAACATTTTTCCATTAATTGATGGGCTTGCTTGGTGACTTCAGCGATTTTCTGGTGGACTAGCATTTGCACATCGTTTTCCGGTGGCATGTCCAGGCAGGTTTTTTGGTAATCAAACAATTTACGCAAATTGGTGATTTGCATGCTGATATGGACAGGGCAGGCGCAGGTGTAAAGGGCTGCTTGGTCATTAATGATGGCCAGTTGTAGGGCGGTGAATTTGTTGTCAAGATTCATGGTTATCTCCTCTTTCTTTTTTAATAATGTCGGCCATTTATTTTTAAAGTGTGTGCCTTTTTCGCAAATTGGCCGTGCTTGCGGCATTAATCATAACGCCCATTACGTTGGGCCGCCATTATAAAAGCAAATCAACCTTACCCGACAAAATCCATCGTTTTAAACATCCAGCCAAAATGGTTTTAGGATTCGACCCACTGCCGATCCAATTCGCGTAAATGCTTGAGTTTTTCACTGATCTTGATTTCCAAACCCCGATTGACAGGTTCGTAATAGCAGGTTTCCGGGAAGCCATCGGGAAAATAGTGCTCTCCGGCGGCGTAAGCTTCGGGTTCATTATGGGCGTAGCGGTAGGCTTTGCCATAATCCAGTGATTTCATCAGTTTGGTGGGTGCGTTGCGCAAATGCACGGGGACGGGCAGGCTGCCATGTTGGGCGGCATCGTGCATGGCGGCTTTATAGGCTTTATAGACCGCATTGCTTTTCGGAGCGCAGGCAAGATAAGCAACCGCTTGGGCCAGTGTCAATTCCCCTTCCGGGCTGCCTAGGCGTTCTTGCGCTTCCCAGGCGTTGATCGCGATTTGCAGGGCGCGTGGGTCGGCGTTGCCGATGTCCTCTGAGGCCATACGCACAATGCGCCGTGCCAAGTAACTTAAATCACAACCGCCGTCGATCATGCGGCATAGCCAATACAAGGCCGCGTCTGGGGAACTGCCGCGCACTGACTTGTGCAAGGCGGAGATTTGGTCATAAAAATCATAGCCTTGCTTGTCAAACCGGCGCACCCCACCCGACAAGACTTCTTTGGCGATGCTTTCGTCGATGTCTTGGCGATGTTGTGCGGCGGCAAGTTCCACGGCAATTTCCAATAAATTCAATAAGCGTCTGGCGTCGCCGTCGGCGACTTGAGCAAATTGTTGCTTGATGCTTGCGTCCATATTGATGGCGGATTTGCCTAAGCCCCGTTCGGTGTCAGTTAGGGCTTGTTCGAGCACTTGCAATAAATCTTCGCGTGTCAACGAGTTTAGGACGTACACGCGGGCGCGAGACAGTAAGGCATTATTGAGCGCGAACGAGGGGTTTTCAGTGGTTGCGCCGACAAAAAAAACTGTGCCGTCTTCAACGTGCGGCAAAAACGCATCTTGCTGGGCTTTGTTGAAACGGTGCACTTCGTCCACAAACAAGACCGTGGCTTTGTTTTGGTTTTGCCTGATTTTTTTGGCTTCTTCAACAGCGGCGCGGATTTCCTTCACGCCTGACAATACGGCAGATAAAGGCATTAACACCGCATCGGAATGTTGGGCAATCAGCCGCGCCAAAGTGGTTTTGCCTGTACCCGGCGGGCCCCAGAAAATCATTGAGTGCAAACGCCCGGACAAGATGGCTTCGTAGAGCGGTTTGCCGGGTTTTAGCAAATGCGTTTGGCCGATATATTCGCCGACATGTTGCGGGCGCATCCGGTCAGCAAGAGGTTGTACTGAGTGGTCGAACATTGGGTTTATTCTGAGAACACATCCACGCCTTTGGGGGCTTGGAAGTTAAATAGGCTGGCGTTGATGGCAGGATTGTGTTTGATGTTGGAGAAGTAAATGCGCGTCAGTTGGCCAAAGTTGTCGCTGAGTTCCATGCCGTTCAACGAGCCTTTTTCCAGGCCTATGATGAGGTATTTGAAGCTGCTGTCCTGGTTTTTGGGGACGAGTTTGATCCATTGCAAATCACCCTCGACACCTTGTTCTTCCATGATGTAATTGGCTTCTAAATTGACATCGCCGCTGAGCAGCAGGGCAGGCGTGGAGCCGACCGATTCATCGAGTTTTTTGACGGTGACTTGTTCCAGGTCGGTGTCATAGAACCAGACTTTGCCTTCGGTGGAAACGATTTGTTGCTGGAAAGGTTTTTGGTAATCCCAGCGGAAATGTCCTGGCCGCTGTAAATAAAACACGCCAAAGCTGGTTTGCGCAGGTTTGCCGGCTTCATTTAACAGGACTTGTTTGAAGTCGGCAGTAAGCGAGCGGGTTTTGGCCAAAAAGGTTTTCAGTTGTTCGACAGGTTTGGCTTCGGCGAATGCGGCGGCAGGTAAGGCCAGGGAAATGGCAATAAGGCTAGCGCGGAATAGGTTGCTTATCATGAAATTGTGCTCGTTTAGAGGGTGCTTGATTAGGAGGGGGATGGCAGAAACTAGAGTAGATTTAGTCCGGGATAAATCGTTCAAAAGATTCCAATTGTTCAAGCCAGGGCTTTTCTTCATCCTGATCTTCCGAACTCGGCGCTTGTTTTTGGCAAGACCGTGCAGGCGGTTCGGAGCCTGCAATAAACGGATATTCGCGGCCTTTGCTGCAAGGATTGACGGAGACCATGCGGATGTTTTCCGGTTGGTCCAACACTAAGGGCTGGGTGGAAATTTGTTGCATGATGCTGGTCCAGATCGGCAACGCGCCTGTCGCCCCGGTCAAACCGATGGGCTTGTTATCATCGCGTCCTACCCAAACCACTGACAAATAATCACCTGTGTAGCCGGCAAACCAACTGTCTTTGGCATCGTTAGTGGTTCCGGTTTTGCCCGCCAGGCCATAATCTTTCGGGAACGCGCTGTAAGCAGGTGCGCCTGTGCCTTCGCGCATGACTTCTTGCAACATGGTGTTCAGGATAAAAGTGGCATCCGGGTCTACCGATTCTTTGACATTGAAGGGGTAGCTTTGCAGGAATTTATCGTCAGAAGAAATGACCGCCCGGATGGCTTTGATGGGGGTTAAAAAACCGCCACCCGCAATGGTCTGGTACATTTGTGTCACATCCATAGGGGTCAGCGAAGACGCGCCTAAAAACAATGACGGATATAAATCGACTTCTTTATTGACACCCAATTGTTTTAAGGTTTTGGCGGTTTTGGCGATGCCTACATCCATGCCGATGCGTACGGTCGCCAAGTTATACGATTTTGCCAGAGCTTTATGCAGCGAGACGCTGCCGTGTTCGCGGTGGTCGTAATTTTTGGGTATCCAATCCGTGCCGTTTTGGCCGTGGACGACGATGGTGCTGTCACTGACCCGTGTGGTGACGGTGTATTTTTGTGGATTTTCCAAAGCGGTCAAATACACCACAGGCTTGATTAATGAACCAATCGGGCGCACGGCATCCAATGCGCGGTTAAAGCCGCCTTCGGCATTTTCGCGGCCACTGACCAGGGCGACAATTTCGCCGTTGTCTTTACGGGTCACGATAATGGCGGTTTCCAAATCGTTGGCTTTGGGCAGTTTTTCCAATTCCTGCAATTTAGTGGCGGCGGTCTTTTCCGCTGTTTCTTGGATTTGGGTATCCAGGGTGGTGAATATTTTCAGGCCTTCTGAGGTGAAATCTTCCTCGCGGTAATCGGCTTTGAGTTGCCGTTTGACCAGTTCCAAAAAACCGGGGTAGCGATTATGGAAGCGGTGTTTGCGGGGAATGACCGCTAGAGGCTTGGCTTTGGCTTCGTTAGCTTGGCGTTCGGTGATGTATTTTTGCAAGACCATCTCATCCAAAACGAGGTTGCGCCGTTGCAAAGCCCGTTCAGGATAACGGCGTGGGTCGTACTCGGAAGGGCCGCGTACCAAGGCCACCAATAAGGCGACTTGGTGCAGCGAGAGGTTTTTTAAGTTATCGCCAAAATAAAATTCACTGGCCAGACCAAAGCCATGTACGCCGTTCGCACCGTCTTGGCCAAGGTAAATTTCATTCAAATAGGCTTCCAGAATCGCGTCTTTGGGGTAGCGGTATTCCAAAATCAATGCCATGAACATTTCTTTGAGCTTGCGCGACAATTTACGTTCTGAGGTCAAATAGAAGTTTTTTGCCAGCTGTTGGGTGATGGTGCTGCCGCCTTGCACCATATCCCCGGCACGGACGTTGGCCCACATGGCACGGGCGACACCGCGCATGGAAACGCCAAAATGGTGGTAAAAATCGCGGTCTTCGGAAGCCAACAAGCCATTAATGAGCGCGTCGGGCGCGTCTTGCAGCTTAATCAGGATACGGTCTTCTTTGATGGTAGGGTAAAAGTTGCCGATTTGTACGGGATCCATACGGATAATCGGGATTTCTTCGGCGGTGTCCGTTGGGTTTGCCGTTAAGCTGGTAATCGACGCAAGGCCTGTTTCATTAAACGTCAGCCGGATGGATTGGCTGTTTTGGGTTTCATCCCAGAATTTGAATTGTCTGGTTTTGATGCTGATTTGTGGGTCGTTGCGGAAATACGAGCCTTCTTGGCCTAAATGCGCGTCTTTGCGGTAGCCTAAAGTTTGGAGCAATTCTTCGAGTTTGCCAGGGCTAATGTTGTATCCTGCATAAAGTTCCACCGGATCAGCGTAGACACGGGCAGGGATGGCCCAGCGTTTGCCATCAAATTGGCTGCGTACGTTGTAATCCAGATAACCCAGGTAGCTCATCAGCATAAACCCGGCACCCACAAAACTGATGAGTAACAAATTTCTAAACCAGTGGAAACGGCGTACTTTTTTTGTTGTTTTTTTACTGCCGTAACGGATACTGTTTTTAGTCGGTTTTTCTGCCATAACACCTAAATAAGCGGACTTTTTATTATCTATCCTGTTCATTATACACGGATAAATTCACAGGATACGGACATGATGCCAGCCAAGGGCCGGAATGGTTCGTGCCATGTTGTTGCGGATAAGGGATAGGAAAGTTTTCGGCTTGTCCCTATCGCTAGCCAAGTGATGCAAACACATGCTAAATCACCTGAGATTAGCATCTATCTAGGATCAAATCACCATCAATTTTCTGCAATTTTTAGTTAAATCGGATATAATCTCATATTAAACAAACATTTCCCCTGCGCTTTCGCGCTTTCTCATTCCACAACAAGGTAAATCCATGCTCAATGATGTTTCTACATTACCCGCTTTCCGTGATCTGGCACTGATAGAACCGGTGCTTAAGGCACTGGAAGATGTCGGTTATGAAACACCTTCGCCGATTCAGGCACAAGTTATCCCACACATGCTCGCAGGAAAAGATGTATTGGGACAAGCACAAACCGGTACCGGTAAAACCGCAGCGTTTGCGTTGCCGATTTTGTCACGTATAGATATTAAACAAAAAGACCCGCAAGTGTTGGTATTGGCCCCGACCCGTGAGTTGGCCATCCAGGTCGCCGAAGCGTTCCAACGCTACGCTGCGCACATGAAAGGTTTCCATGTCCTGCCCATTTATGGCGGACAAGATTACAGCACCCAATTGCGCCAACTAAAACGCGGCGCCCATGTCGTGGTCGGTACGCCAGGTCGTGTTATGGATCACATGCGTAAAGGCACATTGAATTTGGACGGCTTGACTACCTTGGTGTTGGATGAAGCTGATGAAATGTTGCGGATGGGCTTTATCGACGATGTCGAATGGATTTTGGAACAAACGCCGGAAGAACGCCAAATCGCGTTGTTTTCTGCGACCATGCCCTCGGTTATCCGCAAAATTGCCAACGAATATTTGCACGAACCTGAACAAGTCACCATCAAAGTGACCACGGCTTCCGCCGAAAACATCCGCCAACGTTTTTGGGTGGTGAGCGGAGTCCATAAGTTAGATGCTTTGACGCGTATTCTGGAAGTTGAAACCTTCGACGGCATGATCATTTTCGTCAGGACTAAAACCGCTACCGTGGAATTGGCTGAAAAGCTCGAAGCCAGAGGTTATTCCGCTGCCGCGATCAATGGCGACATGTCCCAATCCTTACGCGAACGCGCCATCAATAACCTGAAAAACGGCAAGTTGGACATCCTCATCGCCACTGACGTTGCCGCCCGTGGTTTGGACGTTGACCGCATCACCCATGTTGTCAACTACGACATACCTTACGATACCGAGTCATATGTCCACCGTATTGGCCGTACGGGCCGTGCCGGACGTACCGGTGATGCGATTTTGTTCATCGCACCACGCGAACGTAAGCTGTTGATGAACATTGAAAAAGCGACCAAGCAAAAAGTTGAGGAAATGGGCTTGCCGTCCACGGAAGTCATCAACAACAAGCGTATTGCCCGTTTCAAACAAAATATCACCGATACCTTGGCCGCCGAAGAGTTGGGCTTTTTTAACCAATTGATCGAGCAATACCAGCAGGAGCACAATGTTTCTGCCGCCGAAATTGCCGCTGCGTTGGCAAAGTTGGTGCAAGGTGATACACCATTGTTGATCCAAAACCCACCGAAAAAAGCCCGTGAGCCCCGTGAAGACTCGCCGTTCCGTAGCGACCGTGAAGAGCGTCCGCGCCGTGACCGTGGTGACCGCGAACGTGCCCCACGCCGTGATTTTGGTGGCCCGGACATTGAAATGGAATTGTTCCGTATCGAAGTCGGTCATGCCCACGGTGTCAAGCCCGGCAATATCGTTGGGGCCATTGCCAACGAAGCGGGTATTGATGGTAAGCATATAGCCCGCATCAAAATTGAAGACGATTACAGCACCGTCGAATTGCCAGCGGGTATGCCGAAAGAGCTGATCCAAGACTTGCGTCGGGTGCGTGTTGCCGGTTTGCCGTTAAACATTTCCAAAGTTGAATCCGGCGGCAGGCATATGGATGATGGGGTCAAAAAAGTAGATAAAAGCAAAAAACGCTTGTCTTCAACCTCCAGGCGTGCCAAGCCTAAAGCGGAAGATTAAGGGTATTTGATCGTCTGCTTTATATCAAAACATAAAACCCTCCAGGTTTTAAAAACCTGGAGGGTTTGGCTGGACAAAAGCATATTATACTATTGTTCCCATAAGCAAGTTCCTCCCGCTTTTTTGATGGCAGCTAGCCGTTGCTCGTGTGCCGCCAGCTCTTCCCCGTTACACTGGATCACAGCCAAAGCCGGACGTTCTGCGGATATGCGCGCAGCCGATTGCTGCACTGTTACGCTGGCTGTTTCCGCATTTGTTTCTGTCACGCTTTCATCCAATAAGGAAGCTTGGCCTCCGGTCATCAGCAAGAAAACGTCGGCTAAAATCTCCGAATCCAATAATGCGCCATGCAGTTCGCGATGGCTATTGTCTATGCTGTAACGTTTGCAAAGCGCGTCCAGGCTGTTGCGTTGCCCTGGATGTTTCTTCCGCGCAAACGCCAAGGTGTCAAATATTTTGCAATAACTTTCAAGCTTGGATTTATTGGTATTCTTGAGCAAAGCCAGTTCATGGTTAAGAAAGCCCACGTCAAATGGCGCGTTGTGGATAATTAATTCTGCACCTTCAACAAATGCGATAAATTCATCGGCAATGTCCTTAAAGCGTTGCTTGTCTTGCAAAAATTCGTTGGTGATACCGTGCACGGCAATCGCGCCATCATCAATTTTGCGGTCAGGATTCAAGTAATAATGGAAATGCCGCCCAGTCAAACGTCGGTTTACCAATTCCACGCAGCCAATTTCAATGACGCGGTGGCCTTCTTGTGGATTAAGCCCGGTAGTTTCCGTATCCAGGACAACAAGGCGGTTGGCGAATTTGTGTTTGGTCATGTTTTTCCCTTTATCAAAGTAAATACGTCTCCCAACATTATAGAGATAATCCTCTAGCCGTGCTAAATTGCCAGCCCTAAGCATTATTCTTTAACGTTTTGGAGCAGTCAGCACATGAATCCCCATCGCCCCATTGTCCTGTCATTTTCTGGCCACGACCCTTGTGGCGGTGCAGGTATTCAAGCCGATATTGAAACCTTGGTCAGCCATCAATGCCATGCCGTCAGTGTTATCACGGCATTGACAGAACAGGATAGCTGCAACGTCAAACGCCTGATCCCCCAAACCTCTGAAAATATCATCAGCCAAGCACAAACCTTGTTGGATGATATGGAAGTCAACGCTTTTAAAATCGGTTTGATTGGTCAACATGAAACTGCATTGGCGATTTATGCGATCCTTAAGCAATATCCGCAGATTCCGGTCATTTTAGACCCCGTTTTGGCGGCAGGTGGTGGCGCGGATTTGACCAATGACCGATTGCTGGCGACGGTAGTGGATTTGTTGCTGCCTTGTACGACCGTGTTGACGCCAAACAGCGAAGAAGCCCGGAAATTGGCCAATCTGGATGATTTGGAAGAATGCGGTTTGTCATTATTGGAAGCGGGCAGTGATTATGTGCTGATTACGGGTACACATGAGTCCACACCGAGCGTGCAGAACAAATTGTTCCATGACGGGCTTTGCTGGGAAACTTACACTTGGGAGCGTTTGCCGGAAACCTATCACGGTTCGGGCTGTACGTTGGCGACCAGTATTGCCGCCTTGATTGCCCACGGGCTTTCACCTGTGCAGGCGGTTATGGAAGCACAGGAATATACCTGGAATTCGTTGAACACGGCTTACCGGACGGGTAAGGGGCAATTGAACCCCAACCGTTTTTTTTGGATGGGAGATGACGAATGAAATTGCCGGCCTTTGGTTTATATGCGATTACCCAAACTGAGCATAAATCCCCGGCACAAATTCTGGCAGACGTGTCAGCGGCAATCCGTGGCGGTGCGTCCGTTGTGCAATACCGTGATAAAAATCCAGTCAATGCCCTGGCCTTGGCTTCGGATTTGGTCAGTTTATGCCACGGACATCAGGTTCCGTTAATCATTAATGACCATATTGGACTAGCCGTAGCGGTTGGCGCAGACGGTGTGCATTTGGGTAAAGATGACGGCAATGTCGCGTTAGCTAGAGAGCAATTGGGTCAGGATGCGATTATCGGCGTATCTTGTTATGACAGCATTGAACGGGCCTTGGCGGCACAGAAGGAAGGCGCGGATTATGTGGCTTTTGGCCGTTTTTTCCCCTCATCATCCAAGCCTTTGGCAGCGCCTGCCCATGTCCAAACCTTAACGGAAGCCAAAGCCAAGTTGGCCGTCCCAATAGTCGCGATTGGTGGCATTTTGCCAGAAAATGGTGGGGCTTTATTGGCGGCAGGAGCTGATTTTTTGGCGGTTATTGGCGGTCTTTTTGATGACGAGCCAGAGCTTGCGGCACGGGCTTATCAACAGTTATTTGTAAATATTTCACAGTGAATGGCTGGACATTAGGTGAATTTTCTTATCAGCCAGTAATTTTTAAAAGAGATTAACGTGGAAGTGTTATAAAATGTTCAGTTATTCTTTTGTCTATCCATGACCGCCGTTAGGGATGGACGCACATTTATTTTAATTATAAAAACATAACGGAGTTATTTTCATGCGCATCATCCTGTTAGGGAGCCCCGGTTCAGGCAAAGGGACCCAAGCCCAATTCATCACTGAAAAATTCGGTATACCACAAATTTCTACGGGTGATATGTTGAGGGCGGCGGTACGTTTGGGGACTCCGCTTGGTATTGAGGCGAAAAAAATCATGGACGCGGGTGGATTGGTTTCTGATGATGTTATTTTAGGCCTGATTAAAGAGCGCATTACCCAGGATGATTGCGCCCAAGGCTTTTTATTGGATGGTTTTCCGCGCACCATCGCCCAAGCGGAAGGTTTGGAAGCGATGGATGTCAAGATTGACACGGTCATTGAAATTGTTGTCGAAGACGAAGAAATCGTCAAACGCATGGCGGGACGGCGGGTACATTTGGCATCCGGGCGGACTTACCACATTGAGTTTAATCCGCCTAAGGCCGATAACATCGATGATGTGACTGGAGAAGCGTTAATCCAACGTGATGACGACAAAGAAGAAACGGTGCGTAAGCGATTGAGCGTTTACCATCAGCAAACCAAACCTTTAGTTGATTACTATTCGGCGGCTGGCAAAGGGGTAAGGTTCAGTTCTATCGCCGGAGTCGGGCCAGTCGCTAGCATCACTGAAAAAGTTTTTGCCGCTTTGGCATAAGCTCCAACTAGAATAAAGATCAACAACTAAAATTAGCCGCCTATGCGGTACAATCACCTGCAAAAATATATGTCTGGCAAAACACTTTATGACAAATTATGGGAAGATCATGTCGTTTGGACTGAAGACGATGGTTCTTCGCTCATATACATTGACCGCCATTTAGTCCACGAAGTCACCTCACCGCAAGCTTTTGAAAGCCTGCGTTTGGCAGGCCGCAAACCTTGGCGGGCAGACCGGAATTTGGCGGTTGCAGACCATAACGTGCCTACGACTGACCGTGATAAAGGGATTGCCGATCCGGTTTCAAGATTGCAAGTCGAAACCTTGGACAGCAACTGCGCGGAATTTGGCATCACGGAATTTGGTATGAATGACCCGCGCCAAGGTATCGTGCATGTCATCGGCCCTGAACAAGGGGCGACCTTACCCGGCATGACGGTGGTATGCGGTGATTCACACACTTCTACGCATGGTGCCTCAGGGGCTTTGGCTTTTGGTATAGGGACTTCGGAAGTTGAACATGTCTTAGCGACGCAATGCTTAGTCCAGAAAAAAGCCAAAAATTTTCTGATTAAAATCAATGGTCAAGTTGGTCAGGGCGTGACGGCAAAGGATATTGTCCTAGCAATCATCGGGGCGATAGGAACAGCGGGTGGGAATGGCTATACCATTGAATTTGCTGGTGAAGCTATCCGTGCCTTGTCAATGGAAGGGCGCATGACCGTCTGCAATATGGCGATTGAAGCGGGCGCACGTGCTGGTTTGGTTGCTGTTGATGATGTCACCATTGATTATTATCGGGGACGGCCTTATGCCCCTAAAGGTGATGATTGGTATATGGCCGAACGTATATGGCGCAATCTCCATTCTGATGCCGATGCTGTTTTTGACAAAGTGTTTGAAATGGATGCCAGTTTGATCGTGCCGCAAGTAACTTGGGGCACTTCACCGGAATTGGTGGTTGCTGTTGACGGCACCGTTCCTGATCCTGAATTGGAAACAGACCCTGTAAAACGCCAAAGTATGGTAAGGGCTTTGCAATACATGGACTTGCAAGCAGGCCAAGCCATTACCGATATTGCCATTGATAAGGTGTTTATCGGTTCTTGCACCAACTCCAGAATTGAAGATTTGCGTTCTGCCGCCGAAATTGCCAAAGGTAGAAAGGTCGCCGGAAATGTCAAACAAGCGATTGTTGTGCCGGGTTCCGGTTTGGTCAAACGTGAGGCGGAAGCGGAAGGTTTGGACAAAATATTTTTGGAAGCCGGTTTTGAATGGCGTGATCCGGGTTGCTCCATGTGTTTGGCAATGAACGCCGACCGTCTGGAAGAAGGCGAGCGTTGCGCATCAACCTCAAACCGCAATTTTGAAGGCCGTCAAGGTTATGGTGGCCGTACCCATTTGGTCAGTCCCGCGATGGCGGCTGCGGCGGCGATAGCAGGACATTTTGTCGATGTCCGTCAATACGCCATTTAACTATCTGATAAATTATGAAAAAATCAATTATCTTACTGGCAGTAGCGGAAATATTGATGTTGTCGGGATGCAACACCATCCACGGCATCGGCAAAGATTTGGGGCGTGTCGGTGAAGCGATAGGCAAATCCTAAGCAATTGATGTTTCCGATAGATTTAATCAACGTTTTCTAGCTACTTAAAATATGCAAGCATTTACCCTGTTGAATGGCCTCGTCGCGCCTTTGGATCGTGCGAATGTCGATACTGATGCGATTATCCCCAAGCAATTCTTAAAATCAATCCGCCGTGCTGGTTTTGGCCCTTATCTGTTTGATGAGTGGCGTTATTTGGATCGTGGTGAACCCGGCATGGATTGCACCGACCGTCCTTTAAATCCCGATTTTGTCTTGAACAAGCCGATTTATCAAGGTGCGGAAATATTGCTTACCCGGGAAAATTTTGGTTGTGGCTCATCACGCGAACATGCGCCTTGGGCTTTGGAAGATTACGGTTTCCGGGCAATCATTGCCCCTAGTTTCGCCGATATATTTTTTAACAATTGTTTCAAAAATGGCGTATTGCCTATCGTGTTGCCAGCGGCAACCGTCGACAGTTTGTTTGATGAATTGTCAGAGGGTTACCGTTTGGCTATTGATTTAAGGGTTTCTCTCATCACAGCCCCTAGTGGCAGGGTGATACCTTTTGAAGTCGACGAAAACCGTAAATTTAGGTTGTTAAACGGTTTGGACGATATAGGTTTGTCTTTGCAACATGCCGATAAGATTGCTACTTATGAGCGTGAACGTGCCAAAAGGGCACCTTGGTTGTTTGCGCAGTAAGGCTAAATAAAAATAATAAAGGTTTAAAATATGACAAAAAAAATTGCAGTTTTGCCAGGTGATGGCATTGGTACGGAGATCGTCGCAGAAGCGGTTAAGGTATTAGATTTTTTGAACGCCGATATGGGATTAGGTTTGGAATTCGAAAATGCTTTGATTGGCGGTGCGGCTTACGATGCTTATGGAACTCCGTTTCCTGAGCAAACATTGGCGTTGGCAAAAGCATCTGATGGCATTTTGTTAGGAGCGGTTGGCGGCTATAAATGGGAACACTTGGACATCTCCTTAAGACCTGAAAAGGGTTTGTTAGGGTTACGCTCGGAATTGCAACTGTTCTCCAATTTGCGTCCAGCTATTCTTTATCCACAATTAGTTGAAGCCTCAACGCTAAAGCCAGAAATTGTTTCTGGCCTTGACATTATGATTGTCCGTGAATTGACAGGGGGCATTTATTTTGGCCGGCCACGCGGGGTCAGGTTACTTGATAATGGTGAAAAGCAAGGGTTTAACACCTTAGTTTACAGTGAGTCAGAAATCCGCCGGATTGCCCATTCCGCATTCCAGATTGCCCAAAAACGTAACCGTCGTTTGTGTTCGGTCGATAAGGCCAATGTTTTGGAATGCACTGAATTATGGCGGCAGGTTGTCACGGAGACTGGCAAGTCATATCCAGACGTTGAATTAAGCCATATGTATGTCGATAATGCCGCAATGCAATTGGTGCGGGCACCGAAACAATTTGATGTTATCGTCACATCCAATATGTTTGGCGATATACTTTCTGACATTTCCGCGATGTTGACAGGCTCTATCGGTATGCTGCCTTCCGCGTCACTTGATGCCAATAATAAAGGCATGTTTGAGCCTATCCACGGTTCAGCCCCTGACATAGCGGGCAAAGGGGTTGCCAATCCATTGGCCACCATATTGTCGGCCGGGATGATGTTGAAATATACCTTTGATCGGGGCGATGTTGCCGAACGCATTGAAAGGGCTGTAAATAAAGCATTGGATGCTAATATCCGCACGGCGGACATTTATTCTGATGGTATGCAAAAGGTCGGCACCGTAGCAATGGGTGAGGCTGTAATTTCTGCTTTAAAAGAGGACGCGTGATGACTAAGCTTTATAATGTTGCCGTAGTGGGTGCCACCGGAGCTGTGGGCGAAGCCATGCTGGCCATTCTCGAAGAACGCAATTTTCCGGTCGGTGAAGTTTATGCCTTGGCGAGCAGCAATTCGGTAGGAAAAAGGATACCTTTCAAAGGCAGTTCCTTGGTAGTCCAGGATTTGGCGACGTTTGATTTTTCCAAAGCCCAAATTGGTTTGTTTTCGCCGGGCGCGTCAGTATCGGCGGAATATGCGCCGAAAGCCGCAGCAGCAGGCTGTGTGGTTATCGACAACACGTCACAATTCCGTTACGACGATGATATTCCATTAGTTGTGCCGGAAGTCAATCCAGAAAAAATTGCCGACTATAAAAATAGAGGCATTATTGCCAATCCAAATTGCTCAACTATCCAAATGTTAGTTGCACTAAAACCCATCTATGATGCGGTTGGGATTGAAAGGATCAATGTTTGTACCTATCAGGCGGTTTCAGGGACTGGCAAGGAGGCTATCGAAGAGCTAGTCAAGCAAACAACCAGTCTATTGAATATGCAGCCTATCTCTAGCCGTGTTTACCCTAAACAGATTGCGTTTAATGTCTTGCCCCAAATTGATGTTTTTTTGGATAATGGCTATACCAAAGAAGAAATGAAAATGGTTTGGGAAACCAAAAAAATCCTCGGAGATGATACCGTTAGGGTCAATGCGACGGCAGTCCGAGTGCCTGTTTTTTATGGCCATTCGGAAGCAGTGCATATCGAGACACGTGAAAAAATTGATGCCGCTGCTGTCCGTGCATTGCTTGAAAAAGCACCGGGTGTCACTGTTATGGATGACCGTAAAGACGGGGGCTATCCGACTGCCGTCACAGAATCATCAGGCCATGACGATGTCTTTGTAGGACGTATTAGGGACGATATTTCCCACCCTTTTGGGATAGATTTGTGGGTGGTCAGCGATAATGTCCGCAAAGGTGCTGCTTTAAACAGTGTACAAATAGCGGAAGTGCTGGTAAAAAATCACATCTAGTCTAAGATTAGTTTAACAATTGGCCATTTATGGTAAAAAGCTGTGGTAACTATTTTGAAGGAGAGCGGTGTGCGCAATTTAACTAAAACTTTAGCGGTTGTATCATTTTTGGTACCGGCTAGCGCTTATCCTTTAGGGATAGGCGAGATTAAATTGCATTCAGCCCTTAATCAAAATGTGGATGCAGAGATCGAACTATTTTTGTCAGCCGGCGAAAAAGCGTCTGACATTAAAGTCAACCTTGCTTCCCCTGATAAATTTGATGAGACCGGCATTCCTTGGAGTTATTTCCTTTCTAAGCTTAGGTTTCAAACTATAGAAAGCAATGGCAAGCGTATTGTCATTAAAGTGACTTCCAGAGAGGTTTTAAAAGAACCTTTTTTAGATTTTTTGATGCAAGTCAGTTGGCCTAAAGGAGATTTGTTTCGCGAATTTACGGTGCTTGTTGACCCTCCCAGCGAATATGTGCAGGCATCCACTCCGGTTTATCGGGCCGCCGACAGCTTTGAGAGCTACCAACCTAAGCCTTCCATAAAAGCCCCTTCTTCCGCACCCAGACCTGAAATACCCCAAAAACCACGTATTAGGGTCAATGCTAGTGCGGGTGGTGGTACTTATGGCCCGACAACTAAGCATGACACGCTTTGGAAAATAGCCCAATCCGTATCGCAAAGTACTGGCGTATCTCTGGAGCAAGCGATAATTGCATTATACGATGCCAACCAAAATGCATTTTATAAAGCAAACGTAAACGCGCTGCTTGTTGGGAAAACGCTTAAAATCCCTAGCAACGAAGCAATACTTAAGCTGCCAAAAAGCGAAGCATCATACGAATTTAACCGTCAAATGCAGGCTTGGGCAAGCCCATCTTCTGTGCCTCGATTGGAGAAGCATCCAGAAGGCGAAGATGCTCTTGACAACCAATTGACGTTGAGCGCCCCTTCCCAAGATGTTGTACGGGAAAATGCAACTGTCGCTGGCAATAGCCAAACAAGTACAGCCAAAACTATCGAGCCGGTGCCTTTGCCGTCGTCTAATGCCACAAAGCAACAGTCTGTTGCCAATGATGTCATAACGGCAAAAATTACTGCTTTAGAAAAGCAGTTGGCGACAATGCAAGAATTAATTGCTCTAAAGGATCAGCAATTGGCGGCTTTGCAAAACCAAAGCCAACCCAAAGTTCCCGTCAATTTGATTCCAAAATCGCCTGCCGTTCCTGGGTCAGGCCAAACGGCTTCACCAGCACTTACGCCGTCTCAATCTATCCAGCCGCAAGTTTCACAACCAACTTCTGGTGATCTTACTTCCAATAAGGAGCCACCCGCAGTTCAGGCTCCATCAAAACCGGTTGCTCCTCCACCTGTCCGTAGAGTGTCTGCACCCGAAGCGGACGATTCGTTCAGTTGGTCTTATTTTGGAGCGACTATATTTGGGGTGGGTTTATTAGGTCTGTTGGCTTGGTATTGGCAACAAAAGCGTAAAGATGAATATGTCGGCTCGTTTGAATTATCTAGTAATGCCAATAAATCCAAACCTAACGAGTTTTTGGCTGATCAGGCGCAATATGAAGAAAACCAAGCTGCCGAAGCAGGTTCAAGTGATAACTTATTTGTCAGCGATTTCAATAGTGGTGAATTCGATGTCTTTGATATGGATCAAGCCGAAATTGATCCGATTTCCGAGGCAGATGTTTATTTGGCTTATGGACGCTATCAACAGGCTGAAGACCTCATGCGCCATGCAATTGAAGAACAGCCTGTACGAGATGACTTTAAGCTGAAATTGCTTGAGATTTTTTATGCTAACGAAAATAAGGAGGCTTTCGAAAAATACACCACTGAATTGATTGACGAAGGCAAAATAGATGATGGCGTATTTTGGGCGAAAGTGACCGAGATGGGTACGGAAATATGCCCCGATTCGATATTCTTCTCATCAAAAAGTGTTGAGCCGTTAGACCTTAAAAAAGATGTGGTAGGATTAGGACAGCCTTCTGTAAACGATGAAGGGCAAGCAAAACTCGATGAAATGGATTTTGATTTAGCCTCTTTCGAAGAATTGTTTTACAACGAAGACTCAAGCAATCCAGCAGACCGTATGTTTGATATTGAGTTTGAGAAGCCAGTAACAGTCAATTTAAGCAATCGGCAAGATTCCCTTGATACCCCTGATGACAACCAAGGGATTGATTTCGAATTGAATTCTTTGAAATTCGATAAGCCGACATTATCATCTATTGAAAATAATTCCTCCCGGACGTCAACTGCCGATGTCTCTTCTTTGCCCAAAGACGCCTCTTTCGAAAGCTTAGATTTTAGTTTTGATTTAAGTGATTTCGGTTTGGATAAACCAGCAGATGACAAAATATCGCCTACCGAATCTGATAATGGCTTTGCATCACTTGAATTTGATTTTAGCGATATTAGTGCTGATATTGGCGGCAAAAATTCAGCCATTATGACGGAAGAATTAGTGCCATCAGCTTTAAAATCGGAAAGTTTTCCAGCGATTGAAATTCAAGATAGCAGCCCATCCCAGCCTGATTTATACCGTGACAATTCACTGAGTATCGATATAGATTTCAATGACCCGACTCTAGGGTTTAGTGAAGAACAGCGGTTGGAAAATTTTGGCATCGTCAATCTGAGCAACATGGATCAAATTGATACTAAGTTGGATTTGGCAATGGCTTATATAGAAATGGGAGATAAAGAAGCCGCTATTGAAATTGCTCAAGAAGTTTTTGAAAAAGGCACTTTACAGCAAAAAAACATGGCAAAAGCAATATTGGAAAATAAACAATAAGGCCGTAACAAAAATAAAAAAGCCCATTAATGGGCTTTTTTATTTTATAAGAAAAATTTCTTATAACGCCCTTAAGTAATTTAATATAAGTTTTACGGCGTAATTACTTTGTAAATATATAAAGAATCATAGGCTTACATATTTTTTGTACCATGAGGTTTTTGTAAAAATCAGTTGCTAAAATTGACTAAGTTTTTATAGCTTAGCCCCCATCTTCCGAACTCTGTTAAAATCTATACTCAAAAATTGGTTGTAAAACCAATTTATTGTTACGTAAGCTTTAAAAATTACACTTTTGGTAGGTTAAGAAAATGAACGATATTCGATACGCTAATAAAAAACTGATGATCAGTGCAATTTTTCTGACATTATTCATGGCAGAGGGATGCAATAATCAAGAAGATGGGAAAGAACATTTGCAAAAGGGAATCGAATATCTGAATAAAGGTGAATATGATAAAGCCAAGCTAGAATTGGAAACGTCAAGCCAATCAGACAAAGATACTGCCCAAACCTATTATTACTTGGCCTTGCTTGATGAAAAAAATCATCAATATAAGACAATGAAGGAAAATCTGATTAAGTCGCTCGAATTGGGTCCAAATAATATCGAGGCTAGGGCTAAACTCGGAAACGTATTGCTTCTTCTTGGTGAACCCGTTAAGGCAATGGAACAATCAGAGTTTATTTTGAAAGAAAATGGACAAGATTTAAAAGGCTTGACATTAAAAGCCTCGTCTTATATTAGCCAGAAAAAACTAGCTGATGGTGAAAAAGTCCTAGACCAAATTTTGCAAGGCGAACCGAATCAAATTGATGCTTTGTCATTAAAGTCGTTAATTTATGCCGAAAAGAATGATTTGAAAAAAGCCATTGAATACATTAACGCTGCGATTCGGCTAGATGAAAAAAATGTGGCTTTCCAGTTGTTTAAAATTCAACTTCATGCCAAAGAAAATGATTTCAATTCGGTCGTTTCTGACTATAAACGCTTAATAGGGATTTATCCTGACAATCCTGATTACAAGGTCATGCTGGCTAAAGTTTATACCCAATTGGGCAACAAAAAAGAAGCTGAAGACCTATTGCGGGAAGTCGTTACCAAATATCCGGCAGACGCAAAGCCAAAACTATTGTTGCTTGATTTTTTAGCCACCGACTCTCAAGATAAAACACTTGACCAGTTCCATCGTTTTGTCAATGAATCAAAAACTCAATATAAGATACTGCTCGAACTTGCAGATTGGATGATTGTAAGGAAAAATTACGATGAAGCCAATGCTGTATTAAATCAGGTCATTGCGTCTGAAAAAGATTCAAATATTGGATATGCCGCTAAATCAAAGTTAGCAAAAAATATCCTTGAAAGTAAAAATTATGATGCCGCCAGTAAAATCGTCGATGAAATATTGGCCGCGAAACCTGACTATCAAGTTGCCAATATCCTGAAGGCCAGACTTTATATTGCCAAACAATTACCGGATGAGGCTATTGAAATACTTAATAAAATTGCATGGGCAAATCCAAATTCGGATGAGGTTCTGTATTTGCTGGCTCAAGCCAATTTAATTAAGGATAACAAAAAAGAAGCAGACAAAAACTTTACTAAAGCGTTAGAATTAAATCCAGCAAACTTTGAAGCCCTGGTTTATGTTTATGACAAAGCCCTTGCGACTAAAGACATTAAGTATGCTAAAGATTTATTAAGTAAAGCTTTAAAAATAAAGCCGGATAATTTGGTTTTGTTAGAAAAACTGGCAAAAATCAACATGTCCGAAGAAAATTGGGATGATGCTAAGATTGTTGTCCAGCAAATAAACAATGTCGCTAATCCTCTTGCAAAAGATCTCGGTAAATTTTTGGAAGGCCAAATTTTACAAGAGAAAGGGGAGTGCCCAAAAGCAATCCCTATATATAAAACGTTGTTGGAAAAATATCCTGAAAATAGTGATGCGCTAGTCAGTCTTGGGCGTTGTTATGAAAAATTAGGCAAACGTAATGAGATGATCGCCTATCTGAATGATGAGCTTGCCCAGAATGCCCAAAATTTTTCAGCGGGTATCTTGCTCGCAGAGTTATATGGTGCAGAAAAAAACTATGCTAAAGGCGTATCGGTGTTAAACCTGCTTATCCAAAAAGAATCTAGGATTCCCCGGTTGTATGCTTTGCTCGCAAATTTGAAATTAGCGGAAAATGACAAATCAGCAGCTATCGCTGCTTATAAATCAGGTCTGGAAAAAATACCTGATAGCCCTGAATTGTCATTATCATTGGCTTCCATATATGAAAGTCAAGGGCAGCGTGATTTAGCCATCAAACTCTATGAGCGGTTAGTTGAAAGAAACCCTCGTTTAGATGTAGCCATTAATAATTTAGCTTCATTACTAAGTGAAAATTCAAACGATAAAGAACAACTGGATAGGGCAGAACAGTTAGCATTTAAATTTAAGGATTCTGAACAGTTATATTTTAGGGACACCTACGCTTGGATTTTGATTAAACAAAATCGGATCGAAGAAGGCTTGGGAATGCTCAATCAAATCGTTACTGCGGCTCCCGAAGTGCCAGGTTTTAGATATCATTTAGGTGTTGCCCAATATAAAAATGGCGACCCCTCCTTGGCAAGATCGGAATTAAAACAAGCTATTGAATTATCTAAAACGAAAGGCAATTTTCCTGACAAAAGCGCCGCCGAGTCTTTGCTGGCGGAAATCATAAAAAAAGAGCATTAATCTTTTAATAATCGCATCGGATTTATCTAGGAGATAATTTTGAAGGTATTGGTAACTGGTGTGGCTGGGTTTATTGGATCTACACTCAGCCATCGATTATTGGCGCGAGGGGATGAGGTGGTTGGAATTGACAATCTTAACGACTATTATGATGTCAATTTGAAATTAGCCCGTTTAGATCGTCTAAAGTCCCATGAAAACTTTAAATTTATTAAGGCAGATATTGCAGACAAGGCACACATTGAAAGTCTTTTCGCTAACGGTAAATTTCAAAGGGTTATGCATTTGGCGGCACAAGCCGGAGTAAGATATTCCATTACTAACCCCCAGGCGTATATTGATGCTAATATCGTCGGCTTCCTTAATATTTTGGAAGGTTGCCGGCATAATGGCGTGGAACATTTAGCGTATGCCTCCTCCAGTTCTGTTTATGGGGCTAACACCAATATGCCTTTTTCGATCCACCATAATGTGGATCATCCGGTTTCACTGTATGCTGCAAGTAAAAAAGCGAATGAACTGATGGCGCATACTTACAGCCATTTGTATCAATTGCCAACCACAGGGTTACGGTTTTTTACCGTTTACGGCCCATGGGGAAGGCCAGATATGTCACTGTTCCTATTTACCCGCAGCATACTAGAAGGAAAACCGATTGATGTGTTCAATTACGGGAACCATCGGCGTGATTTCACTTATGTGGACGATATTGTTGAAGGCGTTATCAGGGTACTGGATAAACCGGCTCTACCTAACAAGGCTTGGTCTGGTGAATCTCCTGACCCTGGCACGAGCAAAGCGCCTTATCGTGTATATAATATAGGCAATAACAATCCAGTGCACTTATTGACTTTCATTGAAACCTTAGAAAAATGTTTGGGCAAAACCGCCATTAAGAATCTTTTGCCGCTGCAATTAGGTGATGTTCCAGACACTTATGCCGACGTTTCTGATTTGGTCAATGATTTTGATTATAAGCCCAGTACATTGCTTGAAGATGGTATACGCAATTTTGTTGAATGGTATAAAAAGTTTTATAGGATTGATTAATGAACGGGCACGGCAGAAAAATTTCGGTAATTGGCTTGGGGTACGTCGGGCTACCAGTTGCGGTTGAGTTTGGCAAAAGCCAAAAAGTGATAGGCTTTGACATCAACCCGACTCGGATTAATGAGCTTAAGGCGTGCATTGAACGCACCAATGAAGTTGACGTGGCGGCTTTGACGGCCTCGGATGTGATGTTTACTAGTGATGCCAATGATTTGCGCCTCGCTGATTTTCATATTATTGCCGTGCCGACTCCCGTTAACCATGCTAAGCAGCCTGATTTATCACCTGTATTGAATGCTTCAAAAACTGTTGGGCGGCAGCTGAAAAAAGGTGACATCGTTGTTTATGAATCAACGGTTTATCCTGGTGCCACTGAAGAAGATTGCATCCCAGTATTGGAACGGGAGTCAGGCTTGGAATGGGGGGTTGATTTTTTCGTGGGATATTCCCCTGAACGTATCAATCCTGGTGATAAGTTGCATACATTCACAACCATTATGAAAGTGGTGTCAGGTGATACTCCTGAAACGCTAGATATTGTCGCTGCGGTTTATCAATCCGTAGTCTCGGCAGGGGTATACAAGGCCGCAACAATTAAAGTTGCAGAAGCGGCTAAAGTGATTGAAAACACACAAAGGGATTTGAATATCTCCCTAATGAACGAATTGGCATTAATTTTTAATAAAATGGGCATAGATACCCAAGATGTGCTTGCCGCCGCCGCGTCGAAATGGAATTTTCTCCCGTTTGAACCGGGGTTAGTTGGAGGCCATTGTATTGGTGTAGACCCGTATTATCTGACGTATAAGGCTACGACATTAGGTTACACGCCCCAGGTCATTTTATCTGGACGTAGCATTAATGACAGCATGGGTAGCTTCATCGCCAGCCAAACTGTCAAGGAATTAATCAAGTCAGGGCGATGCGTAAAAGGTAGTGTGGTCACTTTATTAGGTTTTACCTTTAAAGAAAATGTGCCTGATATTAGGAACACCCGGGCGATTGATATCGTCAGGGAACTGCAAGACTATGGCATACATTTGCAAATTTTTGACCCTCTAGCGGATGCCCATGAAATTATGGAAGAGTACGCCGTTGAGACGGTTGGCGACGAAAACTGCTTGTTACCGGCGCATGCGGTGCTATTAGTTGTACCTCATGCTTATTTTGTTGAAAAATCGTGGGCTTATGTCTCTGGATTGTTAGAAAACCAAACAGGGATAGTCGTTGATGTAAAATCTAAACTAGATCGTGCCAATATACCGGAAGGCATAACGTTATGGCGGCTTTGATTGTTTGGCGGCAATTTTTTTATGTCCCATTTAAATTCTCTTTTTGATATTCTCAGGGTTAGGATCAGGAAATGAAGGTGTGTTTTTTTCAAATCAGGATATTTCTGCTGCCTTTGATGACAGCCATGTTATTAGGTTGTGGCCATCAACAATTGACTCTTGATGATGATGCGAAAATTCCTTCCGACTATACGTACATCATTGGGCCAGGTGATGGCATCTCCATTTATGTTTGGGGAAACCCTGACATATCAACCACGGCAGTCGTCAGACCTGATGGCAAAATAACCATACCACTTGCCGAAGATTTGCAAGCCAGCGGAAAAACACCCGCACAATTGGCGCGGGTTATGGAAAAATCTTTATCCAAATTTGTGCGTGATCCGCAAGTTGTTATTATGGTCACCGGTTTTCAAGGGGTTTACAGCCAACAAGTAAGGATTATCGGCCAGTTAAGCGGTGGCGGTGGTTTTAGTGGCGGTGGTGGATCAGGCGGTATCAGTAGCGGCGGGATCGGTGGGTTAGGTGGCGGATTAGGTGGTATGGGCAGCGGAGGATTTGGCGGCGGCGGAGGGTCTCGTTTTTCAGCCCGCTCGTTTCCCTATAAAAAAGACATGACTTTATTGGATTTGATGATACAAGTCGGGGGGTTAGGGTTGTTTGCTGATGGCAATCGAGCAAGTATCGTGCGAAATATTAATGGCGAAATGCAGCAATTTGGAATTAGGATTGATGACCTGATTGATGATGCTGATTTATCAGCTAACGTGAAAATTTTGCCCGGTGATATTGTCATCATTCCTGAAGCATTTTTTTGATATGCAAGTGATAATTTCCTAAACAACGAAACTGATATGCAGCAGCAACTAACTGAATTCCTTTTTTACTTAAGAGGAACATTAAGATACAAATGGATAGCCATTTTTTTGGCTTGGATAATTTGCATAAGCGGATGGATTATCGTGCTGGTGATCCCAAGGCAATATACTTCCGAAGCTAAAGTACATGTTGAAACCAGTACCATGCTGAGGCCTTTAATGAGAGGGATGACGATAGAGTCTGATGTCAGGGCCTTGCTACGTGTCATGCAGCAATTGATGTTTACCAAAAGTAATGTCGAGCAGATTATCCACCTGTCCGATTTAGAGAAAAGAGTAAAAAGCCCTGTCGATCAGCTTAATTTAATGGAAGATTTAAAAAAAGACATTAAGATCACCGCAGTTGGGGATGATATTTTCTCGATCAAATATTCTTCCGATAATCCCGATTTGGCAAAAAATGTAGTCCAAGCGGTATTGACCGTTTTCTCCGAACAAACCCAGCTGTCAACTATGTCAGGCGCTGATGCCGCCCACCACTTTATCGACAAGCAAATCCAAGAATATGAAACTAGATTGCGCAATGCGGAGAAAGCAAGGGAAAATTTTATGCGCACCAATTTGGCTCTATTGTCAGGTCAGGGCAGCCAAGTTGATCAATTGAAAGGAATGGCCGATGTCTTACAAGATGCCAAACTGTTGTTGGATGAGGCTGTTTCAAGAAAACAGGCTTTAAAACAACAGCTTGATGAAGCTTTGGTCTCCTCAGATGATGAGTTGGGAGAATTGGCAAATGGACAGCAAGTTACTGTGGAAGACGAAAAAATAGCTGAGCTAAAATTACGCAAGGATGATTTGTTAATCAAATACACTGCCAACCACCCTGAAGTGGCGCATCTTGAAAAAACTATCAAGGATCTTGAAAAAATAAGTGAACAAAAACGGACAAAAATGGCACAGGCGGGGGGGCTTGACAGTTCTGTCATGACCAATCCTTATACGCAGTCAATAAAAATCGCTTTAAATGAAGCCGATGCCAACGTCGCCTCGGTACAATCACGGGTTAATATCCTTGAACAACGTTTGGAGCAGGCGAAGAGCGAATTGAATACCCGTCTTTCCGTCGAAACTGAAGTGCAAAATTTGAACAGGGACTATGCAACCATCAAGAAAAATTATGAGCAATTACTGGCCAGTAAGGAACAGGCCAATTTATCGAAAAAAGTGGACGACCAGGCTGAGTCGTTAAAGTTTAAAATTGCTGATGCTCCAGATATGCCGCTGGAACCGTCTTCCCTGCCAAGGCCACTTTTGGATAGCTTTGTCTTGGTTATTGGAGTTGGTATAGGTTTTGTTGTTGCATTTGTCATTTATTTGATTAGGCCGACGGTAATGACCACAGCCCAGCTTAGGCAAATGACAGGTTTACCTGTGCTTGGCAGCGTCTCAATGAAATTAAGTGATCTTGATGCCAAAAGAAGCAAGCAAGAAATATTTAGATACAGCTTTTCAACATTCGGACTTATTGCAATTTATATCTGTTTTATGATGATTGACATTTTACATATTGATGTATCTTTTTTTCTCAAATTGTTGCAACGTTTCCAATAGAAAATCCGAGAGAGAACTGATGAGCATTATTGAAAAAACCGTCAACAAATCAGAGATATTAGAACAACAAGGCGGTGCTAACAATTCTGATGTATCGCTAGAAACGCTTTCATTTCAGGACGTGGACGACGATATTCCGGTTTCTGAGCAATCTGAAAGTGTACTTGAAAAGGCCGTCAACAAATCTTTTCAAACAGAGCAAAGGCAAATTGATGAGATTGACTTTTCTCCCCAAATGCCACCAAATTCTGAGGCTTCCCAAGCCGACCAACCTATGTTGGCAGTGAATGAAAATACGCAGAAATTTAAAGATATAGGCTCAGGACAGCAAGAAAGGGTCGAAATTGACTGGGTAAGGCTTGCCGAATTAGGTTTTGTCACGCCTAGTGATGTCAATACTAAGACCATAGAGGAATACAGGAATATCAAACGCCCTCTCGTTTATAATGCGTTTGGGACAGGAAGCGTAGGCATTGAGCGTTCGAATTTAATATTGGTCACCAGTAGTATTCCTGGAGAAGGCAAAACGTTCACAGCCATCAATTTAGCTTTAAGCATTGCAAATGAACGTGATAAAAAAGTTTTGCTGATTGATGCGGATGTTGCAAGGCCCTCTATCGCAAAACGCTTAGGCATCAATTCTTCATCACGGTTGGGTTTAATTGATTATCTGGAAAGTGATAATGTTGCTTATTCGGATATAGAACTGGCAACCAATATGCCAGGGCTGCGGATTATTCCGGCAGGTAAATTGCATAAATATTCCACCGAATTGCTAAACAGTAATAAAATGGTTTTGTTTGCCGAAGAATTAAGTAACCGATATCCTGACCGGATAGTGATTTTCGACTCCCCGCCTTTGCTTGCAGCGACTCAGGGTGAAGTATTGGCAAAATTAGTCGGTCAAGTCGTATTGGTGGTCGAAGCCGAAAAAACCCTGCAAAGCATGGTCATGGAATCAGTCAGTAAATTATCAACTTGTGATGTCGTGTTGTTGGTATTCAACAAAACGATGATTAGCTTAAGTGATGGCTATTATTATGGGTATGGGTACGGCCAGTATGCAACGCATTGATTTTAAATTATAACTTTTCTTAAAACGTTGTCATTTTTGACTTTTATCGAACCAACTGAAATGAAAAAATCCATTCGGATTTCAAAAGGTTGTCATTGCAAAGCCCGTTCATGGACGCATGACCATGGCTTTTTGGGCTTAAGTGGCTTGACAGCCATAGTGTTCTGTTTATTTTCAAATCATTCGTATGCAAAAGGAAGCTGGACTTATATTCCGACTTTGCAATTTCAAGAAACGTACTCCGATAATATCAAATTCGCAGGTTCGGGGAAGGAATTGGGGGCTTTTGTGACCGAATTAAGTCCTAATATCGCCATTACCAGATTTTCAGGATTAAATACTTTAAATTTGAATTACCGTATGCAAAATTTGTTCAATGCGTTGGGCAATGATGATATTAAAACGTTTAACCAATTGCGGTTCAATACTAGCAATACGATAGTTCCCAATAAATTTTTCCTGAATGCCAATAGCTCAATTAGCCAGCAAAACATCAGTAATGCACAAATAGCCAATGACAATATTTCTGGTTCTGGAAATAGGACAAATGTCAATACATTTAGCCTTTCTCCGAGTTGGACGCCACATTTTGGGAATTTTGCTAACGGTAATTTTCTGGTTAATGTTGATACATTAAGCACTGATCAAATCAGTTCGTCTGGGGTTGCCGGCATTTCAGACACGTTAAGTTTAAGGGAATCGTTGAATTTGAATAGTGGTTCTGAATTTAGGCGGTTTAGCTGGAATGTTTCTTACATAAACAACGATAACTTTAGGGCAAACGGAAACGATGTGGGTTTTCAACGTTCGAATGCGATCATAAGGACGTATTTAAATAAACATATCAATGTGTTCGTGCAAGGAGGACAGAGTGCAAACAGTTTTCAGTCAACGATATTGCGAACTAACAATGGATTTTTTTATACTGCCGGCATCCAATGGATACCTAGCCAATTGTTTAATATAGAAGTCGGTTTTGGCAATAATTCACATATTACATTAAGTTTAAATCCGATGAGCCGATTAAGTTGGCTTACAACTTTTCGTGACAATCAAATTGGCACAAACTCAGGACAAACTTGGCAGACAGCTTTAAATTACCGCACGTTAATGTCAACTTGGTCATTAACCCATATTAATGACACGACAACCGTCCAGACGCTATTGTTAGAACAACGTTTTATTACTGTCGATATAAATCCAGACCCCCTTATCAACCAACCTGTACAATTTCCTATTTATTTTCCAACCCAAACTGATCAGGTGATTGAAACTCAAACATGGAATTTTTCTGTGCGCTTTAATTCAGGAAAAAGTAGTGTTTTTCTCAGCGCATTCAATCAAGACAGGTCTTACCAATTTACTGGGGATCATGAAAAAGTCAGTGGGCTTACTGCAAATTGGAACTGGCAATTTGCACCGAAAACTAGTGCTTTTATCAGTCCACGCTGGCAACAGATTGAGCGGGATTCACCACGGAATGACAACCGGTATGATTTTTCTGTAGGCTTGAACAGGTCTATTACCAATCGGCTAAACGGGCGTTTAGAATACCGCCATCTCGATCAATCTTCAGCAATTGACAACAATAATTATGAAGAAAATCGCGCCACCGCCAGCTTATTTATGAGATTTTGACATGTATGACGGCTTTTATCATTTAAGCAGGAAGCCATTCCAGCTTAATTCTGATAGTGATTTCTTTTTTAAAAGCGAAGTCCATAAAAGGGCTTTGGCTTATATGCGTTATGGCATCACTCAAGGTGAAGGCTTTATTGTCATTACTGGGAGGCCTGGTACTGGAAAGACCATGCTCATCAAACAATTGGTAAGCAGCATTAATCGTGAAAAAGTGACATTGGGGTTGATTGTATCTTCACAGGTCGGTGCGGACGACCTATTAAGGGTTGTTGCAAGCACCCTGAATGTCCCCTATGAAGGCGATGACAAAGCGACAATCCTCGATAGGATAGAGCGGTTTTTTGTCGAACAGCATATCAAAGGCAAACGCGTATTATTAATTGTGGATGAGGCACAAAATTTGCCGAAGCATTCTTTGGAAGAGCTTAGGATGTTGTCTAATTTTGAGCGTTCTGGTAAAACCATGTTACAAATTTTTCTGGTCGGCCAAAAACAATTTAACAAAACTTTGGCCTTACCTGAAATGGAGCAGCTACGGCAACGTGTTGTTGCCACCTACCAGCTCAAATCCCTAAACGAAGAACAAACCAAAAACTATATCCTGTTTCGGCTAAAAAGGGCAGGATGGCAGCATTCACCAGAATTTGAAGAGGATGCCTTTCCGTTAATCTTTGATCATTCCAAAGGCGTTCCAAGAAAAATCAATACTTTATGTGAAAGGGTCATGATGTTTGGTTTTCTTGATGAATTGCAAACTATTGATGCGGCGATTATTCAAAAAGTCATTGATGATATTGTCGAAGAAGAGCTCATCGAGGATGACGATGATTATGGAAAAGGTTCTTCCAAATCGCATATGAGATTGAAACCATCTTCTGGTCATATAGAGCAGCGGGTCTTGGTATTGGAAAATATGCTGGCTGACATTTATCAAGTCCTCAATGTGTACCATCAAGAACCCAAGCCCTAACATGGCAAAATGGCATAAAGCCGTTTTTAGGTGAGGGATTAGCTTGCCAATTTTTTTAATGATTGAATTATCTAGTGGGCGGTAATAATCGTGAACATCAAAAACGCCATGACAGTCGATGTTGAAGATTACTTCCAAGTTTCTGCATTTGAACCTTATATAGAAAGAAGTCAATGGGACAGTTTGCCACATCGTGTTGAACACAACACCCACCGTATTCTTGATCTGTTCGGCAAACAAGGTGTCCATGCGACGTTTTTCACACTCGGTTGGGTTGCTGAACGTTATCCAGGACTTGTCAAACGCATCGTCGCCGAAGGCCATGAATTGGCTTGCCACGGCTACCAACATATCCGTGTTACAGAACAGACCCCCGCGCAATTTCGTGACGATGTGGCCAAAAGCAAGCAGATATTAGAAGATATTGGTGGTGTTGCCGTACTAGGCTACCGTGCCGCCAGTTATTCGATTAACAATAATAATTTGTGGGCTTTGGACATTCTTCAAGCGTTGGGTTTTTGTTACAGTTCCAGCATTTATCCAGTCAAACATGACCTTTATGGGATACCGGACGCCCCCCGTTTTATCTATTCGCCTGTGGCCGAACATCCTGATTTCAAGGAAATTCCCATTACAACCTTGCGTTTAGGGCAGAAAAACATGCCCTGCGGTGGCGGCGGTTTTTTCCGCTTTTACCCTTATGCCCTATCTAAATGGGCGTTTCGTCGTGTCAATGGTAAGGAGCAACAAGCGGGCATTTTTTATTTTCATCCTTGGGAAATAGACCCTGAGCAACCCCGTCAATCGGGACTCAATGCCAAAACACGCTTCCGCCATTACCTTAATTTACATCGGATGGAGAGCCGCATTGGCCAATTATTGGCTGATTTTGAATGGGATACGATGGCGAAGGTGTTTTTATGAAAAAGGCCAGCCACATGATCCACACTTTAGAAACCTCCGGTTTCAAGGCTTGGGACAAATTCGTCAATAGCCATCCCGAAGCCACTTTCTTTCATTTATCCGGTTGGAAAACCGTCATTGAGAAAGCGTTTGGCCATAAGACTTATTATCTGTATACCGAACATGAGGGGCAAATTACCGGGATTTTGCCATTAGTGCATATCAATAGCCGACTGTTCGGCAATAGCTTGGTCTCTAATGCGTTTTGTGTTTACGGCGGCATTGTCGCCGACAATATTGCCAGTTATGAAGTGCTTGATGCCGAAGCCATCCGCTTGGCCCAGCAATTAGGTGTTGATGCGTTGGAATTAAGGCATCGTGAGCGCATACATCCTGAGCGGCCTTACAAAGATTTGTACGTTACTTTCCGCAAACAACTTGATCCTGATGTCGAAAAAAACCTGCTGGCCATTCCGCGCAAACAAAGGGCTATGGTCAGGAAGGGCATAGATGCGGGTTTGGTGAGTGTCATCGATGATGATGTCGAACGTTTGCATTTAGCTTATTCCGAAAGCGTCCGAAACTTAGGCACGCCCGTTTTCCCCAAAAAATATTTCCGCCTATTGAAAGACGTGTTTGGCAACCAATGCGAAGTGTTGAGTGTGGAACATCAGGGAAAACTGATTGCCAGCGTCATGAATTTTTATTTTCGTGATGAAGTGTTGCCGTATTATGGTGGTGGCACCGAATTGGCCAGGGATTTGAAAGGGAACGATTTTATGTACTGGGAAGTCATGCGCCGCGCCGTCGAAAAAGGCGTGAAAATTTTCGATTACGGGCGTAGCAAAATCGGCACAGGTTCCTACAGTTTTAAAAAGAATTGGGGGTTTATTCCTGAACCCTTGTTTTATGAATTTTACCTAGTTAAAGCCACTGAATTGCCGGACATCAATCCATTAAACCCCAAATACCAATTCTTTATAGCTGCATGGAAAAAGCTGCCGTTGCCGATCAGCCAATTTATAGGCCCGTTTTTATCAAAAGATTTGGGGTAGGGCATGGAAAACCTGCTCTTCTTGGTGCATCGGATTCCTTTTCCGCCTAACAAAGGCGACAAAATCCGCTCTTACCATTTCCTAAAATATTTGGCCGACGAGTTTAATATCTATCTGGGGACGTTCATTGATGATCCCTATGATTGGCGTTACACCGACGACGTGGATGCATTATGCGCGGATACCTGCTACCAAAAACTGCAAGCCTTTCCAGCAAAAATCAACAGCCTGCAAGGACTTTTGACTGGGCAGCCGTTAAGTTTGCCTTATTATCAAAATGCAGCCCTGCAAACCTGGGTCGATGACACCATCAAAACCCATCGTATCCGTAAAGTGTTGGTGTTTTCTTCGGTGATGGCTCGCTTTATAAAGCCCCATCATCAGGTTGATATGGTTGTTGACTATGTCGATGTCGATTCTGACAAATGGCGGCAATATGCCGAAAAGAAACGGGGCATTGCCCGTTGGGTTTATCAACGTGAGGCCCGTTATTTGCTCACTTATGAACAACAGCTTGCCGCCCGTGCCAAAACTAGCTTTTTTGTCTCCGAACAAGAAGCGGGCTTATTCAAAAAACTCACACCTGATTTGGCCGATAAAATCGGTTTTGTGAATAATGGTGTGGACACACAGTATTTTTCCCCCTATCACGATTATCCATGCCCTTATCAAGCGGGCGATCAGGTGCTGGTGTTCACCGGGGCGATGGATTATTGGGCGAATATTGATGCCGTTGTGTGGTTTGCCAATGCGGTGTTGCCAGGTTTGCAAAACGAGTATCCTGGGTTGAAGTTTTTCATTGTCGGCAGTAATCCTAGCAAAGCGGTGCTGGAACTGGCCGAAAACCCTTGCATCACTGTTACCGGACGGGTTGACGATGTGCGTCCCTATGTAGCCCATGCCTGTCTTGCCGTCGCTCCTTTGCGTATTGCCCGTGGCATCCAAAACAAAGTGCTGGAAGCGATGGCGATGGGAAAAGCCATTGTCGCCACCCCGGCGGCGATGGAAGGCATCCCCTATGAAAATACTAACCCAAGTTTGACGATGGCGATCAGCGATGATGCGGACGGTATGGTAAGGCAATTGTCGGAAGCCTTAAAAAAGCCATTCACCCCCGTTGTTGAAGCCAACCGCCAGTTTGTCATAGACCGTTTCAGTTGGCAGCAAAATGTCCACCAACTTGCCGGTTTGCTACGCGGATAAATAGCCCATCCAATCCTAATTCCTGCACATCATCCATCCCCAAGGAACCCCTATGCGCCAACCACCGTTGGTTGCCCATATCATTTATCGCCTCGGTGTCGGCGGTTTGGAAAATGGCCTGGTCAACCTTATCAACAATATGCCCGCCGATGCTTACCGCCATGCGATCATTTGTCTGAAAGACAGCACGGATTTTAAGCAACGTCTGACGCGCAACGATGTTGAAGTCCATGAACTCCATAAACAAGATGGGCAAGATTGGCATTCGTTTGTCAGCATGTACCGTTTATTGAAGCGGCTTAAGCCCAGTATTGCCCATACCCGCAATATCGGCCCGATGGAATACCAGCTTTCCGCGTTAGTTGCAGGTGTCAGGTATCGTGTCCACGGTGAACATGGTTGGGATGTCGTCAATGACCCGGATGGCAGCAATGTCAAATATCAATGGGTGCGCCGGGTCTTAAAGCGGTTTATCCATCGTTTCATACCGTTATCACGGAATCTGGAAAGCTATTTGCTGGAAAAAATCCACGTGTCCCCGCGCAAAATTGTCCGTATCATCAATGGCGTAGACACTAAAATTTTTTATCCCAGGACAAGCCCTAAACGTTTGCCAAGTGATTGTCCGTTTGCCGTCCACGAAACCGATACGGTCATCGGTACGATTGGGCGTATGCACGCGGTCAAAGACCAGATTACCTTAGTGAAAGCTTTTATTTTGGCCTGCCAGCAACAGCCTGAATTGCGCAACCGTCTCAAATTGGTCATTGTTGGCGACGGCCCGCTCCGTGCTGAAGCCTTGGCGTTGTTAGACGCGGTGGCATTATCGGAGCAGGCATGGCTGCCCGGTGAGCGGGGTGATGTTGCCGACATTTACCGTAACTTAGACGTGTTCGTCTTGCCTTCTTTATCTGAAGGCATTTCCAATTCCATCTTGGAAGCAATGGCGTGTGGCTTGCCAGTCATTGCCACCGATGTCGGCGGCAATTCTGAGCTGGTTGTTGATGGCGTGACAGGATTCCTAGTGCCTGCCAACGACCCAGAAGCGATGGCGGCGAAAATTCTAAGCTATGCCCATGATGCAAAAACCTTGCAACAACATGGCGTACATGGTTTGCAACGGGTTTTGGAGTATTTTTCATTGGTGGCGATGGTGGCAAATTACCAAGCGGTTTACGATGCTTTTTTTAATAAGGATTAAGTATGTGCGGAATTGTCGGGATTTTTGATTTGCAGGGTAAACGCGAGATCAATAAGGATGTGTTGTCGCGCATGAATGAAAGCCAATATCACCGTGGCCCCAACGAAGGCGGCATCCATACTGAACCTGGTTTGGGGTTAGGGCATCGGCGTTTGTCCATTATCGACCTAGGCAGCGGCCAGCAACCGATGCACAGCCGGGATAAGAATGTCGTGGTCACGTTCAATGGTGAAATCTACAATTTCATGGACGTGCGTAAAGAATTGGAGGTAATGGGTTACAGTTTTCAGACCCACTGTGACACGGAAGTGATTGTCTATGGTTGGCAAGCTTGGGGTGAGGCCTGTGTTGACCACTTCCGGGGCATGTTCGCATTTGCCATTTGGGATCGTCACCAACAAAGCTTATTTTTGGCGCGTGACCGTTTAGGTGTCAAACCGTTGTATTACGCCCAACTAAGCAATGGGCAGTTTATCTTTGCTTCTGAACTGAAAGCCCTGAAAATCCATCCTGATTTGCCCCGCGAACTTGATCCTACCGCCATTGAAGACTATTTCGGGTTTGGGTATATCCCAGATCCCAAAACCATTTATAAAAATGTCCACAAGCTTGAGCCAGGGTATTGCCTGACATTACGGCATGGCCAACTTAATTGCCACCCCCGCCAATATTGGAATGTGCGCTTTGCCGTTGACCCCAAGCCGCGCAGTGAACAAGACATTGGCGAAGAATTGATGGGTCGCTTCCGCGAAGCCGTGAAAATCCGCATGATGGCCGATGTGCCGTTGGGTGCGTTTTTGTCTGGCGGTGTTGATTCCAGCGGCGTGGTGGCGATGATGGCCGGACTATCAGCCGATCCGGTCAACACCTGTTCCATTTCTTTTGGTGATCCGGCCTACAACGAATCAAAATTTGCCGCGCAAGTTGCCGAGCGTTACCACACCTCGCACCGCGTCGAGCAAGTGAACCCCGATGATTTCAGCCTGATTGACCAATTGGCGGGTTTGTATGACGAACCCTACGCAGACAGTTCGGCATTACCGACTTACCGTGTTTGTGAATTGGCGAAAAAACAAGTCACGGTAGTGTTGTCAGGCGATGGTGGCGATGAAAATATTGGGGGCTATGGCCGCTATCGTTGGCATGTCAATGAAGAGAAAATGCGTTCTTATTTGCCCGACACCATCCGTAAGCCTTTATTTGGCACATTGGGCCAGCTCTATCCGAAAGCCGATTGGGCACCTAAGATATTCCGGGCAAAATCCACGTTAGAGTCCATCGGACGCGATTCTGTCGAGGGCTATTTTCATAGCGTTTCTGTCATGTCTAATCAATTGCGCAGCCAATTGTTCAGTCAAACATTGAAACAAGCGTTGCAAGGCTACCAAGCGGTAGAGGTGTTTAGGCGGCATTTGCGCGATGCGCCCACTGATCATCCTTTATCACAAGTGCAATATTTGGACATCAAAACTTATTTGCCCGGTGATATTTTGACCAAAGTGGATAGAGCCAGCATGGCGCACGCCTTGGAAGTGCGCGTGCCGTTGCTTGACCATCAACTGGTCGAATGGTTGGCTGGCATCAGCCCCGAATTAAAGCTTAAAGGCCGTGAAGGCAAATATATTTTCAAAAAATCCCTGGAACCTTATTTGCCTGATAGTGTTTTGTACCGTCCGAAAATGGGCTTTGCCGTGCCGTTGAATGCTTGGTTCAAAGGGCCTTTAAGGGATAAAGTGCGCACTGCACTGTTAGGTGACACCATGTTGCAATGTGGTCTGTTCGATCCCGCCATGTTAGAGCGGATTGTCAACCAACATCAAAGCGGGTTACGTGATTACAGCGCACCCATTTGGTCGTTGCTGATGTTTGAGGCATTTTTAAAGTCTTCTGCTTGAAGTATGGCTTAAAGCTTACCCGGCAGTTTTTAGTTGCCTTTTGCAGAAGCTGGGGGCAAGTGAAAACGATGCGATTTATAGCCGTTTATATTACACCCGCTTTATGATGTGTAAATGTCATGCTCTGGTGTTAATAATTCACTGAATGGTTTATAACTTGGGTCTATGATGCCCCGTAATCCAATGAGGGAAAGGTTTATTGGTGTTGGTTGGCAAGACCTTTTTCCCTGTTGATTTGTTATTACCCATTTTGCCCGGAGATTTGCTATGGCTAAGCTAAAAAATAATTTTCCTTTTCAATATCATGCCTTGGCACTTGCCTTGGCGGTGGCGGCAGGAGCCAGCCATGCGGCGACACTTGAGGTGACGGGCGACTGTTCCTTAATTGAGGCTATTAATAATGCCAACGCCGATGCCGATATGGATGGCGTGGGTGTCGGTTGTCCGGCGGGTAGCGGGGCTGATACCCTGAATTTGGTGGCAAACAAAGTTTATCTTTTGAAAAAAAGAAATAATATCAATGCAGGGCCTAATGGCTTGCCAGTCATTAGCAGCGTTATAACCATAAACGGCAATAATGCCACCCTTAAGCGTGTTTCAATCGAAGGGACACCAGACTTCCGCTTACTTAGGATTGTTGGCGGTGGCAATTTGACCTTGAATTCAGTCAAATTGACTGGCGGACGCTTGGGCAACAGTTATCAGTATGGCGGGGCGATTATGAATAGCGGTCAATTGACGCTAAATAATTCAACGGTCACGGGTAACCATAATGTGGGTGTGGGTTCGAATGGCAGCGGTATTGCCAATATGTACCAAAGTACCCTGACCTTAAACAACAGCACCATTTCCAACAACACGGCCTCCCGTGGTGCCGGTATCGCCAATTTTCCTGCGGCCACCGCAATCATCAATAACAGCACCATTTCTGGTAATGTCTCATCGAATAGCGGTGTCGGTGGTATTGCTAACGGCGGCACGATGACATTGACTAACAGCACGGTTTCCAGTAACCGCAGTTTGGCCTCGTGGGGAACAGGCGGCATTGCCAATAGTAGTGATGGCACCTTAACGTTAAACCATAGCACGGTGTCAGACAACTCGATTGGTTATGGCAGTGTCGCCGGGATTGCCAACTCTGGGGATATGACTTTAATTAATAGTATTGTCGCCAACAGCCAAAAAGGCGGGGATTGTTACACTAACACCCGTTATGGCGGCTCTATCGTGTTTCAAGGCAAAACGATTATTGAAGATGGCACATGCAATACCACCTTAAGCGGCGATCCTAAATTACTGCCTCTGTTGGATAATGGCGGCCCTACCTTGACCCATGCCTTGCGTGGTTCAAGCCCGGCGGTCAATGCCGCCAATACCTTGTGTGTTGCCATAGACCAGCGTTATGTCAGCCGTCCGCAACCAACTACAGGCATTTGTGATTTGGGGGCGTTTGAACGCATCACGCCTAAGCCGAGTTCCGTAAGTGGCTTGGTCAGTTTTTTTGATGCCCAAGCTACAAGTGCAGGTTTAGTCGGCATCGAACCCAAAGCGACATTTAAGCTGGATGCGTTGCGTAATCAGTTGCTGACCGCAGGCAATTATAAAAATGCGTCATTGAATACGCAGGCGTGTGGGCAATTGTCGAAAGCATCGGCCCGATTGGATGCGGATGGTACGGCAGATGCCAATGATTATGTCACTGGCAGCCAAGTTGCTGCTCTCATTACACAAATTAACGCCTTGCGTACCAGTTGGTCTTGTTCTTAGCATCTTTGGCAAAAGATTTTTGGACAGCATAGAAACCCGCCAGGTTTTCAAAACCTGGCGGGGTTTAGTTTTAAAGCCTGCACCATCTAAGTCTGACTGGGCCACTAATTTTTTACCTCTATCCATTGGAACCTGACCGATGAGCATCCCGTTTGCCAGCCAACACACGCCATCTTTTCCTGCATTACTGAATTTTTTGGGCGCATCGGTGGTGGTGTCAACGTATCAGGCCGGGCAATTGATTATCTTGCGAAGCCAAGATGACGTGCTGAACACGCATTTTTGTGGCTTGGAAAAACCGATGGGCATTGCCGCCCACCACGAACGTCTTGCGGTCGGTACGGGTTATCAGTTGTGGGAATATGCCAATCTGCCAGCGGTAGCCGCCAAAGTGCCAGGGGCTGTACATGATGCCTGTTATTTGCCGCGTTCGGTGCATGTCACGGGTGATATAGACATCCACGAATTGGCTTACACCGATGATGGCGAATTGTGGCTGGTCAATACCCGCATGTCCTGCTTGTGTACGTTAGATTCGGCTTATAGTGTCGTGCCACGTTGGCGGCCTCCCTTTGTAACCGCGTATGATTTGACTGACCGTTGCCATTTGAACGGTTTGGCCTTGAAAGAGGGCAAACCCGCGTTTGCCACCGCGTTGGGCAAAACCGACACGGCGGCGGGCTGGCGCAGCAACAAGGCCAATGGCGGTTTGCTGATGAGCGTGCCGGACGGGCGCATTATTGCCACAGGTTTGTCGATGCCGCATTCGCCGCGTTGGTATCAAAACCAATTATGGTATTTGGAATCTGGAGCCGGGCAGTTGTGTACGGTCAATCCCAAAACAGGCCAACGTACAGTGATTGCGCAAGTGCCGGGATTTACCCGTGGTCTGGATTTTGCCGGACGTTATGCGTTTATTGGTTTGTCGCAAGTGCGTGAAACAGCGGTGTTTTCAGGTCTGCCCTTGACCGCCCAAGCAGGCGAGCGGCATTGTGGCGTGTGGGTCGTTGATATAGAAAACGGCCAGACGGTTGCGTGCGTTGCGTTTACCGGTTCGGTGCAAGAAGTGTTTGCCGTGCAGGTCTTGCCGCACCGATTCCCGATTTTGTTGGAAATGGATGACCCGTTGCTGCGTAGTTCTTATTCGTTGCCCGATGAAGCCTTGGCGGAAATTGCCAAGCCTGAACCGATGGCGTTGATGTTTGAGCAGGCGACTTTGCTGCATAACCAAGGTGAATTGGCGCAAGCGGTTGATGCTTACCAAGCATTGCTCACGCAAACGCCAGGGCATATCCCGGCATTGTTTCATTTGGGTGTGGCTTTGGCAGATTTGGAACGTTGGCAGGAAGCCCAAGCGGTTTTGTTGCAATTAGTGGCGATACAACCCAAACATGCCGAAGCCCATAACAGCTTGGGGCTTTGTTTTGCTGTCCAAGAAGATTGGGAAAAATCTTTATACCATTACGGGCAAGCCTTGGCAGCTGACCAACAATACGCGCTGGCCCATACGAATCGGGCGATGGTTTTGTTGAAATTAGGCCGTTACCCAGACGCTTGGGCGGAATACGAATGGCGGTGGCAAACGCCCACATTCACGACGTTTGTCTGTCCACAACCCCGCTGGCAAGGCGAAGAAATTAGCGATAAGACACTGCTGGTGCATGTTGAGCAAGGCGCAGGTGATGCGTTGCAATTTGCCCGCTTCTTGCCATTGGCGGCGGCGCGGTGTAAGAAACTGGTGTTAGTGAGTACAGAACCGTTGCGTTCATTGTTAGCAAATACCGAAGGCGTTGCCGAAGTGCGCGTTCCGGGCAGTGTGCCAATGGATAGCTTCGATGTGTTCTGTCCGTTGCTGAGTTTGCCGCATGTTTTGGGTATTGGTTTAGATAATTTACCTGCAACAGTGCCTTATCTGCATCTGCCCAAACACATCAGTGTTCCTAAATTGGACGGGCCGGCATTTAAAGTAGGTGTGTGCTGGGTGGGTAGCGTCACCCATCATAATAACGCGCACCGCTCTTGCACGTTAGAACATTGGCAAAGCGTTTTCACCGTGCCGGATATTGGTTTTTATGCCTTGCAAGTGCCGCTATCTGCTGAAGATAAAACCCTATTGTCCGGTTACGGCGTTGTCAATTTAGAGCCTGAGTTGACCGATTATGCCCGGACAGCGGCGTTAATCGCGCAACTGGATTTGGTGATCGGCGTGGATACCTCGGTTGTGCATTTGGCGGCGGCTTTAGGCAAACCGACTTGGACTTTGCTAGGCCAACACGCCGATTGGCTGTGGCTGTTGGAAGGCGAAGAGAGCCCTTGGTATCCGACGATGAAATTGTTCAGACAAACTAATGCCGGGGATTGGGCGGAGTTGATGGCGCGGGTGGCGTTGGCGTTAAAACAATAAATCTTCTGATCATATTAGCAAGGACTGCCTGTCCTTCAAGGACACGCAGTCCTATTGTCTTATCCATAAGTAGTGGTGCAAAAATCTTTTAACATGAGTAACGGGGGCGGGATGGGGTTTCAATACCCCGTCCTTAAGGTTTCAAAGTCGCTATACGTACTGAAAACGTTACGGAACGGGTCGCTTCTAGTGCCCCTTGTGGGTAAATGCGCCTACTGTTGGAATAAACCCGTTCCAGCTCGCGTTATTTTATAAATGTTAAAAAAGTTATGAACACCTACTTATCAGTTAGTACGATGCCGTTGCAGATAGTTTATTAGCGGCTTTTACGATAACAGCGGAGCAATAATGATGGATACAAAAAAACAGTCAGACCCTGTGTCCTTAGGCACGGCGTTTGGGTTTTGGTTAAAAATGGGGTTTATCAGCTTTGGTGGCCCCGCCGGGCAAATTGCCATCATGCACCAGGAATTGGTGGAAAACCGCCGCTGGATTTCTGAGCGACGCTTTTTGCACGCGCTGAATTTTTGCATGGTGTTGCCAGGGCCTGAAGCCCAGCAACTGGCGATTTACATCGGTTGGCTGATGCACAAGACTTGGGGCGGCATTATTGCGGGCTTGCTGTTTGTCTTGCCATCGTTGTTCATTTTAATTGCCCTCTCATGGTTTTACGTGGCGTTTGGCGATGTGCCTTGGGTGGCGGGCGTGTTTTACGGCATCAAGCCCGCCGTGACGGCCATTGTCTTGCAGGCCGCGCACCGTATCGGTTCTAGGGCGTTAAAAAACCGGGTGTTGTGGGCGTTGGCGGCTTTGTCTTTTGTTGCCATTTTTGCCTTCAATGTCCCGTTTCCGGCGATAGTCGCCACGGCAGCCGTGATCGGCTATGTCGGCGGGCGCGTGTCGCCGGATAATTTTAAAGTGGGGGCAGGGCATGGCAAGGCCGATAAATCCTTTGGTCCGGCCTTGATAGATGATGATACGCCGCCACTCGCACATACCGCGTTCCGTTGGTCACATTTACTGGTCTTGTTGGCGGTCGGTGGCGTGTTATGGCTGGCACCGATGGCTTGGCTGACGCTGCAATATGGTTGGGACAATGCCCTGACGCAAATGGGCTGGTTTTTCACCAAAGCGGCCTTGCTCACCTTTGGCGGCGCTTATGCGGTGTTGCCGTATGTTTATCAAGGTGCGGTCGAACATTATCATTGGCTGATGCCGCAACAAATGATTGATGGCTTGGCATTAGGTGAAACCACGCCAGGACCGTTGATTATGGTGGTCACGTTCGTGGGGTTTGTCGCGGGCTGGTCGCAAGCTTTGTTTGGCCCGGACGCGTTGTTTTTGGCGGGTACGGTCGCGGCGGTCGTCGTGACGTATTTCACCTTCTTGCCCGGCTTTTTGTTGGTGCTGGCAGGGGGGCCGATGATTGAATCGACCCACGGCAACCTGACATTCACCGCGCCTTTGACGGCCATCACAGCGGCGGTGGTCGGGGTGATCTTAAATCTGGCCATGTTTTTTGCATGGCATGTGTTCTGGCCACAAGGTTGGGCGGGTGCTTTAGATGGATTTTCGATGGCATTGGCCGCTTTGGCCTTATTGGCCTTGTTGCGTTACAAAGTTGGCGTGATCCCCGTGATTGCGGCGGCGGGTAGTGTCGGGCTGGTGTTTTCTTTTATCAGCCAATTACTTTGAAAGGTTAACAATCGCGGACGACTTATCCCTATAGACTCATTGGAGTGAAAAAAAGCAATCCTGCAATTGCCATGATTTCTCAAAAGTTAAGCCTTAGGTTTTTTAGGCCTTCAAAATCAAATTTTGACAATGGTAGGATGCACCCTAACTAAATCTTCCGGTTTCAAATCGAAAAAACCTTCTGGCGGTTCCATACATTCCGGGACATATTTTTGCGTCCATACCACCAACTCCTGCAACACGGGCAACAAATCAGCCCCTTTGGGCGTTAAAAAATACTCATAACGCACAGGTTTTTGCTGATAAGGACGCTTTAACAACAAGCCATTTTCTTCCAATTCGCGCAAACGGCTCGCCAGGATATTGGTGGGAATGCCTTCGGGCGACGATTGGAAATCGCAGTATTTGCTTTTGCCCAGGCACATGTCCCGGATAATGATGAGGCTCCACTTATCCCCAATAAACTCAAGGGCGATGGAAAGTGGGCATTGTGAGCGGTAGTTTTGTGTTTCCGTTTTCATTAATCGCTTCAAACATCTTGTATGAATAGACACTTGTAAAATACAAGCTAGTATGTAAAAATCTAGTCACTTGCAATTGGCAAGTTAAAGTAAACCTTATTCCAGGAGCCTCCCCATGAAACTGCACCACTTTCCAATATCACCCAATTCCCGCCGCGTCATTGCCGTTTTGCACCATCTAGGGCTGGAATGTGAACTGCACGCCGTCAACTTACTAAAAGGCGAACAAATGCAGCCTGAGTTTTTACAGTTGAACCCCAACCACATGATACCCACCTTGATTGACGGCGATTTCGTGCTTTGGGAATCTAACGCCATTATGCAGTACCTCTGTTCAAAAGTTCCAGATAATTCTCTGCTGCCAACCGACCCACAAACCCACGCCGACATCGTGCGCTGGCAATTCTGGCAAACCGCCCACTTTGGCCGGGCTTGCGGGGTGTTCATTTTTGAACACATCATCAAAAAAGCATTAAATTTGGGCGAACCGGATGCCCAAGAATTGGTAAAAGCCACTGAAAACTTCCATCGTTTTGCAAAAATCCTGGAAAACCACCTGACAGGCCGTGAGTGGCTAGTGGGCGACACCTTGACATTAGCCGATTATTCAGTCGGTTCGTTCCTGGATTTGGCGGCAATGGCGCACTATCCCATAGCAGGCTATACCGAAATAGCCCGCTGGTACAAAGCCATCGAACAAATCCCGGCATGGCAAACTTCAGCACCAGCGAATTTCAGTTAAAACCATTTCTTAAGTACATGGGGAGGTAATATCGCCCCATGCACTTAAAGCCGCTGAAATTTTCACAAGAGAGATACAACCGCAATCCATTTAAGGGTAGGGGGGATTTATGCGGTGTTTAGTCGGTGGGTTTTTGCGGGGGGGGGGGCAATAATGTTGAATTAAAGTTTTTCTAAGCTGCCTGTGCGGCAGTGAACTTGTGGAAAACAGCCCAATGCTCACTATTCGATTTCTAAGCTGCCTGTGCGGCAGTGAACGCGTTGAGCTGGAAATCACCGCCACGGGCGCATTTCTAAGCTGCCTGTGCGGCAGTGAACATTTTACAACACGCTTACCCTTGCGACCGTCATTTCTAAGCTGCCTGTGCGGCAGTGAACTAAACATAAACACCCGGCGCGATAGTCACCGTTTTCTAAGCTGCCTGTGCGGCAGTGAACGATGGCCATTCGAGTTTTCCAGACTTAATGTCTTTCTAAGCTGCCTGTGCGGCAGTGAACACGTCGACAATGTGTGGCGTCGTTTCGGGCTGTTTCGAAGCTGCCTGTGCGGCAGTGAACCTTCCGGCTCAATCATAATGATGGTGTAGCC
>CAYUQV010000017.1:0-57516 GCA_964446885.1 uncultured Methylocucumis sp.
GCCGTGAAGAGCCGACTATTATACCCAAACCAAACCAATCGTCAACAGGTTTCTTGAATTATTTTCACTTTATCAGCTCGATTTGTTCAAACGAGGGATAAAACACCTGCCGATAATTTAGAATTTGTGAATAATATCAGTGCCTCTTCTCAAATGGTTTTTAAATTTTCCCAACGCGGCAGTCTTGAAAAAAGTCATTGGTCACGAATTTAAAACAGAACGACCCTGGCTTTATTTAACGCTGTGCCAAATCAGTGATTATTTGCAGTTGTTTTGGTAATAACTTTGCCAAGGCATAATCCCTCAACACCGTATTCCGGGCATTTTGCCTTAAAATTAAGGCTTGACCAGCTGAAGCCAAGGCCAACTCGATGCGCTCTGCAATAGCCCGGCTATCAAAAAAATCCACCAGCAAACCATTTATCCCATCTTCAATCACTTCACGCACCGGTGCCGTATTAGAAGCCACGACTAAACAACCACACGCCAAAGCCTCAATGAAAGACCAAGATAAAACAAAAGGGCGTGTCAAATAAACGTGTACGGACGATGCCTGCAAAACCAGCCTATAGCTTTTATAAGGCAACGATCCCGTAAAATGCACACGCGACCAATCCAAATCGACTTTTGCCTGCGCCCAGGCCTTCCAGCTTTTGCCTTCTGGAGGGTTTGATCCATAAGCAATACGGTCGGCAGCGACAATCACCACATGGCAATCCGGGCGGCGGCTTAACACATGCGCAACCGCTTCAATAAATTGCGGGAAACCACGGTAAGTGTCCATTCCCCGTGAGACATAAGTGACAATTTCTTTAGCATGGCTTAAATCCAATCCTGATAAATTAAGTTTTGCCCCCGGCTGTGGCTGGAAATAATCAGTGTCCACACCATCATGCAAAACTTGGATGCGAGGCTGAAATGCGCTTGGGAAACGGGAATGTTGCCAATATGTGGGTGTAACACCCGCATCGCAAGCCTCCAAATCCACCAACATGGCGGCATTGCTGGCGCGGTAACGTAAGATGTCATCCAGGCTATGCGTAATGGCCGGATCAAAATCCAAATCACTACCCTTAAAGCGCGTGTACCATTCGCAATAGAGCAATATCGGAGTATCGGGGAAAATGTCCTTGGCAAACATACCACAGCCCCAACCGGTATGGGCGCAAATCACATCCGGCACAAAACCTTTGCTTTTCAGTTGTTCCAATACCCTGACCACAGCTTGAGCCTCAAGCACTGCATTTTCAAATTGCTTGACATATAAATGTGTGGATTGATGGGCTTTGCGTGCGGGCTCAAAAACCAGCTTGGTGACACCTGGAATATCACCATTTCCGCCATTTTGGGTAATAAAACCTATCCTATTGGCAGGTTCAGAAGCCAATGCTGCGGCGATGTGCCGATATTGGGCCGGAAAATTATTATGAATAAACAAGATACGCATAGGCTATTTGAATTTAACAACTTTGTTCAAAGGATTCAGGGTTATTTCATCAACTGTCATTCGACTGCTTGTTGCCAACACATACCGGACAGCTTCAGCAACATCTTCAGGTAGCAATGCATTGCTAGCATCATCGCCGGGCATAAAAGACAACGAGTCAAAAAACTCCGTCCTGACCATGCCCGGATTAATCAGACAAATACGGACATTGCTTTTACCACATTCTTCACGCAACGCTTGGGTGAAACCCCGCAGGGCAAATTTGCTGGCACAATACACCGCACCTTTGCGGCTACCTTTTAAGGCCGCCTCTGAACCGATATAAATCAAATCACTGTGCGGTTTGCGTTTTAAAGCTGGCAGCAAGGCACGGGTCAAATAGGCTTGGCTAGTAAAATTAAGCGTCATCAAATCATTGATTTGCTGGTAAGAAAATTCTTCCACCGAACCGAACTGGCCTCTTCCGGCGCAAAACACCACGGCATCCATATTTGGGAATGCCTTGACCAACTCCGGCAATTGCTTGGGCAAAGTTTCCATATCGGCCAGATCCAATTGCACTGCGGTAAAACCAGGAACGTCAGCGCGGAATTTTTCGGTAGCCCGGCTAATGCCAATAACTTGATGGCCTTCACGCAATAAAGACTTCGCCACAGCCCGGCCTATACCCGAACTCGCCCCGGTCACTAAAATAGTACGCTTTACAGTGTACATGGGAAAAACTTCTCTGCCGGGATATGCTCCAGCAATTGTCCGGTGCAAAAACTTATCATGTCCTGTTCCAATTGTTTGGGATAAGAAACCATACCTTGTTGCCGTTCCAAAGGGCTGGCAAACAGCTTTTCGTCAGGATACAGCGAGTGGATTTTTTTAAAAAAATTTTCCGGCAAGCGAAACACGCCCAAACTGACCGAATGCAGGTGCTTTTGGTCAATACGGGCAAACACCTGCTCAAACAAGCGCTGGTATTGATCCTGGAAATCGTGTTGATACAACAGGGGATCAAAGCGTAAACCAATTTGCCACCCGTGTTCTTGGCATTTGCACAAAGCATCCAAGCGCCGCTGCAAACTAGGTGCTTTCGCTTCGACTTTTTCGGCCAAGTCGTGCGGCGACAAACTAAAAGCCACCACACAACGCGGTAGCGGTTCCCGATCCAACAAACTGCGCACTTGCGTACTTTTAGTGCGCAATTCTAACCACGCGTTGGGCAATTTCGCAAAAAACGGCAAAAAATGCGCGGCAAAGCCTGTGACGGGCTCCAAGGCAAGACTGTCACAATCATAGCCTGAGAAAAAATGCACAGGCACATCGGGTGTTTCAGCACAAATTTGCCTGATATTGTCTTGAAAATCCTCGTAATTTACGAACAGCACATAATGCGCCGATTGGTACATGCCTTGCAGAAAGCAATATCGGCAGTCATAAAGGCAATTTAAGACATGGGAAAAATAGTAATTGCGTGCCGCCCCTATCCCATATCCATTGGGGGCGGGCAAGGCAAAATGCTGGTATTTTTCAGCCAAAATCAACGCAGGACGTTTTTTTTGCAAACGGAAATTTTGCGCTTTAGGGTTAAACACTTCGCCATAGCGACGGCAACTGATACGGTGCGCATTCGGGAATCGCGCCAGAATTTCACCCACACGCGGATGGTCAAGCAAAGCCTGTTCTATATAAATGGTATCTATCATTGTTTTATAAGTATCGTTGGCGTTGTGCAGAAAACGCCGTAACTGGATCATTTTATAGGAAAAACTTGGTATTTATCGCTCTTGCCCCATATAGGGTAAAATACTTTGGCATCATTATTTGGATTATGACATTATGAAATCGAACAAAATAGGCTTTATCGGCGGCGGCAATATGGCTTCCAGCTTGATAAGCGGCTTAATCGCCAGTGGACACGCACCGGAAGCCATCTGGGTTTCGGATATTAACGCGGATGCTTTAACCGCATTAGCGGGCAAATTGGGCATTAACACAAGCACCGACAACGAAGCAGTCGTTGCGGCAGTTGATGTGGTGGTATTGGCAGTCAAGCCCCAAATCCTTAAAGAAGTCGCTTGCAATCTCGCCGCCGCCATACAACAAAAACAAGCATTGGTGGTGTCGATTGCCGCAGGCGTGTCACAACGCAGTTTGGCGCATTGGTTAGGCAGTGAAACGGCCATCGTCCGCTGTATGCCAAACACCCCGGCTTTAGTCTTGACCGGAGCGACCGCATTGCACGCTAACAATAATGTCAACGCTAAACAACGTGACTTGGCAGAAACGATTATGCGCTCAGTCGGCATTTCGCTATGGGTCACTGATGAAGGCGACTTGGATGCGGTAACCGCCGTATCGGGCAGTGGCCCGGCGTATTTTTTCTTGCTAATGGAAGCGATGGAAGCCACCGCCATTCATTTGGGGCTAACCCCTGAAACCGCCCGCCTATTAGTGCAACAAACTGCCTTAGGTGCCGCCAAAATTGCTCTGGAATCATCCGAATCACCAGAACAATTGCGCCGCCGAGTCACATCGCCTGGAGGCACTACCGAACGGGCCATCAAAACAATGACCGAAGGGGGATTTGTGGGCTTGGTGGGCGATGCCTTAACTGCTGCCCGTGAGCGTTCTATTGAAATGTCCGGGCAAAAGAGAGATTCCTAATGAATTCAAACTATTTGACAGACCCTATTATCTTGCTTGTCGATACTCTAGGGTCATTATATATTTTAGCGGTTTTATTACGTTTTTTGCTGCAATGGTGCGGCACATCTTTTTACAACCCTATCGCCCAATTATTACTGAAAATTACCCATCCGCCACTGCGGATACTGCGCCGCTTTGTGCCGCCAGTAGGGCGGATTGATACTTCATCATTAATTTTGGTGCTGGCCTTACAAATGCTGGTGAACTTCACCATCTTGATTTTAAAAGGTGTAACGGTCAATATTGGTGCGCTGACCATTTTGTCAGTGACCGATTTGGTGGCATTACTGATAAACATTTTTATTTTTTCAGTGTTTGCCAGAGCATTGTTAAGCTGGATCAACCCTGGCACATATGACTCGGCATCATCAATCTTAGCCAGCTTGACCGAACCCTTACTGTCCATATGCCGCAGATTTATCCCTGATCTAGGCGGCATAGACTTTTCGCCATTGGCCGCACTGCTGTTTCTTCAGTTGGCAAAAATGATAATCCTCCCACCTTTACAACAATTGGCCAGCCTTATCAGTTAATGGGCGTAATTTTTGCTATTGTGATTGGATGGCAGATTCCTTTTCTGCCATCCATCTTCACCTTTTTGCTATGCTTAAAAACAAAGATCGTTTACTGGCTAAACATAACAAAACCTAAAGGATAAAATTAAGCAATACAATAACATTTTTATTTTGGCTCACTTATATCCTATAATTCATAATCTTATACCGTTATCAAAAAAATATTATGCCTGTAAGAATATTTTTCTTCTCGACCCTTCTGATCGGTTTGCTCAGTTCCGAGATCGTTTGCGCAAAACGGTTGTACCGTCTTGAAGACCAATATGGCAATACGGTTTTTTCAGACCAAGTCCCTCCTGAGCAATCAAACAACCGCCGGGCATTGCTAAGCCCTCGGGCACTGGTTCTTGAAGTGACAGAAAAAGCAAAAACTAAAGAACAGTTAGAACTGGATGAACGGCTGGCTGAATTAAGAAAAGAAGAAGAAAAGCTAATCGCCAAACAGAAAGACAATGACAGGGCGTTATTAAGCACCTATCACTCTGAAGATGAAGTCCGTAATGCCTTAAAAGTAAAATTACAGGAGTTTGAAAATCAAAACCGTATGTTCGAAGGGACTTTATATAATTTAAGGCAACAACTTAACAACCAACAAAAAGCGGCGGCGGCGATGGAGCGCAACGGCCAAGCAGTAAGCTCAAAATTACTGGACGACATCCAATCTACACAAAAACAGATGGAAATGGTCAACAAAAGCATGGCAACTGCCGCCGACAAACAGAATATTCTTAAAAATGAATATATCGCAAATATTGAAAGGTATTTATTCCTGACCCAAGCCATAAAAAGAAGCAAACCACAAGCCATTATACCTAGCATCCAACAGGCCAATACCTTAGGTTTGTTCCATTGCGAAAACGATCATCAATGCAATAAAGCCTGGGAAGTTGCACGCCAATTCGTCAACATCCATTCAACGACAGTGCCCGATGTTTATAATGAAAAACTGATTATGAACCGCCCGCCAGCCGTTGACACCGACATCAGTTTGTCACTATCAAGGATTTCCATCACCGACAACGATTACCAGCTATTTCTGGATATTCATTGCCATAATTCAGTGGTCGGTGAAGAATTATGTTCAAGCCAAAGAATCCAAGACCTGAGAGCTTCTTTCAGGTCTTATGTCAATGATACCTTATCGAGGTCGACTCAATAACAATGTCCCCACGCCGTGATCGGTAAACAGCTCCAAAAGCACGGCATGTTCGACGCGGCCATCAATAATGTGGACACTATGAACTCCGCCGTTCAGTGCATCCGTTGCACATCGGGTTTTAGGGATCATCCCACCTGAAATAGTGCCATCAGCAATCAACGCCTCTATATCCGTCACTGACAACCCGGTTAACAGTTCCCCTTGCTTGTCCAAAATCCCTGCCGTATTCGTTAGCAAGATCAATTTTTCCGCTTTCAGCACTTCTGCTATTTTACCTGCCACCAAATCGGCATTGATATTATAAGAGCGGCCATCCGCCCCCACTCCAATCGGGGCAATCACAGGAATAAAATCACTACGACCCAGCATATCAACCACAGCCGGATCAATACTGCTGACCTCACCAACATGCCCCAAATCAATGATTTCGGACGCTTCGTCATCTAAGGCCGCACGTTGTAAGTTAATTTTCTTCGCCCGGATAAAATCACCGTCTTTTCCGGTCAAGCCGACTGCCTTACCGCCGTTCATATTAATCAGGTTGACGATTTCCTTATTCACTAACCCGCCCAACACCATTTCAACCACATCCATGGTTTCGCTGTCCGTAATGCGCATTCCGTTGACAAACTCTGTGGTTTTGCCTAATTTTTGTAACAATTCGCCAATTTGCGGCCCGCCACCATGGACAACAATAGGGTTCAAACCAACCAGCTTCATTAAAACAATGTCCCTGGCAAAACTGTTTTTTAAGGCCTCATCAACCATGGCATTGCCGCCAAATTTAACGACAACCGTTTTGCCTTTGAAGCGTTGGATATAAGGCAACGCTTCAATTAAAACCTCGGCGATAAGTGGTGCTGGTTTTTTTTGCATCATTTTTGATATTCCCTCATTCGGCTTGGCTAGCCTATTTTTAATAGTTAGAGTTTAAAGTTATTTGCTTCATCAAATAAGCCATCTAATTCAAAATCTTCATCATCACTGACAATGATATTAGTGATTTCATCAGTTTCTAAAATTTCTTTGTCGCCATAGTCCAAAACCCGTTTAAATTGCATCAGATTAGAAATGGCCGCGTTCATTTCAGCCAATTCGACGGGATAGTTGCTTTGGGGGGAGTTGGTCATCAAGTTTTTAAACGCTTTCATCAAGCTTTCCAAATCTTGGCTTAGAACATTGGATAACCATTGGTTGCCGGTAAAAAAAACCATCAACAAAATCAAAGAAGGGATGACGATAAAACTGAGTTTTAAACTGAAATTGCCAAAATCAACGGCAGCAGCCGATTGATAGTGGATCGCCCAATCGGTATTAGGGACAGTGATTTGTTTCGAATCCATATCTTGCAAGCCATTTTGTTGGCCTAAAACACCCAACACCATAGCCCCTTGCTTCAATTCAAAATAGCCATTTTTTACAGTGGAAAGGCGTAAGCTTTTAACGATAACCGATTCATCAAGGCTTGCCAAAATAACTCCGATCACTTTGCCGTTATGGGCAACACTGCGCGCTATCGCCAAATGCCTATCAAAACCTTTATCCCCTTGGATACTCGGAAACTGATTGCTTTTTAAGGTTTCACGCACTAAATCCAAATCTGCAAAGCCCATGCGCGGCTTATATTGTTCATCAATTTGGTTGGTATTAGGCAATAGCAATCTAAGTTTGAGAATATCTGGGATGTGTTTTTCTAACCTTAAAGCTACTGCATCCAATGCTTCGACATTACCAATTAACAAGGCAGACAAGACTTCTGGGTCTTGTGCCATTTTATCGAAGGTTTTATTCAGTAAGTTAATTTGTGCCGACAGGCCTAACGCGACACTTTTGGCCTCCGCCGCCGCAGAATCATTTTTGGCAGCGATGACTTCATTATTTGACATCCAATAAACGCCTAATCCTGAAACTAAAATCATCAAAATCGATGCAGCTGCGAGCAAAGTGAATAACTTTCTCATGCTAAAACTCCAAAAAATAAAATACCTTAGTACTGTCCGGTATGGCCAAAACCACCATCACTGCGTATGCTTTCAGTAAATGTACTGACCAAGCTAAAACCAACTTGGACTACCGGGACAAAAACCATTTGGGCGATGCGTTCACCGACTTCGATGGTAAAGGCCGCACCACTCCGGTTCCAGCAAGACACAAAAACTTGCCCTTGATAATCAGAGTCAATCAAACCCACCAAATTGCCCAAAACAATCCCATGCTTATGGCCTAAGCCTGAACGCGGCAACAAGACTGCGGCTAAAGCCGGATCGTCTATATGGATAGCCAAACCTGTCGGAATCAGGATAGTTTCATTGGGTTGGATAACCGTGGCCTGCTCAAGGCAAGCACGCAAATCCAAGCCCGCAGACCCTTGGGTGGCGTAATCTGGCAATGGGATCGTGTCGCCCAAGCGTCCGTCAAGAATTTTTAACTGTATTGTTTTCATGGCATGACGGTTCGGAACCGTTTTAAGATGAGTTCAAGCAATTGTTCGGCAAGCTGGTTTTTATCCGTCATTGCCAGCGTCTGTTGGCCTGTTTGCCAAAATACTTGCAAAGCATTTTGGTCGCTGTCAAATCCACCTTGGTCACGGCCAACCCAATTGGCGGCAATCATATCGGCTTTTTTTTGTTGTAGTTTAGTCAGGGCATATCGCTCAAGTTCATCCGTTTCCGCTGCAAACCCCACCGTGAATGGTTTGGGGTCAAGGGCGGCAACGGAAGCAAGTATGTCTTTTGTTTTATGCAGCAACAAACTGGTTTGGCCGTCGTGTTTTTTTATTTTATGGCCAACAAGTGCCGGGCTGTAATCGGCAACGGCCGCCGCACCGATATAAATGGCGTTATTCAAGGCTTCAGACAGGACGGCATCATACATTTGCCCGGCAGTTTCCACATGGATGGTTTTGACACCATCAGGTGGATATAACGATACCGGGCCGCTCACTAATGTCACCTCAGCACCTGCCTTGGCGGCTGCGTTGGCTAACGCATAGCCCATTTTCCCTGAACTGCGGTTGGTGATGTAACGCACCGGGTCTAATGGCTCACGGGTAGGGCCGGCACTGATCAATATCTTTATGCCTTGGAAATCCAGATTTATGGAGGCAGGAAACAGGGCGTTACAAATGGCTTCAGGTTCGGCCATTCTGCCCAACCCCATATCCCCGCAGGCTTGCCCCCCTGAATCCGGGCCAATAAACTGTACACCGTGGGATTTTAATTTCAGGACATTTTCTTGGGTGACGGTTTTATGCCACATGGCTTGGTTCATCGCAGGAGCCATATAAACCGGGCAATTGACGGCAAGATACAGGGTGGACAAAAAGTCATCCGCCAAACCGTGACAGCATTTTGCCAGCATATTGGCGGTAGCGGGAGCAATCACCAACAAATCCGCCCATTTTGCCAGATCAATGTGACCCATCGCATGTTCCGCTTCCACATCGAATAAGTCAGTATGGACAGGATTGCCGGACAAAGCCTGCAACGTCAAGGGCGTAATAAACCCGGTTGCGGAAGCGGTCATAACGACACGGACACACGCCCCATGCTTGCGTAGCAAACGCACCAATCCAGCCGATTTATACGCTGCAATACCGCCACATATCCCTAATACGATCCGTTTGTTAATGGTAACACCTGATTTGAAAGAAAAAACCTATTATGGCAAGTCTGGATAAATTGTTCTAGGCTTTAATTGAAATAGGGGGCGGAGTTTTAAGGCTAATCTTCCCAAAAAACACCCCAAAGGCTTTGAAAATATCAATCAACCCGCCATCAATCTATAATTGGCCAGCCGCCCAAACATACTGAGTTGGGGTTGCTTGTGACAAAAATCCGAAATTAATTCATCAATATCTACATTTTGTGTTACGATTTTAATTTAACACTATATGCAGTATATTAACCTCCGATTATTCGCGGCCCATCTTATTTGGCATACAACATAACCCCGGTTTCCCATTATTATGACCCAACAAATCAATAAAAAAATCATCGGTTACAAAGTCGTGACCCCTACCCCTCCAGCAAGCAATGAAGAACCTGCCCCCATCCAAGAATCCATTCCAGGGCTGGAGAGTATGCACGAAAATATGGCGCGTCCTGAAATTTTGTATGGTTCCACCTATAAAATCAAAACACCGCAATCAGAACATGCCTTGTATATCACCATCAACGACATGATTTTGAACCAAGGCAGCAAACATGAAGAACGCCGTCCTTACGAAGTGTTCATCAACTCCAAAAACATGGAGCATTTCCAATGGGTTCTGGCATTGACCCGGGTCATTTCCGCCGTATTCCGCAAAGGGGGCGATGCGTGCTTTTTGGTGGAAGAACTTAAGGCGGTATTTGACCCTCGGGGTGGTTATTTTAAAAAAGGCGGTGTATTCATGCCGTCACTCGTCGCAGAAATTGGTTATGCCATCGAATCGCACTTAAAAAGCATCGGTATGCTGCAAGACCATCAACTCGATGCCCACCAAAAACAATTCCTGTCCGAAAAACGCCGGGAATTTGACGCACTCCATGCAGATGCCGCAGAAATCGGCGAAACCAGCTTCCCTGCCAAAGCCCTATTATGCGGAAAATGCCAAACCAAAGCCGTCGTGCTCATGGATGGCTGCATGACTTGCCTAAATTGCGGCGACAGCAAATGCGGCTGAGCCACCCTACTTTTTGCATAACTGACTTTAAGGGAGTGGCGCAGGTGCTGTCACTGCTGGTTTCACCGGTTTAGGCAAAGGCCTAAGCACCGATGGGGCGACTGGAGCGGAGACAGGAACGGGAGGCTTTGCCACTTTAGGTTTTGGGGTAGCATTGTTAGGCACAATCACAGGCAAATTGATCGTCGCGTTCGGTTTTGATGCCGGTTTGAACTGAGGCGGTAACACGGGAACGTTTGGTAATGGCTTAATCGGTTTGGGCTTATTGACCAAAGGCTTGGCCCCCAAATCCGAGGCTGGCAAACTTGGGGCACTGAGTTGTGGTTTGCTGGGCTTAGGCTTGTTGGCATCGGTTTTTGGCAATAGATTCCCTTTATAATAATTACTTGGGGCGACAACGTTTGGGATAAGGCCAACATTCTTAGGTTTAGGGGCAACCACATTACGCAAAGCATTCGCATTGTCCACCATCGGGACAACGCCAGGACTAGGCCGTGTTTTAGGCTTAACCTTTTTAAGGGCCGGCACGGGTTTGGCCACAGGCATTGCCGCCCGAAGCCCTTCACCTTCCGGTACGCTATTAATTAACGGCGACAAAGTGGGCTTTAGATAACGCAAAATCTGCACAGGCAACGAACTGGTAAAATGGTAGTTGCCCGCATCTTCGCCCGTAACGTAAGCCGTAATGACCCCAAAAAACCGCTCACCGATAAAAAAGGTAAACACGGCGGCACGGCTGACAAATTTCGATTCGATCAAGCGCCCACCCGCCCCCCATACTTCCTTGCGATGGTCGCCTGTACCTGTTTTGCCTCCAACCACCAACGGCTTACCAGCAACGTTGGTATAAATGCCACTCAAACGCGAAGCCGTACCCCCTTCAACAACACCGCTTAACGCCACCCTTGCCGCTTTGGCAATTTCCGGGGCAAACACTTGTTCACCCGGTTCAAGCGATTTGTTCAAAATGACTTCATAAGGCGTACCTTGGGCAAAATGCAGATTTTCAAAGCGGACAATCGGCAGTTTTTTACCGTCATTGCGTAAAACCCCCATCAACTCCGCTAAAGCCACAGGGCGATCGCCCGATGCGCCTATTGCTGTCGCATACGATGGCGTAAGCTCTTCAAACGGATAACCTACCCGTTGCCACGCCTTATGGATTTCCCTAAACGCTTCGATTTCCAGCAAGGTCATAATGCGTTTTTGCTGGGCATTTTTCCGGCTGTTTTTAAACAACCAGCGGTAAACATCCTGACGTTGCTTGGCACTGGCCTCCATCACCTCTTCGCTATCGGCTTTTGGATGTTCAACCAAATAACTGACCAACCATAACTCCAACGGATGGATTTTGGTGATATAGCCTTGGTCTTGCAAATCAAAATGCTCTGGTTTGTATTTGTCATACAGATCATAAACATCATCATCCGACAATCGGCTACCTTCAAGCCGCGTCTGCAAAAACTGCTTCAACGCCTGTTCGTCGGCATCAGGATAAACGGCCCTAAACAACATCGCCAAACGCGAAGGCTTGGGAAACACCCGCGCCCCTAACATCGTAAACGCCTCATCCGGCGTTTTGTCGCGATATTTGGCATAAAAGCGTTGCAAATAAACGCTGCCTTCGCGGTCCGCAAAGCGCTGCAAATACTCTTTGCGGCGCGGGTCATCCGGGCTTTCCAACCAACGAGCCAAACCTTCAGGCTTGTACAAATGGTGGTAAACCACATCCCGCATCAGCCGGATAAATACTAAATTGACCGAATCCCGCAAAGCTTCGCGGATGGACATGACCTTGTAATTTTCATCTTTAGTGAAATTGCTGAACGTATGCAGACCACCACCCGTAAAAAAACTCTCGCCAGGGCTTGCCGAATAACGCCTGTCCAAAGCCTTGGTCAATAAGGTTTCAAGATCAATTTGCGGCGTATTAATGAGTTGCTCAACGACCCATTGCGACAAATAATCACGAGGATGGAACGTGATTGCTTTTAGGGCAGCCACGGGCTGGTTGATATAACGTTGATGGATATTGGCCAGCAATTCCAAATAATGCACCATGGTGCGCAATTTGGCGGTAGAACCTAAATCAATCCGTATCCCTTCATTAATGTCCAAGGCCTGGTCGTAATTGTCTGTCTGTATGCGCAACAAGTTGCCCGTTTTGCCCCGTTCAAACAACATCAAACTGTAAACAATCGGTGCAAACTTGCTGTTTGTGCTGAGCATCCGTTTGCCCATCAAACCAGCCATTTTGGCATTTTCCGGTTCCGCCAAACGGCGCAATTCTTCATTGACCGCTTGTTGGGTATTGAAATCCAACGACGTTTTCACCGTCAAATCCAGCCTGTCCAAATCGTAATTCGATTTTACATTCAGCACCCTGCCTAATCGGCTGCGCAACACAGTTTGGGTTTTTTTCTCGACGGCAAACTTAGTCGGAATGGTGCCTGAGCGGGACGGGCGTGGTGTCTCCACACTTAAAGCCGCATCGCGCAAGGCATTGGAAATCAGCCCCTTCTCCGCCATTATCCGCAAATAACTGTCAGTCAAATGTTGCAGGGCCTCAAAACCACGGCCTAACAGATACGTCGGCCTACGTTGCGATAACAAAATCCCCAGCACTTGCCGATAAGCCAGGGCTTGCTGCTTGGAAACCTGTTGCGTTGATAGGTTTTTTTCGGACAGCAACTTATTGGTTTCATGAAAATCCGCACCAAACCAAGCCGCTAAGCCATCGCCTAAACCGTGTATTTCGCCTGATTTTGGAGTCGCCGCCAAAGGCATAGAATTTAAATACGACAAGGCAATTTCTTGGCGCATGGCACGGGTGTCAGGGCCGCGCAAATACGCCCGTACGGAAGCCGTACCCATTTGCCTGAATTTATCAACAATGGAGTTAGTATAACCATTCGGTGAATGGCGATATTTTTCAATTTGCGTCGCCAAGGTGCTGCCACCCGGCACGGTACTGGTCGCACCCAGTTTATGCGCCATCAATTGCAAGCTAGCAAAGCCTAAGCGATCCCATTCGATGGCCGGGTTGACTTGGACATTTTGCTCGTTAAGCAGCTCACGGTTTTCGATAAACAATAAGCTGTTAAGGATGACAGGGGGAATGGATTCAAAATCAGGATACCCAAAAGCCGGATAAACCGCCTTAAAAACCAATTGGTTGCGTCTATCAAGAATATGCAGGCCCGCTTGGGTTTTTTCATGATAAACCGTGAACAGGCCGTAATCGACCAACTCCGCCATCATAGGGGAAAAATCGGCTTGGGCTGTTATGTCATAACCCAATTTTTTAAGCCTATCCAAAGCATCAGGCAACAACGTGTAGCCTAAGCGTTGGTCATACGGGCCAAATTGCGGATAGCGGACGGACGAACTGGCCCCATCCACTAATTTGTAACTCAGTTGCTTACTGATTTGGGCAAGATATTGCGCCTGATATTTGGAAGTCTTCACTTCCTGATGGATAAGCCGGGCGACCACGGCCACCACCACAATCAGGACAATGGCGATGTAAATGCTCAGGATCCTTTTGACCATTGATTTATTTTGTTTCTGTTTCACGCGCCATTTCCGTCACAACGAAAGAACGTTTTTGATGTCCGCCCAAAACATAAGCATTGCCGGGAGCCATTAGAGCCGGGAAACCAAAACAGGCCCGGAGGCAAACATCAGGCACAAAGTCCTGAGCGTTTCCCAAACATCCCCGGATTGTTGGCCTTTGCTTTGCCGGTCTGCTTGTGCGGACAACAGCATCACATGCGCCAGCTCTTGATTGCCTAACCTGTGCAACGCTTCTGAAACTAAAGGCTTGCGTTTATCCCAAATTTGTTGGTTCCTAAACACGGCATCCAACGGTTGGCTTTGTGCCAAAGCCCATTTGATTTTCGCCAATGTCCTGGCTTCGCGCAAGATCGCCCACAGCACCACAGGCGGCGCGACCCCTTCAGCGTGTAGCCCAGTTAAAATTTTCAAAACCCGTGCGGCTTTGCCCGCCAAAATGCTGTCCATTAACTTAAAGACATCGTAACGAGAAGAATCAGCCACAGCGGTTTCGATTTGCTGAGTGGACAAGACTCCGCTGCCATACAGCACATAAAGTTTTTCAACTTCTTGGGCAGCCGCCAACAAATTGCCTTCAATCCGCGAGGCCAACAGTTTCAACCCGGCCTGCTCCGTCTGCAAACCACGGCGCAACAGACGCTGTTGTAGCCAGCGCAACAAGTCTTGGCCTTCCAAAGGCCAGACGTGGATGACTACGCCCACTTTATCTAAGGCCTGGAACCATTTGGTCTTCATCGATTCTTTATTCAGTTTGCCGCAGGTTATCAACAACAAGGTACTATCTGAGGGCCGGGCACAATATTCCGTGAGAGCTTTTGCCCCTTCCATGCCCGGTGTAGCGGTAGACAAACGCAATTCGACAATTTGTTTGTCGGCAAAAATGGACATGGAATCAGCGACCATGCCTAATTGCCCCCAAGCAAAATGGGCATCCACAGAAAACAATTCACGCGCCGTGAAGCCTGCTTGCCGTGCTGCCGAGCGCACGGCATCTGCCGCTTCACCAACTTGCAAGGGTTCATCACCAGCAATCAGATACACAGCCGCCAATTTTTTTTGTAACGCGGCATCCAATTGTTCCGGTTTAATCTGCATTTACTTGCCAGCCACCAAAACGACGCGGATGCGGTCAACCATCATCCGCACCGCTTGTTGGAGCATTTCGTTGCGGATCGTTTGCTGCTCATTATCCTTGGCGATGATGTCTTGCTGGTTATTAAAATATTCCCTTTTTATTTCAATCGGTTGGTTTTCCAACAAGACACTGCCATCGGTTTTGGCCAAAGCATAACGCACACGGTATGACAATTCTAATTCATTGGAACGACCCCGGGCACTCAGTGATAAAGCGCGTTGCTCATTGCTTTCGTTGATGATCCTGACCACGACACTGGACGATTCCGGCGTAGCCGTCAATTCGCCCGAAGCCGCCCGTAAGACTTTCCTAAATTGCTCACGCAATGGCATCGACGCGCCTTCGAGATAGACTTTTTTAAGGCCTTCCGGCAAATCAACCGCACCGCGCAAATGGAAGCCACACGCGCTTAACAGCAAAGCCAACACCACTACGCAAGATTTATAAGCCATGTCAGTCACTTTAAATAACGATATTCACTAATTTTTTCGGCACGACAATGACTTTTTTAATGGCCGCACCTTCCAAGAAGCGTTGGACATGTTCATCCGCCAAAGCAATCGCTTGAACTTCGTCATTAGACGCACTGACTGACACGGCAATTTTGCCGCGTAGTTTGCCATTGACTTGCACCATCATTTCCAGCTCGTCTTGGACTAAAGCGGACTCATCAACCTCAGGCCAGCTTTCGGTCATCACGGCTTTATTGTGTCCTAACTCTTGCCACAAGCTATGGCAAATATGCGGCACTATCGGTGACAACATCAGCACTATCGCTTCCAACGCTTCTTGGCTAATGGCTTTGCCATTTGCCGACTCGTCATTGAATTTGGATAAGGTGTTAATCAATTCCATATTCGCGGCAATGGCGGTATTGAAAATCGTCCGCACACCGACATCATGACTGACTTTTTGGATGGTTTGGTGCAATTGTCTACGGACATTGCGCTGTTCAGGCGTTAAGGCAGACGTATCGAGAGGCGATGCGGCCAACCCGGCACTGACATGCAAATGTACTTGCCGCCACAGACGTTTCAAGAAACGGAACGCGCCTTCTACGCCACTATCCGACCACGCCAAGGATTGCTCAGGCGGTGCTGCGAACATAATGAACAAACGCACCGTGTCCGCACCGTACTGGTCGATCAGCACTTGCGGATCGACACCGTTGTTTTTAGATTTGGACATTTTTTCGATGTTACCGACCGTAACTTCAGAGCCATCGGTTTTCAGCTTGGCGCTGATGATTTTGCCTTTTTTATCACATTCAACATCGACTTGGGTCAGATTGTAATACTGCTTATGGCCGTGGTCGTTCAATTGGTAGAAGGTTTCCGCAACCACCATGCCTTGGGTCAGCAATTTTTTGAACGGCTCGTCACAAGCAACCAAGCCTTCGTCACGCAATAGCTTGGTGTAAAAGCGTGCATATAAAAGGTGCAAAATCGCATGTTCGATGCCGCCGATGTAATAATCGACAGGTAACCAATGGTTGGCATTGCTATCCAGCATCGCGGTATCGGGTTGGCTGGCGAAACGTGCGAAATACCAAGACGACTCCATAAAGGTATCAAAGGTGTCGGTTTCGCGCCGTGCCGGTTTGCCGCAAGTCGGGCAAGTGGTTTTTGAGAAGGTTGGATGCGCGACTAAGGGCGATTGTGAGCCGTCCAACACCACATCACGCGGTAAGGTGACGGGTAAATCTTGCTCAGGGACTGGCACAGTGCCGCAATCATCACAATAAATGACCGGAATCGGTGCGCCCCAGTAGCGTTGGCGGGAGACACCCCAATCACGCAGACGGAAATTGACTTTGCGCTCCCCTTTGCCTTCTTGCTCAACTGTTTCGGCAATTTTTCCAAAAGCTTGTTCGGAAGTCAGGCCATCAAACGCGCCAGAGTTTTGTAATACACCTTTAACCGTGTAAGCCTGTTCGCTAATGTCGGCTTCTTCTCCATTTTTACCGAAAATGACTTGTTTAATGGCAATGCCATATTTTTTCGCGAATTCGTAATCACGTTGGTCATGCGCCGGAACTGCCATCACCGCGCCTGTACCGTAACCCATCAACACGAAATTGGCGATCCAAACAGGCACAGCTTCGCCTGTAATCGGATGCAATGCAGAAATGCCAGAGGCAATGCCGCGTTTTTCCATGGTTTCCATGGCGGCTTCGGAGGTTTCCATCATTTTGCATTCGTTGATAAACGCGGCAATGTCAGGGTTCGTTTCGGCAGCTTTTAAGGCCAGCGGATGTTCGGCGGCAACGGCAAGATAAGTCACACCCATTAAAGTATCTGGGCGGGTGGTGTAGATACGCACGGGGTCGCCCAACTGAGGGACAGCAAAATCCATTTCTACGCCTTCGGAGCGGCCTATCCAATTGGCTTGCATGGTTTTGACTTGCTCAGGCCAGCCGTCCAAAGTGTCCAGCGCATCCAACAACTCTTGACCGTAAGCAGTGATTTTCAAAAACCATTGCGCGATTTCCTTGCGCTCAACTTGCGTGTCACAACGCCAGCAACAACCGTCAATGACCTGCTCGTTTGCCAGCACGGTCATGTCGTTCGGACACCAGTTAACAGGTGCGGTTTTTTTGTAAACTAAGCCTTTTTCCAGCAATTTCAAGAAAAACCATTGTTCCCATTTGTAGTAACTAGGATCGCAGGTGGCGACTTCCCGATCCCAATCATAGCCAAATCCTAGGCGTTTGAGTTGGTCACGCATGTAGTCGATATTGCTGTAAGTCCAATCGGCAGGATGGACCTTGTTTTGCATGGCGGCATTTTCAGCGGGCAGGCCAAATGCATCCCAACCCATCGGTTGTAGGACGTTTTTACCGAGCATTCGTTGATAGCGGCTGATGACATCGCCTATCGTGTAATTGCGGACATGGCCCATGTGCAATTTGCCGCTAGGATACGGAAACATGGACAGGCAATAATATTTAGGTTTTTCGGAAGATTCAGAAGCTTTAAATACGCCGGATTGTTCCCAAGCAGTTTGGGCTTCTTGCTCAATACTGAGCGGTTGATAATTTTCTTGCATCCTTCTCGTCTTTTACCGATCAAAAGCGTTAGAATACCGTACACTTGCTTAAATCTAAAGCGTCATTTTCAGGAGCCGTACCATGAATAAAAATAAATTAATCAACGCCTATCTCGATTTGATGGGGCATCTTTATGAAGTGATGGACGACACCTTGCATTCGGTTGCCGACAGCTTAGATATTGCCAAAGAAAAATTCAGCAAAGTCAGTGACTTGACCAGCGATGAATTGGACAAGGTCGCAGGCTTCGTAAAACGCGATTTGGAACATGCGGCACACGGCTTGACAGACTCAAACGACAGCGATTCACTGAGCGAATGGTTTAAGTTTGATGTGCAATTACTGGAAAATTTTGCGCTGGACGCGTTCTTAAGCCTAGCCGACAAAACCCGCATCGAGCTGGCCAAACTGGAGCAACTGGCGACCAAACACGTCTACCACAGCGGCGACATCACCAGCCCTGGCACATTTATTTGTGATGATTGCGGCAAGGAAATCGCCTTCAAAGCCCCCAGTGAAATCCCTGAATGCCCGGCTTGCCACGGCAACACCTTTGTCAGAATGTGACGCTATCTTTTAGCACTTAAAACAACCCAATAATAATTATTAGGAACAACCATGCGTAGAGTGATTTTTAACCAAAAAGGCGGTGTCGGCAAATCCACCATCACTTGTAATTTGGCGGCGATCAGCGCCCTTGAAGGCAAGCGGACGTTAGTGATTGATTTGGATGTGCAAGGTAACTCTACGCAATACTTGTTAGGCTCCAAAGTCAGTGAAAGCGGCAAAACCATCGCGTTGTTCTTTAAAGATTGCCTCAGCCTGTCACTGTTTGGCGGCAACACCAACGCGTCCGGCCTGGAGAGCGTAATCCACGAAACGCCCTTCCCCAATTTGTTTGTGATACCGTCCCATCCCGAACTCGACCCTTTGCAAAGCCGCTTAGAAGCGCGTTTTAAGATTTTTAAATTGAAAGAAGCACTGGAAAAACTCCAAGGCTTTGACAATATCTTCATCGACACCCCGCCCATCTTAAATTTCTACAGCCAATCCGCGCTGATTGCCGCCGAAAAATGCCTGATCCCTTTCGATTGCGACACGTTCGCACGCGAAGCCCTCTATGTGCTGATGCAATCGGTGGCTGAAGTCAAGGCCGACCACAACCAAGCCCTGGAAGTGGAAGGCATCATCGTCAACCAATACCAAAAACAAGCCAACCTGCCCCGGCAATTGGTTGATGAACTGATTGCCGAAGGCTTACCCGTCTTGGCAGCGATGATTTCACCGTCCGTCAAAGTCCGGGAATCACATTCTGCTTCCCAACCCTTGATCCACTACGCGCCAGGCCATAAGTTATCCGACGAATTCCGCGCCCTGTACGCCGAACTGCACAGCCGCTAAGCCGGAAACACATCAAGCAGCTTAAGTCATGCAAACGCAACTGCTTGAAAGCCTCACGGACATTGATGCCGATGCTTGGAATGGCCTAGCTGGCGATGAATATCCGTTTTTACGTCATGAATTCTTACTCGCCCTGGAGCAATCCGGGGCGGTTTGCGAAAAAACAGGCTGGCAAACGCGCCATGCAACACTGACAGACCAAGCTGGCCTGTGCGCCATCCTGCCGCTGTACATAAAGCACCATTCACGCGGTGAATATGTCTTTGACCAACAATGGGCGAACGCTTACCACCATTATGGCTTGGCGTATTATCCAAAACTCCTAAGCGCCATCCCCTTCACACCCTGCCAAGGGCCGCGTATGGCCTTGCGCACCGATGCCGATCCCGGATTGGCTTTAGGGCAATTCACCACCGCTATCGAGCAACTCGCCGGACAACACCAACTCTCTTCCTGGCATTGCCTGTTTCCCGCCTCCCAAGAGCTCAAGCTACTACAGAAAGCGCCCTTTTCCATCCGTGAAGGCGTGCAATTCCAGTGGTTCAATAAAAACTACCGCGATTTTGACAGTTTTCTACAGACCTTAAATGCCAGCAAACGCAAAATGATCAAGCGCGAACGCCGCCGGGTCATTGAGCAGGGAGTCAATTTACAACGCCTCTTTGGAGCGGAGATCAACGAAGATCATTGGCAACTATTTTTCGGATTTTACGCCCTGACTTATCTTAAAAAAGGCTCGCAGCCCTATCTAAACTTGGCTTTTTTCCGGCAAATCGCCGCCACCATGCCAGAGCAGTTAATATTGGTGCTGGCGTATAAAGAAGGCCAAGCGGTTGGCGCGGCATTGAGTTTTATCGGCAAAGACACGTTATATGGACGCTATTGGGGATGCCACGAAGAATACCATTCGCTGCATTTTGAAGCCTGTTACTACCAAGGCATTGATTATTGCATTGAACAGGGCTTAGCACGGTTTGATTCGGGCGCACAAGGCGAACATAAAATCGCCCGTGGTTTTGAGCCCGTCACCACCTACTCTGCACATTGGCTGAAAGACCCGCAATTTGCCAATGCCATCGAAGATTTCTTGGCACGCGAAAAAGCTGCCGTTGCGGCTTATAAAACAGAAGCGGCCTCTTATTTGCCTTTTAGGCACAGCCCTCCAGATTAGCATTGAAAATCGCCCTGGAAGTGTTACAGTCAGATTTGCAAGCTAATGCAAAATAACCATTCATTTAACTTACGTTTGATAGGGAGAAAATAATGTCCGACTACAAAAAATACGAATGTGAAATCTGCGGCCATATTTATGATGAGACCGAGGGCGATCCTGACAGCGATATTGCCCCTGGCACACGCTGGGAAGATGTCCCGGAAGATTGGCGTTGCCCACAATGTGGCGTGGGCAAAGATGATTTCGTATTAGTGGCTTAAACCCAAACGCCCTGCCCGTTTAAAAAAGCAGGCAGGGCTAAAAATAATAACAATAAACGCCATAAGCGGCGTACTTAGCGAGGCAGGACACAGGCTCGGCGGCCCGATTGCCGCACCCCGTGCAGACGACCTGCCAAAGGAGCAAATTTATGTGGAATGCAAACGGATTTTTCATGCGGTTCATCAAGCTGGCCGGGCCTTTTTGGAGTTCTGAAAAAAAGGGCGAAATACGCAAGCAAACCGGGCTGCTGGTCGCCCTGACCGTCATGCAAATGCTGATCGCCGTACTCATCACGGAGTGGAGCGCGGCCTTGTTCAATGCCCTGGAACAACATTCCATGCAGGGCTTTCTGAAAGAAATGGGCCTCTTGGCGCTCATTTTTGCCGCGAGCATGACGGTCACTTATAACCACATGAAAATAAAGCGGCAATTGCAAATCGGCTGGCGGTCATGGTTAACGGAAAAAGTCATCGGAAAATGGATGAAAGAAGGCCGCCATTATTTGGTCACCCATATCCAATCAGCCAAGCATGACAATCCCGACGGGCGCATCGCCGAAGACATCCGCATCGCCACCGAGGATGCCATCGCCCTTTGCCATTCCTTATTTTACAGCCTACTGCTAATCATCAGTTTCAGCACCATCTTATGGGACATTTCCGGTACGGTCACATTAGATTTTGGCCTCTTTGCCATTAATATCTATGGTTATTTGCTTTGGATGGCCATTATTTATGCCGTCAGCGCCTCTTTTCTGGGGTGGCGGATAGGCAGGCCACTCACCAAAGCCACCGATGCCCGGCAAACCGTCGAAGCCAATTTCCGCTTCGATTTGGTCACGGCCAGGGAAAACTCCCAAGCCATCGCCCTCATTAAAGGCGAAACCAAACAACGCCAACATTTTTTCAAGCTGTTTGACGGCATCACCGAAGCCTTCCACCAACAGACCCGTGCGTTATCGCACATTATGGTGTTCACCTCAGGCTATTCAGTGCTGTCTATGGCCTTCCCTATCTTCGTTTCCGCACCACGCTATATTTTAGGCAACATCACTTTAGGTAGCCTCATGCAATCGGTGCAAGCTTTCCAACAAACCACGGCGGCACTGTCTTGGCCTGTCGATAACATGCCCGGCGTCGCCTTATGGCGGGCATCGGTCGAACGGGTGCTTAACCTCGTCCAAGCCCTTGAAGACCTGGAACAAGAATTGACGCGTCCTGATCCGTACCGCATTGTCTTGGAAAAATCCGAAGAACCCGTGTTGCGCTTTCAAAATTTGTGCATCGCCAAGTTAGATGGCGCGATCTGCATGTCGGTATTTAATGAAAACATCCATCCCGGCGACCATGTGCTGATTGACGGCGACACCGCATCCGGCGGAAAACTGTTCAAAGCGGTGGCAGGCTTATGGCCTTGGGGGGGTGGCCGGATTGAATTGCCCGATGATGAACCCATGTTCTTTATGCCGCCGCGCCCGTATTTGCCGGGTGGCAGCTTACGGGAAGCGATTTGCTACCCCTGTGATATAGATGCCATAGACCAACAAAGGATGGAAGAAATCATGGATTGGGTGGGTTTGCAAGAATTGGTCGAGCAGCTCGACCATCACGACAATTGGGATTCGGCGCTACCCCGTGAGCAACAACAACGCTTGGGCGTGGTGCGTCTGTTATTGAAACGGCCCAAATGGATATTGCTGCAAGAAGCCTTAGATTCACTGTCGCCCGACGGCGAAACCGACATGTTCCGCCTGATCTGCCAGCAACTGCCGGATGCGACCTTAATCAGCATCACCCAGCAACCCACTGCCGATGCCTTCCATGAACGGCGCATCACCGTGTAATGTTGCCATTAAGAAGCACACGGCAATAACAAAGCTTGAAGCCCTAAAACATAGGTTAGGGCTTCAATAGCCAACTTGGCAGGAGAGATGACATGACAAACCCTACCCCCAAAAAAATACGCGGCGTAAACTTAGGCAGTTGGCTGGTCATCGAAAAATGGATGGTTCCCAGCCTATTCGAAGGCTTAAAGGCCGAAGACGAAACGTCATATTGCGTGGAATTGGGCGAGCAAGCCGCCCCACGCCTTAAACACCACTGGAACACCTTCATCACCCGCGCTGATTTTGCCTGGATAGCCGAGCGCGGCCTCAATGCCGTGCGCATCCCTTTAGGGCATTGGCTATTCGGCAACGATTACCCCTATCACCGCGCTTACGGCGAAAACCGCTACCCGTTTGTAGAAGGCGGGTTGGCCATCCTTGACCAAGCGTTTGACTGGGCCGAAGAATTCGGCCTAAACATTGTCTTGGATTTGCACGCCGCGCCCGGTTGCCAAAATGGTTTCGATAACGGCGGCATAAAAGATGTCTGCGAGTGGCATACCGAACCCGCTTATATCGAACACGCCTTAAGCGTTTTGGAACGCTTGGCGCAACGCTACCACAAACGCCCTGCCCTGTATGGCATCCAAACCCTCAACGAACCGCGCTGGGACATCCCCACCGATTTGCTAAAAAAATTCCACACCGATGCCTACCATCGCATCCGTGCCTATTGCCCCGCCGAAAAAGTGGCCGTGGTGTTCCATGACGGTTTCAGGCCGTATACCGAATACAGCGGCTTCATGACCGACCCGCAATTTGCCAATGTGATTTTTGACATCCACCGTTACCAGTGCTTCGTCCAAGAAGACATTGATTTGGACATCCCTGGCCACATCGCAAAATCGGCGGTCGATTGGAAAAACGAAGCCGATGCCATCAACCATGACCGGGGTATCTCGACGGTCGTCGGGGAATGGAGCTTGGGGATAGACTTGCGGGCCGTGTTATTGAATGGCTTGGACGATTTCCAATGTGAAGTCGCCTACCGCGCCCACGGCGGCGCCCAATTGACGACTTTTGAAAAATACCGAGGCTGGTTTTTCTGGAGCTACAAAACCGAAACCGCCCCATCTTGGTGTTTCCGCGACTGCGTAGAAAGGGGTTGGCTACCGAAACAATATGCCTAGCCTTAGCCACATGCAAATGATTGCTACGGCCTGTAGGGATAAGGTGTATAAGTGTTATTCCAGGTTGCTTGAATTTGTCTGACAAGCAGGCAAGCCTGGACAACCTACCCATCATTTGGAGCGGACACCATGAGCAAAGAACAGAAAAGCAACAAGGAAACTAAGAAAAAACCCGCCTTGAGCCCAAAAGAAAAGAAAGCGGCGAAAAAATCTAAGAAAGAAGCCCAAAATTAAAACACGATAAAGCCAAACACTCTCCCGTAAAGCAACGGGTAAAACCTAGCATGAATCGCCTGAGCGTTAAACGCCTAAGCAAAGGCAAACAGACCCGTTCCGTCTGCCTTTTTATTACCTTAATGACGCAGGTGTTCGTCCCTAGCAAGACGCATCAAGCCAGCAGCGGACACACATCAGCACCCTTATAAAGCCAACGCCAACAAGCTTTCAGTTTGTTCACGTATTTCCCGCACCACAGTCTTATCCAATGCCGCCAACCACCGTTCTGGAATTTGTCCTACGCCGTATTTCGCCCCGGCCAACATGCCCACTAACGCACCCGTCGTATCGGCGTCGCCACCTTGGTTGACGGTCGCAATCAGACAGGATTCAAAATCGTCCGTGTTGAAAAAATAATGCAAAACCGTTTGTACCGTATCGACGATGTACGCCGATGCCTTGCCAGGATAAGGACTGTAGGCAAATTCGCCGTGACATAGGATAAGACGCACCGCTTCTTGCCGACAAAAATCAGGGTCATCCTCGACCAGCAAGTGCTGGGTCATCCGGCCTAAGCCCAAAGTCGCGGCATCCGATAACGGGTTATGATGGGTGATGCGGGCTTGTTGCAAACTCCAGTCGGTCAACAAATCCGGGCGGTGCAAGGTCGCCAACGCCACGGGCAAATTTCGCATACACGCGCCGTTGCCCGCTTCATCGGCACTGGGTACGCCATGCAAATCACCGCTATCGAGATAACGCAGAATGCCGCGCTTGCAGGTGTTGCCGACATCAGGCGGATCGCTATGCAGCCACCCGGCAAAATGATCCGCGACCGTCTTAAGATTCCAGCCTTGCTGGCTGATAATCGCTTCCCCTAAAGCCAAAGACATTTGCGTGTCATCGGTGACTTGCCCTGCCTCCAAACCCAGCCAACCACCCCCGATAATGTCCCGATGCTCCCCGTAACGTTTTTGGATTTGTTTCGGGCTCATAAACTCCACCGTCGCCCCCAACGCATCGCCACAGGCAAACCCCAAATACGCACCCAAGGCCTTATCCAATAACTGTTCCGCCATACATTTCCCCGTCAACGTTGCACTTTCACCCGATAATCGCCGCCGATCACCAAATATTCCGCTTCGCCGTGCAAAGCATGGTGCGGCAACAACTCATTAAAAAACACCAACTTCACCATCGGCACTTCGACCTCAAGGATATACGCCCCAAATTCACCGGCGATATTACGGCGATCCGTAAAAGACACCAGACTATTGAAACGCACAACCTTATAAGGCCCGCCTTCATCCTCGACCAAACAGCCTTCCAAAGTATTGACCCCGCGATACAGCGTCTTATAGCGGGCGGCAGGATAATGGAAACGCCCAATCACCCATTGGCAATATTCGTACAACAAATCCAGCTGCATATAAATGCAATTATTGTGGTAGCGGCTATTCATTTTTTCTTCGATATACCCCACCCAATCCCGGCTCATAAAACTGACCAGCCGTTGCTTGTGATAAGTCGGATACAAACCAAAACGGCTTTCGACCCAACCTTTAAACACCGCCCCTTGGGCATTATTCGAATCCAAGCCCCAATCCTGGATCAACTTCAAATAACTGTTACGGTAACGCCGCCTGCCAAAACGGTCTGTCCCCAAACGTTGCTCCGTTTCAAAGCCAAACACCACGCACATATAATCCTGAAAAATGCGCCCACAGGCCTCGTAAGACCCCTGCCCCGCCAATTGCCCAAACAATCCCGACGCGGATTCACGGGTTCCGGCAATATGCAAAGGCTTGGGATGATCGTTAAACGCACAACTGGCAATATAGGCGGTCGGCACACCAATCAAATTGGTGCTATGGCCGGGTTGGGAGAAATGATTAAACGCCTGGACATCGGCCTCAGTTTCGCCCAGTTCAAGAGCCGCAGGCGAACCCATAGAATTAAGAATAGACATGTTCAAGCAAACGGCCCTAGCAAACAAAAAGAGGCAATTTTCACACTGTCCGGCACATTTAGCCACCCGTTACCGGCATTTAAGGCCAACACCACCTTATCTGGCGCAAAACGTGACAGGCTTATCTGCTAATTCATAACTAATCATAGTATAGTTGCCCTCTAAAAATAATTTACTGCATCCCTTATCTGAAAACAGGTGGAACATGATAAAAAGTATGACGGCTTATGCCAGCCAGGAAGCTGAAATAGGCAATTTGACCATCACTTGCGAATTGCGCTCGGTGAACCATCGTTATTGCGACATCAGCATCAAAATACCCGAACGCCTGCGCTACATCGAAGCCGATTTGCGTGGCATCATCAGTGAAGCCATCAGCCGTGGCAAAGTCGAATGCTCCATCAACTACAAAAAAGCCAGTGACGGCAGCGGCTACAGCGTCAACCTACAAGCCGTGACCAGCCTGCTTGCCGCCGCCGAACAAATCGAACAACTCATGCCCGCCGCCCTGTCCTACTCCGCGCTCGATATTTTGGCCTTCCCCGGCATCCAACAAGAACCGGAAATTGACCGTGATGCCATGAACGCAGGCATCAAAAAATTGCTCAAGCACACCCTGACGCAATTTCTGGAAGTCCGCCAACGCGAAGGCGCACAACTGAAAACCCTCATTGAAGAACGTTGCACCAAAATGCAAGGCTTTGTCGTGTCCGCCAGTGGCCGTATGCCCGAAGTCCTGCGCCTGATCCGCAACCGCCTGAAAGACCGCGTCGTCGAACTGGTCGCGCAACCCGATTTTGACCGCCTAGAACAAGAACTGGTCATCCTGACCCAAAAGCTCGACATCACCGAAGAACTCGACAGACTAGACACCCACATCAGCGAAGTGATACGAGTCCTCAAACAACCCGAACCCGTCGGCAGACGCTTAGATTTTTTAATGCAAGAACTCAACCGCGAAGCCAATACCTTGGGCTCCAAATCAGCGGACAAAGAAATGACGCAAATCGCGATTGAATTGAAAGTGTTGATTGAGCAAATGCGCGAGCAGATACAAAATATTGAGTAAAATGCTTTCAAATCCAACAGATTAGGAATCTCAAAAACGATGACTACTGATTATCACAACATCATCACTATAGACCCCAATAAACGTAGCGGTAAACCGTGTATCCGTAATTTGCGGATTACCGTATATGACATACTCGAATACTTTGCCTCAGGTATGACCGAGGAAGAAATTCTCGATGATTTTGATTACCTCACTCAAGACGACATACGCGCTTGTTTTGCCTACGCAGCTGACCGTGAAAAACATTCAATGGTTATTAGCTCGTGAAGCTATTATTTGATGAAAACCTGTCGCCGAAACTGGTGATGGCTCTGGCAGATATTTTTCCTGATTCTGCACATGTTGATCGGGTTGGCTTAGGTAGTGAGCCTGATAACGAAGTATGGGAATATGCCAAAATCAATGGTTTTACATTGATAATTAAAGGCTCTGATTTTTACGATAAAAGCGCATAATATGGACACCCACCCAAAGTCATCTGGATTAGGCGTGGCAACTGTTCAAACCGTCAAATCCAATTACTACTCAGAAATAAAGCCGACGCAATTATGGCATTTTCTCAAAACCCACAATTGTCTTGTATTCGGATAATGTAAGTTCGTTCACAACGCAGGGCGGGTTATTACCCGCACTTAATGTTTTACGGTTGTTAGATGTTTTAAAATGTTTAGGACGAGGTTGCAAACCTCGTCCCGCTCAAAGAGTAAAATATCTTAAAATCCAAATTATTAGGAATCTCAAAAACAAGTAGCCCGTATGCAGTGATAGCGGAATAGGAGGTTCGAAGCCTTACCATTCACAACCCCGAAACCCTGTGCCTTAACATTACGATAACATTCAGGATGGTGTTGCCGAGCAAACCCGTTTCAGGGCAACGCAATTAAGTACGGTTGCTGAGGTCAGAAAGCCCTACTCGCTGCCCCATATTGTCTTTGGGATACAGCAGGCCATAAACGCTAAACAAGATCAATCCTAAACAGCTTATTAACCTACACGGGCCGCTACTTATGAACAAATACTTATTAGTGCTGACAATGTTATTGGCAGCTTGCACCGGAATACCTGAAGGCGTGACGGCTGTTGATGGCTTTGAGATTAAACGCTATTTGGGTCAGTGGTATGAAATAGCACGCCTCGACCATCGTTTTGAAAGGGGGTTGGAGGCTATTTCCGCAACCTATACGCTACGCGATGATGGCGGCGTTGATGTGCTTAACCAAGGTTGGGTGACTGCGAAGGGGGAATGGAAAAAAGCCGATGGCAAAGCTTATTTTGTTGGCGAGCCTGATAAAGGGCGGTTAAAAGTATCTTTTTTCGGGCCATTTTATGGCGGTTACAACATTATCGCCCTAGATAAAAAAGACTATTCCTATGCCTTGGTTGCAGGCCCAGACCGGTCTTATTTGTGGCTATTGTCACGCCAGAAGCAATTGCCTAAAGCCACGCTGGACAGTTTGCTTGAACAAGCGAAAGCGTGGGGTTTTGCCACCGATAAGTTGATATTCACCAAACAGTAAGTAGCCATTACACCTACCATTGAAGAACCCACCATCCAATTCCGGCGGCAACATCAAACTAAACTCCCCGATGCCATCATCGCCGCCACCGCCAAAATCCACGGCTTAGAATTGCTGACCTTGGATAAGAAACTGCAAGCGAAGTTGTCAATCTGATATATTTTAGGCGGAGTAAAAGAAATGAGGACTGCCCGTCCTCTAAGGACGCGCAGTCCTTTTTACCGCCTCCATCGCAGGCGGGTTATTCAACCCGCCCTTAACGTTTTATGCTTGTTAGAGGCTTTGAAACGTTTGGGACGAGGTTGCAAACCTCGTCCCGCTCAAATAACGACGAAAACACAAAGCAAATAGGATAAACCTCATGATGACCTTGGAGCTTGACGACGAAACCACCCGCTTGCGGAATCAATTGATGGAGCGCGAACACACGGGTGCGGCGCAATTGGTCAAAAAAGCATTGAGCGGATTATTTAGGCAACAAGCAAGCCGAACCGGAATTAATGACCGACATTATCGCCACCCTGCCTGATTTGCCAATGTTTGTAGGCGATCCGCAGTTACCTTACACAAGATCAACCCTATTGTCATAGCAATATACACATGCAAATTGCCGGAACATCCTTACACCCTTTCCTTAACGGTAGCACTTGGTTACGTGCCGATTTCCATTTGCATACTAAAGCGGATAAGGAATTTAGTTACACAGGTGAAGACAATCAATTTATTAGCCAATACATAGAAAGACTAAAGCAGGCTCATATCCAAATTGGAGCCATCACTAACCACAATAAATTTGATATTGATGAATTTAAGGCATTGCGGAAAAAAGCACTGAAGGAAAATATTTTTTTATTGCCAGGCGTAGAGTTGTCCGTCAATGACGGGGCTAATGGCATCCATTTATTGGTCATTTTTTCCGAGGCGTGGATTAGTCATGGCGACGATCATATCAACCCATTCTTGACCGCGAGTTTTGCGGGTAAAACACCCAGCCAATACGAAAATGAAAATGGTCGTTCTAATGATAGCTTGTTGGAAACGCTAAAAAAATTAGAGGGCTACCATAAAGATTTTTTTGTCATTTTTGCCCATGTCGAACAAAGAAGCGGTTTATGGAAAGAAATGCAAGGTGGACGGTTACAAGAATTAGGGGCAAACCCGCTTTTTCAACGTCATACCTTAGGCTTTCAAAAAATACGCACTAACGATGAGCGGCAAAAGGTCAAACAATGGCTAGGTAACGCTTATCCCGCCGAAGTGGAAGGTTGCGATGCCAAATCACTGGAATATATCGGCAAAGGCGAAAGCGGCTATCTCAAACTGGGTGATTTTTCTTTTGCGGCGCTCAAGTATGCGCTATTAGATCATCCCAACCGGCTTGCCAAGGAAGTCCCAAAAATTAAGCATTCCTATATCCGTAGCATTAGTTTTGAAGGTGGCGTGATGAATGGCGAAACCGTGCATTTTTCGCCTGAACTCAATAGCCTGATTGGCATTCGCGGTAGCGGCAAATCCTCTATTCTTGAAGCCATCCGTTATGCACTCGCCATTCCGTTTGGCGTAAAAGCCTTGGATAAGGATTATAAAAATGAGTTAGTTGAATACAGCTTGGGTAGCGGTGGCAAAGTGATTATCAACGCGGTGGACAGGCGCGGGCAAGATTATGAAATCCGCCGTATTTTGCACCAACAGCCCGATGTTTATATGGGTGGTGTTTTTCAGCCAGGTATTTCGATTCGTGAAACCATACTGTACAAACCACTTTATTTTGGTCAAAAGGATTTGTCGAACACGGGCGATGGCTTTGAAAAAGACCTAGTGGAAAAGCTGGTCGGCGACAAACTGCTCGATATTCGTCAACGGATTGCCCAGCAAAAGGAAAAACTCACCGATGCAGTTGCTCGTCTACAAGGCTTGAGCAATGTAGCGGAAAAAATTAAGGAATATGAAGATAAAAAGCAAAACGCCGCCCATTTGCTAAGTTTCTACCAGCAACATGGCGTTGAAGAAAAACTGGAAAAACAAGTTGATTTTGATGCCGATAGCCAGAAATGTGCCGACATTATCCAAGGTGTGAAATGCTTTCTGACGGATTTAGGTAGTTTCATCGACCAGCATGAAGATGAACTAAAAAACCATTGTTTTTATAAATCCAAACAAAACACCGAATTTTTTCAGGGCTTTTTTGCCGATTACCTAAAAATTTTAGTTATATCTGCCCTATTCAAAAACGTGCAGGGTAATGGACAATCAGCGTTATCCGCTTTGGAGCAAAAAGCGGAAAACTTCAATCAGCTAAAAGATAACTTAAAGGAAGAATTCGCCACTATTGAACGTGAGTTATCAGAACAATTGCAGGCAAACGGCGTACAAGCCATTAACACCGAAGAATTCCGGCGATTAAAACAAACTCTGGATCATTCCAAACAAATGCTGGAGGCTTTAACTAAGCAACAAAACCAGCAAGCGCAGTTTAGAAACAATGTTTTGGTGGAACTGGCGGCATTGGATGAATTGTGGCATGAAGAATTTAAAGCGATTAAGCATGAGCTAGAAAAAATAAATCTCAAGCAATCGGCTTTGGTTATTGAGGTTGGCTATAAAAACGACAAAGAGGCTTTTTGTGCATTTTTTAGGGATATGTTCCGTGGTAGCCGTTTAAGGGAAACCCTGCTTAAAGGATTGGCGGATGAGTTTAGCGATTTTGGTGGCATTTTTAAGGATTGGCAACGAACAGAAACATTAGCCGGCGGCAATTTTTCTGTATTTGAACAATATTTTAACGACAATCTCAGTGCGTTACTGACTTGGCAAGTTCCCAATTCATTTACCATCCGCTATCGGGGCAAAATCCTCAAACACCACTCTTTAGGTCAGCGGGCTTCCGCATTGATTCTGTTTATACTCAGCCAGCAGGACAACGATGTCATTATCATCGACCAACCGGAAGACGACCTTGATAACCAAACCATTTATGAAGATGTCATCAAGTTGCTGCGGGTGTTAAAAAAGAATGTGCAATTTATCTTTGCCACCCACAATGCCAATTTTCCGGTGCTGGGCGATGCCGAACAAGTCATTGCCTGTAGCCATGCGGATAACCGCATGAAGATTAAATGTGGCAGCGTAGACAGTACAGATTTACAAGAAGAAATCGTGAGCATCATGGAAGGTGGTGCAGAAGCCTTTAACAAACGCAAAGAAATTTACCAACAATGGAAACTACAGAACTACTCGAAATAATTGCCAGAGGCGAAGACGGCAAACATCAATTCAAGGCGAATGTCACCAATCAAAATTCACTCGCCAGCGAAATGGTGGCGTTTTCTAATTCAGGTGGTGGTCGTTTAATCATCGGAGTCAATGATGATGGTTCCGTATCGGGCTTGACGCGGGAAGATATGGCGCGGCTGAATCAATTGGTGTCAAATGCAGCCTCCCAATCCGTTCGCCCCGCAATTAACCCTAGCACTGAAAATATCTTGCTGACAGAAGGTTTGGTGATGGTGGTCACTATCGCCAATGGCATGAGCAAACCTTATATGGATAAAGATGGTGTCATTTGGGTAAAAAACGGCTCAGACAAACGTAAGGCAACGTCTAGGGAAGAAATCCAGCGTATGTACCAAAGTGCGGGGTTGTTACATGGCGATGAGTTAGCCGTTCATGGCCTTTCGGTTGCTGACTTGGATTTGGACTATTTCAGGCGATTTTTTGAACAACAATATGGGGAAACGCTAGACAACCAAGATATACCTTTACCCAAATTGCTTGAAAACATGAACCTAATGCACGACGGTACATTGAACATTAGCGGGGCGTTATTGTTTGCCAAAACACCGCAATTTCGCTTACCTGTGTTTATGGTTAAGGCGGTTTGCTATCCAGATGACGATATTCATTTAGACCGTTATCTGGATAATCAGGACATCACCGGAAAATTGGCTGATGTGTTCCATCAAAGTTTAAGCTTCATTTTAAGAAACCTTCATCATTTGCAATTTGAACAAAACGTCAATGCTGTTGGCGAGCCGGAAATCCCACGCGAAGCCTTGGAAGAGCTGCTCGCCAATGCCTTGATACATCGTGATTATTTTGTCTCAGCTCCGGTAAGGATTTTTGTGTTTTCCAATCGGATTGAAATTATCAGCCCCGGACATTTGCCCAATAACCTGACCATAGCCAATATAAAAAGCGGCAACTCCAATATCCGCAACCCCATTTTAGCCAGCTATGCCACGAAAATCTTACCTTATAGAGGCTTAGGGAACGGCATCCGCCGTGCGCTAAAAGCCTACCCTGATATTGAATTGATTGATGATAGGGATGGCAATCAGTTTAAAGTCATAATCCAGCGGCCTGCTATCTCGTGAAAATAGTGCAACCCGGCACATCTACTACACATTCTCTATATCCCCCTTTCACCCCTTAACCACCCCCAAAGCCATAGCAATATGCGCCAGCTCCGCAACCGTCTCCACATTCAATTTGTTTTTGATTTGTGTCCCGTAGTTGGCGACGGTTTTGTAGCCTAAGCACAATTCCTCGGAGATTTTGTGTGCGGTCAGGCCTTTGGCTAAGAGCAGGAAAATATCAAACTCACGGGGTGACAAGGTGTCGATGATGGCGCGGTAATCGGCGGCTTGGGCGGGCATGGGCGGCAGTTCTTTGAGCAGGCCTTGTTCGATATAAATGTCCCCATCGGCTATTTTTTGGATGGCTTCGACCAAAATGTTCGGCGCACTGCTTTTAGTGATATAGCCTTTCGCGCCTGCCGCCATGGCGCGGTTGACGTAGACGCTTTCGTCATGGACGCTGAACACCAGCACTTTGGCTTTGGCATCGCGCAACACGATGCGCCGTAAGGTTTCCAGGCCACCGATGCCGGGCATGGACAAATCCAGCACGGTGACATCGGGTTGTTTATCGAGATAAAGCTGGCAAGCCGCTTCGCCGCGTTCGGCTTCGGCGACCACTTCAAAGGTGTCCACCGCCGCCAGTAAAAGGCGGAAACCGGCCCGGACAATGGCATGGTCATCAACTAACAGGATTTTTATTTTATCTTTCATGGTAATGGAATCACTGCGCTAATACGCAGCCCTTGTTGGGGTTGGGAATGGATGGAAAATTCGCCGCCTAGGCTTTTGACACGCTCACGCATACCTAATAAGCCAAAACCGGATTTGATGTGGTCGGGCGGACAGCCTTGGCCGTTATCGGTCACGTCCAAATGGAGTTTGCCGTCTTCAATATCCAAGCGGATGCTTGCCGCGCTGGCCTGGGCATGACGGACGATGTTAGTGATGCCTTCTTGCACGACCCGGAACACTTGGATGGCGGTTTTAGGCTCCAGCCAATCCACCTCGTCGCAACAATCCAAGGTCAACGCCAAATCGGGTTGGCGGCTGGCCCAATGATTGAGCAAATCCTCCAAAGTGGCTTTCAGGCCCAATTCGGTGAGCACTAACGGATGCAGTTGGCGCATCATCGAGCGCACCACGGCAATCAGATGGTCACAAATGCCAATGATGGCATCGGCGGTTTGCGCCACATCGGCTTGTGGTTTTTTCGCGGTGACCGCCATGACTTTAATCGCCGTCAACGATTGCCCCAGTTCATCGTGCAGTTCTTGTGACAAATGCTGGCGTTCTTCTTCCTGAATCTGCAAAGAATGTTGCGTCAACGCGCTGTTTTCTTGTTGTGCGGCATCCAATACCGCCGTCATGTGGTTAATCGCTTTGGCGATATGGTCGTATTCTTGCGTTTGAAAATCGGGCAATTTGTCTTGGTAATGGCCTTGTTCAATGGCTTTCAGGCCATCGACAATCACGGCAATGGCTTTAAATGCCTTGTTGAACACTAAATTGACCGCCAAAAATGTCAAGGCCGCCAATAGGCACAAGGACATGAAAAACGCCGAACTTTCTTTCCACGCTTCGCTGATTTCATCCAACGGATCGGCTTGGATCAATAAGGTGATGCGTTGCCCGTCCGCCGTGAGCAATTGCTGTTCGATGGACGGGTACGCGGCGGACACCCAACCGACAAACCACGCGGGCGGGCTGTCGAGTTGTTCCGTGCGTTTAGGTTCGGCGGTGAACTTGACCACTTCGCCGTTGGCTTTTTTTAAGTGTATCTGTAAATGCCGGGTTTGCTCTAAGGACACAAAACGCGGCAACCAGACGCTGACATCGACCGCGCTTTGTTGCGCTTGCGGGAAATTAAGCTGGATCAGCTGCGCGGCCAAATTTAAAGAGGAATCAATTTCCTTACTGACCGCCCCCCGCGCCTGCCATATCGCCACCGAACCACCCAGCACCAAAATGAACAGACTAATCAAAACGATGCGCAGGTTAATTTGGGATCGTAAACTCATAATAATCGCTCATGTGCCGCTTGGGGGCAAAGGTTGGATGGCCGTCCAATTCAGCGTGGCCAAGGTTTTTTGTAATCGGTCTGTTTTGGGGGCAAACCAAGCCAGTGTCAACGTGGCCGCCAATAACAACAAGGAAACGGGGATGTTTTGGTAATGGTAGACTTTCAAGGCCGTACCAAATGACTTTTTCATCCGGCGGTTAGTCAGATCGACACTATGGATTTCATCCAACAACAAATGGACAACAAAGCCAAAGGCGATAATCAAGCCATTCAGCCACGCCAGCACCGCATCCCAATGCAAGACATAATCACTGATGCACGTTGCCGACAACGCGAAAAAAACCGCCGCCAACAACGAATGGAACACGCCGCGATGCTCGGTAAAACGGTTGAATATCTCAAACACACCATAGCGCACAAACAAATACGCCACCGCCGCCGCAGCCAAAACCCAATACGATTCATGACGGCCTTGCATAACCTGAACCGCGACAAAAGCCCCCAACACCGCCAATAAATTAAACAGCAAGCGCGTAGGCCTGGAGTTGTGCGCGTCAATATCCGGCAACAGCCCGCCCACCGTCCCTAACAACGCCAGCCATAGCACTTGGTCATAGCTTATCAATTGGGCTTGGGCGACAAAACCAGCGGCGGCCAGACTCGCAACAGCGGCGACAGAAACATGGGTATTAAAATTAGCCATAAGGTAAACAAAAAACTCCTATATTAATCATTGGTGACAAAATGACAGCCCATTATACTAGAGCGCATTTTTTCGCTATTTTTAAATCATCCAACGGTACTTATGACTTCATTGACTTGTTTTAAAGCTTACGACATACGCGGGCGTTTGCCTGACGAACTTAACCCAGATATTGCCTACCGGATTGGCCGGGCTTATGCCATTAGCATACAGCCTAAACGCGTGATCGTCGGGCGTGACATTCGCTTGTCCAGTGACGAAATCACCGCCGCCCTCAGTGAAGGCTTGTTGGATGCGGGCGTAGATGTTTACGACATTGGTTTGTGCGGCACGGAAGAAGTGTATTTCGCTACGTTTGACTATCAGGACAATGGCGTAGCGATGGACGGCGGCATTATGGTCACGGCCAGCCATAATCCCAAAGATTATAATGGCATGAAACTGGTGCGCGAAAACAGCAAACCTATCAGCGGCGATACAGGCCTGCATGACATCAAAGCCCTGGCCGAGCAAAACCAGTTCCCTGCCCCCAGCACCACACGCGGCACGTTGAAACACATCGACATCAGCACCGCTTACACCCGGCATTTGTTGGGCTATTTGAACGGGCAAGCACTTAAGCCGTTAAAAGTGGTGGTCAACGCAGGCAACGGCGCGGCTGGGCATGTCATTGACTGGTTGGAAAGCCATTTGGCCCCGTTGGAATTCATTAAAATCCACCACGAACCGGACGGCCATTTCCCTAACGGCATCCCCAACCCGCTGTTGCCGGAAAACCGCACCAGCACCATCGCTGCCATCCACGCCCACAACGCCGATTTAGGTATCGCCTGGGACGGCGATTTTGACCGCTGCTTTTTGTTTGATGAAACCGGACGTTTTATCGAAGGCTATTACATCGTCGGCCTACTCGCCGCCGCGTTTTTAAACCTGAACCCCGGCGCAAAAATCGTCCATGACCCACGTTTGACCTGGAACACCATCGACATCGTCAAGGGCTTGGGCGGCAACGCCATCCAAAGCAAAACCGGCCATGCCTTCATTAAAGAACGGATGCGTAGCGAAGATGCCGTATATGGCGGCGAAATGAGCGCGCACCATTATTTCCGCGATTTTGCCTATTGCGACAGCGGCATGATTCCGTGGCTATTAGTAGTCGCGCTCATCAGCCAAAGCGGCAAATCCTTGTCACAATTAGTCGATGAGAGGATGCAAAGCTTCCCGGCCAGCGGCGAAATCAACCGCACCATCGCCGACCCGGCTGCCGTGCTAGCCAAAGTGCAAAGCCATTACCAAGCCGATGCAGTATTGGTCGATTTCACCGATGGCCTGAGCATGGAATTCACCGATTGGCGGTTTAACCTGCGCTGCTCCAACACCGAGCCGTTAGTTAGGCTCAATGTCGAATCGCGTGGGGATGAGGGATTGATGCAGCAGAAAACAGACGAGTTGTTGGCGTTGTTGGCTGGATGAGGTTTCTATTTTAAAGGTGAACGGCTCCCTCTCCCCTTGGGAGAGGGTTGGGGTGAGGGTAATAAAATCAAGCATTTAAAGCCCCTCATCCCAACCTTCTCCCAGAGGGAGAAGGAGCTTTTAGACTTATGTAGATACTCATGCTCAGGGAGAGGGCTGGGGTGAGGGGAAATCCCCAAAGCCAAATCACTTGCCTTGATGCCCGCCAAACCTCCCAAACCGCACCAAAATCCCCGGCAACAACAACAGATTCAACACCGTCGAAGAAGCCAAGCCGCCGACAATGATCGCCGCCATGGGTCCCATGATTTCGCGGCCTGGATTGTCGCTGTCAAAAGCAATCGGCGACATAGCCAGAGCCGTCACTAACGCAGTCATCAAAATGGATGGCAAACGCTCCTGCGCACCTTGCAAAGCGGTTTCAAGGTTCCAAGCTTTGCCTTCCACTTCCACCAAATAGCGGTAATGCGACAACAACATAATGCTGTTGCGCACAGTGATACCAAACAAGGTCACAAAACCCACCACAGACCCGACCGACAAACTGGCATCGGTCAGCAACACCGCCGCAACGCCGCCAATCAGCGCGAACGGCAAATTACACAAGGTCAACAGCATCAAACGCACGCTGCCAATCGCCAAATACACAAACATCAAGACCCCGGAACCCGCCAGCAACGAATGGATAAGCAACGCTTGGCGCGCTTTGGCCTGTTCAACCGCCGCGCCCGTGAACTCGACATAACTGTCTTGACTGCCCGGAATGGCTTGCAACACTTGCGTTTTCAAGGCTTGCACAAACGCATCCAAATCTTGGCCCGCGACATTGCACGTCACGGTTTGCCGCCGCTGGGCGTTTTGGTGTTGGATGCTGTAGCGGCTATTGCCGTGTTGGATGTCAGCGACTTGGCGCAATTTAATAAAACTGCCGTCTTGGGCGCGTAACGGCAATTCACCGATAGCCTCAGGCTGTTGGCGCAATGCGGGCGTGATGGTGACGGCGACATCTAAAGTTTTGCTGCCCTGCATCGTTTTACCAACCACGCGGGTGTCATACGCCGTTTGTAAAACCGCGTTGACTGTCGCGGGCAACACGCCATAAAACGCCAATTGGTCTAAATTCAATTTCACTTGCAACAAGGGCGTGGCGGGTGGCGTGCGGGTCTGCACATCCGCCGCGCCTTCTATGCCACGCATGATGCTGGCAATGATTTGGGCTTGGCTGTCCAACACCTCCAAATCATGACCATAGACATTAACGACAACAGGCGCGGTGTAGCCTGACAGGGTTTCATCAATACGCTCGGTCAGGAAAGTATTCACTTCAAACGCTATCCCCGGAAATTCTGCCAAAACAGCCCGCAAACGGTCTTTGACCTGCTGCTGCCTGCTGCCTGACAAAGGCTGCAAACGGATTTCATATTCGCTGTAATGGCTGCCATAGGTGTCCGCGCCACGTTGCGCCCGCCCGGCCCATTGCGACACCGATTCCACACCAGGAATTTTTAAAAACTCCCCGGTCAAACGGCTACCGATCCGCAAGGATTCTTGCAACGAAGTGCCAGGAATGCTGGTGGTGTGCACCATATAATGGCCTTCGCGCAATTCCGGCAAAAACTGGCTACGCAATTGGGCAAACGCGGCAAAACCCACCGCGCACACCAGCACACTCACCCACACGATACTTATAAAATGCCGATGCACAGCCGTGAGCAAGGCGCGATAAAGCGGCAACAAGCGTTTGATTAAGGGCGGTTCGGCGGCATCGGTATCACCTAACAAGGTGTAGCACAAGGCCGGGGTCAAGGTCAGCGCAACCAACAAGGAAGCCAAAATCGCCAAAATATAGGCATAGCCTAACGGTGCGAACAGCCGCCCCGCGACACCCTCCAAAGTCAACAGCGGCACAAACACCAAAGCGACGATAAAACTGGCGTAGACCACAGAACTGCGCACTTCCAAAGACGCGTTGTAAATCACATTGGCGGCGGCACTCGGCAAATCCGAATGGCGCAACAAACCCATCACATAAGGCGGTGGATGGCCTTTGCCGCTGATAGGCTGGCGATACTCACGCAAACGCCGGAAAATGTTTTCCGTGTCGATGATCGCATCATCCACCACCTCGCCTAAGGCAATCGCCAAACCGCCCAGCACCATGATGTTCAGGCGCACATCCAAAGCCAATAAAATCAAGGCCGCCGACAACAACGACACCGGAATGGCGACGGCGGCAATCAAGGCCGTGCGCACATTGAACAAAAACAGATACAACACCACCAACACAAACAAACCGCCTAACAGCAAATGCCCGGACAAATTGGCCAAGGATTTTTCAATATAATCGGCGGGGCGGAACAGATGCGCATAAAACCTGATGTCTTCATGCTCAAACACAGGCTGCAATTCCTGCAAGGCTTGCTCGACTTGCCGCGACACGGTGAGCGTGTTCGCGCCGTATTGGCCTATCACCATCATGACAATCCCGGTTTTGCCCATGATTTGCGCCGCACCAATCGGCGGTTCCGGCGCGTAACGCACCGCCGCGACTTCACCCAACAACAGACTACGGCCTTTGACCGGGCGCGGGATGGGCATATTGGCAAATTGTTCGGGCGTGAGCGGTTGCCCGGTCATTTGCAAAGTCAGACGTTGGTTGCTGGTTTCAATAAACCCGTTACCCTGCTGCCCGGTTGTTTGGCTGGCCGCCTGGATGATTTCGTCCAGGCTCAGGTTAAAGCGTTGCAATTGCACGGGATCAACTTGGATTTGCAATTGGGCAATGTCGCCGCCAAACACATTCACATCCGCCACCCCCGGCACGGCCAACAAGCGCGGCACCAGCGTCCAATCCACCAGACTGCGCAAGGCCATCAAATCCTTGCTGTCCGAATGCAGCCCCAGCGTCAGCACAGTCGCCGACGATGAGGACAGCGGTATCGCAATCGGCGTGATACCCACAGGCAATTGCGCCGCCAACGTGCCGAGCCGTTCACTGACCAGTTGGCGGTTGCGGTATAAATCCGTGTCTTCGGCAAACGTCGCCGTCACCACCGACAAGCCCTGAATGGACTCGGAACGCACCGACTCCAGCCCCGCCAAACCACCCACCGCCATTTCCAGGGGGCGCGTCACCCTGATTTCGACTTGTTCCGCCGCCAAACCCGGCGCTTCGGTTTGGATAATCACCCGTTTAGGTGAAAACTCCGGGAAAATGTCCAGCCCCGCATTGGCAAAACGGTAGCCGCCATAAATCAGGACAAGCACCGCCAAAGCCATGACGATACCGTGAAAACGGATGGAAAAACGGACAAGGGTTGCGAGCATGGGAACAAGGCTGCTTTAAGGGAAAGCCGCTGATTTTAAACTAACTTGGAAATTATGGGGGCTGATGTTTTGGCACTGAGCGGAACGGGGTTTCGTAACCTCGTACCTAATGTTTCAATGTCACCGCTATTTTTGAATACCAATAAACGTTTCGGACGGGGCAACATGCCCCCCGTCCGGCTTAGTTTAGAAAATCAAACCGAAATCAGGTCACATCAGCACCCTATTCGTTTGACCACTTTCAAGCATCCAAACGTTACGGAACGGGTAACAAACCCGCCCCGGTCGCGGGCATGACCCCGCTCCTACAAGATCACCGCCCCGATTTTTAGGCACTTGCCCTGCCCCCCCAACCCATGCCGTTTGTCCTGTTTGAAGTTTTGCGCCTATAATATTCGCTAATCCGAATATTAAAACCAGAGGCCAAACCATTATGTTAAACGTGTTAATTTTGTGTACCGGCAATTCGTGCCGTAGCGTGTTGGGCGAAGCGTTAATCAACCATTTGGGCAAAGGCCGCTTGCAGGCGTTTTCGGCGGGTAGCCGCCCGGTGGGCAAGGTCAACGCCAACGCCTTGGCGACTTTGCAACGCAATGGTTTGCCCACGGAAGGCTACACTAGCCAATCGTGGGATGAATTTGCCGATGCCGGGATAGACATTGCCATCACAGTCTGCGACCAAGCCGCCGGGGAAGTGTGTCCGGTGTATTTGCACAGCACCACTCGGGCACATTGGGGCTTGCCCGACCCTGCCCATATCAGCGGCACGGACGCTGAAATCGAAGCGGCATTCCAAGCCACTTACGATGCCCTAGAAAAACGTATCCAAGCGATGCTGGCCTTGCCGCTGGAATCCTTGCCCGCCAACGAATTAAGCGACTTGCTGAACACCATCGGCAAAACCTGCTGACCGTAAAGGACATCCCATGACCGACTTGCAAGCAACAACCCTGGATAGCCACTTGCCTAAACGGCTAGGGTTTGTCGAGCGATTTTTAACGCTGTGGATTTTTTTGGCGATGGCAGGCGGCGTGGCTTTGGGCTATTTTGTCCCGGATGTGACGCAATGGCTGGGGCATTTCCAAACTGGCACAACTTCCGTGCCGATCGCCATCGGTTTGATTTTGATGATGTATCCGCCGCTGGCGAAAGTGCGCTACGAAGAATTGCCGCTGATTTTTAAAAATTACAAAGTGCTGGCCATCTCCTTGGTGCAAAACTGGCTGTTAGGCCCGGTGCTGATGTTTGCCTTGGCGGTGATTTTTCTGCGCGATTACCCGGCTTATATGGTCGGGCTGATTATTATCGGTCTGGCGCGTTGCATTGCGATGGTCTTGGTTTGGAACGAGTTGGCGGACGGTGACAGTGACTATTGCGCGGGATTGGTGGCGTGCAATTCGATTTTCCAAATCCTCTTATTCCCGTTTTACGCTTATTTGTTCGTGACCGTGTTGCCGGATGTGCTGGGCATTGCCGAAGGCTTGGAAGTAAAACTGACCATGTGGCAAGTCGCGCAAAGCGTGTTGGTTTATTTAGGGATTCCCTTTTTGGCCGGATTGCTGACCCGTGTTGTCTTGGTCAGGCAAAAAGGCAAGGTGTGGTATGAACAGGTGTTTATCCCGCGCATCAGCCCTATCACGCTGATCGCCTTGTTGTTCACGATTTTGGTGATGTTCTCGCTCAAAGGCGACTACATCGTGGCATTGCCGTTGGATGTGTTACGCATTGCCGTGCCGTTGCTGATTTATTTTACCGTGATGTTTTTGCTGACGTTTTTCTTGTCTTGGCGGGCAGGTGCGGCGTATCCGGTCAGTGCGACTTTGGCGTTTACGGCATCGGGGAATAATTTTGAACTGGCGATTGCCGTGGCGGTGGCGGTGTTTGGTTTGGAATCGGGCGAAGCGTTTGCGGCGGTGATAGGGCCGTTGATTGAAGTCCCGGCGTTGATTGGCTTGGTCAAATTGTCGCTGTATTTGCGCGGCAAATTTTTTACGGCGGCGAACCGCTAAAGATTTGATGCAAAAACGTCAGGCAAAAAAAAGCGGCTTGGGTAAGCCGCGAAAGAGAAGGATATAAAGAACTCAGGGTTTCCTCGGAAGGAGCTTGCATCTCAAGAGTTGTACATATCTTACGGGGAAGTCCGGGCAATTGGAATGTGACACATTGCCGCGTGACAGATTGTCGCAGGGCAGAAATGGCGGGTGTTAACAATTAAATTAAGCTGACATAAAAAGCCAGGTTTGCCATCAAGAAAACGATGGCAAACCTGCTGGTTTTAAGCGTTATAAAGGTAGTGGATACCGACGATTTGCGCCCACGAACACAAAAACGCATCGACACAACGCGGGTCAAAATGCTTGCCACTTTGCTCACGCAAATACTCAGCGGCATCTTCCAACGTCCAAGCGGGTTTGTAAGGGCGGCTTGATGTCAGGGCATCAAACACATCGGCCACCGCCGCAATCCGGCCATAGAGCGGGATGTCTTCTCCTTTCAGGCGGTTTGGGTAACCTGTGCCATCAAACTTTTCGTGATGGGTCAAGGCCACTTCAGCGGCAATCAAAATCAACGGTGAAGAGCTGTTTTTCAAAATTTCATAACCAATCGGCGCATGCTGTTTCATGGTTTCCATTTCCGCCGGGGTCAGCAAGCCGGGTTTGAACAAAATCTCGTCCGGTACGGCCAATTTGCCGATGTCGTGCAAGGGCGCGGCTTCCAGAATGATGGTTTGTTCTTCAAGCGACAGGCCTAAGTTTTTCGCGATTAGCTTAGCGTAACGGGACATGCGTTGCAGGTGCGCGGCAGTTTCGGGATCGCGGTAATCGGCTACCCGGCTTAACAATAACAAAATTTCTTTTTCAAGCTCGACGACATTTTTCGTGTTTGACATCATTTCCAAGCCGGCATTGATCAGATTGCTGGCGTGTTCGCTGATTTTGTAGCCAAAATAACGGTTTTGTTCACGGGCAATCTGTAATGACCGACGGTGATGGATATGTTTTTCTATACGGAACAGCTCAATCGCCACGCAATAGGGTTTGGTGATGTAATCAAACGCTTCAAATGACAACGCCCATTCATGCTTGGCAATATCTTCCATGCTTAAACCCATGACGACAGGCGCATGAATTTTCTCGGCAAATGCCAACAAGCGTTGCATGGCTGTATCTGAAGCCTCAGGCAAGGCATCTCCGTCAATCAGCAGCAAATCAAGCGTTGCGCCACTTTCCAGATACGCCATGCACGTAACCGCATCCTTAAAGACTCTGACGAGATGCTTCTCCTGCAAAGCTTGCACGAGAGGCCGAAAACCTTCACTTAGACCATCAACCAAAATGATATGGGCTTGATCGGCAATCAGTATTTTGTTCATGACACTAGACCTTAACACAGGACGTTTAACCGGGAGCCGTACAGCGTACAGCCGCTGTAAAACACGAAATCAATTCGCGGCGATATTTTCGACCAATTCAATCAACGCCAAAGGGCTAAAGGGCTTGGTGACATAAAAATCGGCCCCCAATTTTTTGCCTGTTTCGACATCCTCCTGTTGGCCTTTGGCGGTCAGCATAATGACCCAGGTAAATTTGAGCGTGGACGATTTGACAAACTCGCACACGGCAAAGCCGTCAATCTCGCCCGGCATCATCACATCCAACAGGACGATTTCCGGCTTTTCCCTCAGGATCAGTTCCAAAGCTTGGTCGCCATTTTCGGCTTCAAAAATTTCATAATTCCCGTAACTGAAGGTCAGCCTTAGCAATTTCCTCATTTCGGGGTTGTCATCAACAATCAAAATGGTTGTGAGCAACAAATCTTGTTTCAAAACGGCAGCCATTAGCGTTCTCCTAAAAATTATACTGATTTGAACCATAAACCAATCTCGGTGCCTTGCTGGGGCGCTGAAATGATTTCGATAGTTCCTTTATGGAAGTTCATGATTTCTTTGACTAGCGACATACCCAAGCCTGTCCCAGTGATATGTTGGGTGTTCGCCCCGCGCCAAAAGCGTTCGTAAATATGCGACACCTGTTCCGCCGTCATGCCCATCCCCTGGTCTTTGACCCGAACCCCCACTTGCCCCTCGCCCGTGTCGGCTGTGCGGCGGTGCAGGCTGACCGTAACTTCGCCGCCATGAGGCGAATATTTGAAAGCGTTGCTGATGATATTGGTCAGGGCCCGTTTAACTTGGTCAGCATCAACGCTGGCCCAATAGCCCTCATGGGCAATATCAACACGGATATCCCGGTCATCCCCGGCCACCCTAAATTCACCCACGGCTTTTTTGACGATAGTTTCCAAAGGCTGTTCGACAAAATTAAACGCTTTGCCTGTACCGGCCTCAATTTTCGCCAAATCCAACAAGTCATTAATCATGGTCACCAAACTGGCGGCCTGATGATGGATATTGCGTAACACTTCTTGGGTCGTCGCTTTGTCAAATTCACGGTTCAACAACAATTCGGTGAAGCCATAAACACTGGACATGGGTGTCCTCAGCTCATGCGCGGCGGTCGATAGAAAGTCGCTTTTCATCCGGTCAACATGGGTTTCCAAGGTCACATCGCGAAAGTACATCACTTTGGAAATCGTCTCATGCGCCAACTGGCAGACTGTCACGCTCAGGATGCGGGTGAGCGAATCCGCCAGCCCATGAGGTGATGCCAGGACAGATTCCGGCCTGTCCTGACAGGGTAAAATGTGCACTAACGAAAAAGGCCCGTTGCTGTTGATGGCACAAGAAGAACCGGGCGCACTGATGGAAACCATTTTGGCGACAAACGCCGCTTCCGGCAGGTCTATCAGCTCTTCAGCCGTAAATCCGGTCATCGACAAAAACGACGGGCTGACCGAACTGATGTTCCCGGACGGGGTAAAGGTGACGATACCATCGGGGCTCATGCTAAAAATGGTTTTCAGCTCACCTTGCCGGGCCAACAACTCCTCTTCCACGCGCTTTAATTTGGTGATGTCCGCATGTGAACCCGCCATCCGCAAGCCCCGTCCTGAAGCATCCCGCATGACCACTCCCCTGTCCAAAATCCAGCTCCAACCGCCGTCTTTGTTTTTCAGGCGATGGACGCTTTCATAAAGGTTATTTTTGCCCCCCAAACAGGCCATCAATGAAGCAATGGTTTCTTCAAGGTCATCGGGATGGATACGGTCATACCAAGTGGCGTAACAGTTTTCCAGCTCATCATCGGTATAGCCGAGCATCTCTTTCCAACGCGGCGAAAAATAGACTTCATCGGTCAGCAAATTCCAATCCCAAATGCCGTCATTGGAGGCCGTGGCGGCCAAACTGAACCTTTCCTGGCTGGCTTTCAGGGCTTTGGCGGCATTGACGCGGCCTGTGACATCCACCAAAGTGCCCATCCGTCCAGTCACTTTTTGGCCAGCAACAACGGGTTTTATGGACACTTCAAACCATAAGTCCTGGCCGTCCTTGGCCAAAAAACGGGCTTCGAAACAACAATGGTTGGCCGTGCTTTGAAAATAATCCGCACACCGGGACACATCATCGGGGTGGATAAAATCACGGATGGGCTGGCCTAATGATTCTTCCACCACAAAACCCGTGCGGTGCTGCCAAGCCGGGTTCAAATAAACCAAGCCGCCGTTGTTATTGAGCATAAACACAATCTCATTCAATTGCCCGACCATCTCCTGAAAGCACACTTTAGGCACATAACATTTTTCCGGCGCCGGACGGCTGCCTGGAAGAATTTGATCGTGATGGGCCCGGTTTTTTTTCATATTGACAGTACAGTTTTTAATTCAGGGGCTAAACTTGAAAAAGCTGTGAATATTTCACATTAAAAGACGTTAATTTGTGCAAATTATATTTCAAATATTACACTTTGCAAACAAATAAACGAAAAAATAGAATATTTGAAACTTGTTAATGAAAAAAACTGTAACTTATAATAAAATATGAAAAACTGGAATTTATGGATAAACGACTATGAAATCTTACGAATGGGTAGGCACTAAAGAAGCGGCCGACTTATTGAATGTGAGCCAACGCACGATCCAAAAATGGATTGATGACGGCAAAATCATTTCCACAAAAACCTTAGGGGGACACAGGCGGATCAAACGCGAAGACCTGTTCAAAGTGATGGCGCAAGAAACCGAACCGACCACCACACCGATGACCAGGCCGCTAGTGGTGGTCTTGGTTGAAGATGACCCCTTCACACGGCGGTTGTGTGAATTGGGTTTCCAAGCGTTCAGAACCCCTTATGAACTGCACTCGGCCAGCAATGGCTATGAAGGGCTAAGGCTGATTGGCAAATATCAGCCGGATTTGTTGTTGACGGACTTAAAAATGCCCGGCATTGACGGTTTTGCGATGATACGTGAATTACAGCGGGCCACTGAACACCGATTTTTACGCATTGTTGTGGTTACGGGCATGGACACGGACGAAATCCAACGCAATGGCGGCTTGCCGGAAAGCATTACAATCCTCGGCAAACCCATCCCGTTCCAAACCTTAGATGCCATTTTTTCAGAACGGGCAAACGCGTTGGGTCTGTCAGGAACGGATGACACCACCAGCCCCGATCCATAAACACCTGTCACTGCCAAGGAGCCTCATCACACAATGAACGCAAATAAACGCGGGATGACGCTATTCCAATGGGTTTGGCGGGCTTATTTCAAAGCCTCGCTAATACCGTTGTTAGTGCTGGAAATTGCTTTAATCAGTGTTTATTTTTTAAGCAACCGCTTTGCCAGCCATGAAAACATCAGCACTATCCATGAGCTGGCCGAGCAAGAACTGACTCACTTGGCAGCCCGCGAAGCCAATGGCATTAATCACCAATTGGACAGCATCAGCCACGCGGCCAGCTATCTTCAGGATTATTCGGCGGTGGTCATGGCCAATCCGCAAAACGGCCCCAAGGACAATCCCGCCCGTTTTGCCTATTCCCTGGCAGGGGCTTATTACACCACCCAAGACACGGGCGGCAGCGCGGTGTTTTACAGCGGATTTGTCGCCATCGGCAAAACCGAACGCGAAAAGGCCTTGCGTAGCATTGCTTTAGACCCGGCCTTGATCGGCATCAAAAAAGCCTTCCCGTTGGTCGCCCAAACTTATTTCAACTCCTACGACTCGCTCAACCGCATTTACCCTTATTTTGATGTCATCAAGCAATACCCTGAAAAAATGGACATCCCTTCTTATAACTTTTATTACGAAGCCGATGCCAAACACAACCCCAAACGTGGCACGGTCTGGACAGATGTGTATATAGACCCGGCAGGCCAAGGCTGGATGACCTCCTGCATTGCTCCGGTTTATAACCCAATGCGGCCTGATTTTCTGGAAGGCGTGGTGGGCATAGACATCACCATCAAAAATATTGTCGATGAAGTGAAAAAACTCGACATCCCTTGGCATGGCTACGCCGTCCTAATCAGCCGCAGCGGCACTATCCTGGCCTTGCCGCAAGCCGCCGAACGGGATTGGGGCATCAATGGCCTGACCGACTCCGATTATTCTTCCAGCATCAAGCAGGACACGTTCCGGGCGGAAGAATATAACGTGTACCTAAAACCGGCCATTGCCTCAGCGATGAAAAACACCGCCAACGGTTCCCAACACGTGACCTTGACACAGGACAACCTGTTGGCCTGGGCCACCATTGCCTCCACAGGCTGGAAAATCGTTATCGTCGCCCCCGAAGAAAACATCTTTAGACCCGCCAACGCCCTGGCTGACCGGCTCGACCAAATAGCCATCCTGATGGTGATGGGCATGTTGCTGTTTTATAGCCTGTTTTTTTACATGTTGCACAGACGGGCCATCATCATGAGCCTGTCCATCTCCGAACCGCTCAAACACATTGACAGCATTGTCGCCCACATTGCCTCAGGCATCCCGGTCAAGTCACGGCAACGTTTTAGGGTGGCGGAATTGAATTCCACAGCCGAAGGCATTTTGGACATGGGAACACAACTGGAATCGGCGAAAAAAGCCCGCGCCAAAGCCACCGAAGAACTGCGCAAAAAATCGGAACAATTGCAGGTCATTTTCGATGTCAGCCCTAGCGGCTATGTCCTAGTTGATGACCAACACAACATCATCCTCAGCAATAATGCCTTCACCGAATTACTAGGCATTACCCAATCGGACATGCTGGCCTTAAAAGAACAAGGCTTTTTGGAGCAATTGGCCAGCCAAGCGAAAAATTTGCCTGATTTGTCAATCTGCCCCGAACAACTGCACCGCATCGAATTGGTCAGGCCACGGCCTAGCCTCTTACTGTGCGGGGTCAGGGACATTCACATGCAACAAAATACCGTGCTGGGGAAATTGTATTTTTTCCACGACATCAGCAAAGACGAAGAAATCGACCGCATCAAAAGCGACTTCTTGACCCATGCAGCCCATGAACTGCGCACCCCCTTGTCGAGCATTTTGGGCTATTCGGAACTGTTGCTGTCCGGGCGTATCGCCGCCGCCATGCAGCCGGACGTATTCAAACTGATTTATGGCCAATCCGGGCATTTGGTGGACATGATCAACGAATTGCTGGATTTGACCCGGGTCACCGAACGCTCCGGCAGCGACTTCACCATTTTGCCGCTGTCGTTGACGGATTTGATTGATGAAGCCATCAAAACCTTCCAAATCCCGGAAGGCCGCAACCGCATTTTATTCGACCAACCCCTATTCGATGTCGCCATCAACGCCGATCATGTCCGGTTCCGGCAAGTATTGCTCAATATCATTGATAATGCTTACAAATTTTCCAAAAAAGGCAGCGACATATACTTGAATGTCAACGCTGACCCGGATACGCAAAGCGTCACGATTGACATCAAAGACCAAGGCATCGGCATGACCGAAGCCGAACAAGCCCAAGCCTTTGACCGCTTTTACCGGGCCGACAAAAGCGGCAATGTCCCCGGCACAGGCCTAGGGTTGTCTTTGGCAAAAGAGATCATCACCTTGCTAGGCGGCACCATCCATATCCACAGCCAACCCGCAGAAGGCACAAGAGTATCCATCGTCATGCCTACCGCTTACAAAAAGTCCCTTAACTAATATGACTCGTACCAAACAATTAACCGCCAAGGCATGGCTTGGCATTGCCTTGCTTTGCCCTATGCCAAGCCTTGCCGCCGAAAATGGCGGCAGCAGCTACATGCCAGGATTCTATGGTGATTTTGCGATGGCAACCACCCCGACTCCCGGCAATTATTTAAACAACTTCGCGGGCTATTTCACGGCAGAAGAGAACGGCAACGGTGCCGATCTGATATTTGAATTGCCCGGTGTCATGCGTGTGACCGACACCAAAATCGCAGGCGGCAATTACTGGGCCGGATTTTTTCCTTATGTCCTGCATACCGGATTCAGCAGCACCGCGCCGGACGGCAAAAAAGACCGGGATTCTCGCGGCGGCGCGGGCGACATGTACGCCCTGCCCGCCGCCTTGTCTTGGCAATGGCGGGATGTGTCCATTTTGGCGTTTGAAGGAATCGTCTTGCCGACAGGCTCTTATGACAAAAAACGCGCCTTAAATGCAGGCCGCAATTATTGGACATTCGACAGCAACCTGTCCCTAACGTGGCAACCTAAGGACACGGGGTTGGATTTGTCGATAACACTAGGCTATATGGTCAACACCGAAAACTCGGCCACCCAATACCGTACCGGGGACGAGCTGCATATTGATTATTTTGGCGGCTATTACATCGCACCGCATTTGGGGGTTGGTATTACCGGATCATACTACCGTCAAGTGGCTCCAGACACTGGCAAAGGCGTTCCGGCAGGCTTGGCCTTAGCCGAATACAGCAGCATCGGCCCCGCGTTAATGTACACCGCCAAACTGGGTGGGAAAGACGTGACCTTCTCAGCCAAATGGCTACATGAATACGATGTCAACAACCATGTGCCGGGCGATTATTTCATTATGCGCACGGTATTAGGGTTTTGACTTAACGGGCGTTATAGCCAATCCGATAAAATGGATGGTATCAAAAAAGCGATAGCGAGGACGGGCAGTCCTTATCAGGTTATTTTGGATTAGCTGTAAGGAATTGGCATGGAACAGACTCCAAACGGCCAAGCGGTTTCCGTGCAGGCCTGGTTTTGCACGGAAACCCGTTCCGGCGAGGAGCTAACAGCATTTAAACGCTTCAGCCGCTTTTGCAATAGTCGCATCCAAATCGTCTTGGGTGTGGGCGATTGACACAAACCCCGCTTCAAACGCCGATGGTGCGAGGTAAACGCCCAAATCCAGCATGGCGTGGAAGAAGCGTTTGAACTGGTCTTGGTTGCATTGCATGACTTGCGCGAAGCTGTTGACGTGCGCGGCATCGGTGAAAAACAAACCAAACATGCCACCCACGCTGTTAGTGGTGAACGGGATACCTGCTTTGTCGGCAGCGGCTTTGAGGCCTGCCAACAAATAATCGGTTTTCTCGGCCAGAGTGTCATAAAAACCCGGTTGGCTAATCAGTTCTAAGGTTTTCAGGCCTGCCGCCATCGCCACCGGATTGCCCGACAAGGTGCCAGCTTGGTAAACCGGGCCTAGCGGGGCGAGTTTCTCCATAATCTTACGGCTGCCGCCAAACGCGCCGACCGGCATACCGCCACCAATCACTTTACCGAGCGTGGTCAAATCCGGGGTGATTTGGTAATGGCCTTGCGCACCTTGCAAACCCACCCTAAACCCAGTCATTACTTCATCAAAAATCAACACGCTTTGGTAAGTGTCGCAAACTTCGCGCAGTGTTTCCAAAAAGCCCGGTACAGGTGGGATGCAGTTCATATTGCCTGCCACTGGCTCAACGATGATACAGGCGATGGCTTCGCCGCATTCCGCGAACAAATTCCGCACCGCCGCGCTATCGTTATAAGGCAAGGTGATGGTGTGTTCGGCAACCGAAGCAGGTACGCCGGGCGAGCTGGGCACACCAAACGTCAACGCGCCAGACCCGGCTTTGACCAATAAGGAATCGGCGTGGCCGTGGTAACAGCCTTCAAATTTGACGATCTTCTCGCGTCCTGTATAGCCACGCGCCAGGCGTATCGCGCTCATGGTCGCTTCCGTGCCGGAGCTGACCATGCGCACCAAGTCCATAGACGGCAACAGGCCGCAGACCTTTTCCGCCATGCGGGTTTCTATTTCAGTCGGTGCGCCAAAACTCAAACCTTTTTCCGCCGCCGCTTTGACGGCGGCAATAACCTCAGGATGGGCATGACCCAACACCATCGGCCCCCAAGAACCGACATAATCAATATAGGCTTTGCCGCTGGCATCATAGATATACGCGCCGCTGGCATGGTCGATGAATACGGGTGTGCCACCCACACCGCTAAATGAGCGTACAGGCGAGTTCACGCCACCAGGAATCACTTGTTTGGCATCAGAAAATAAATGGTTTGCGTCAGTCATGGTCAATCACTATCAAGAATGTTTAATTAAAGTTTATAAGTTGCTTGAATATTTATTGTCCACGAAAGGCACGAAAAACACGAAAAAAACAAATCAAACGCATCGTATTGTGGCATTTTCGTGTTTTTCGTGTTTCTTGTACCCCAGAGGGTATTCGTGGACAATTTTTACCAGCTTTAGATTTCATTTTGGATACAGCGAGGATTATTTATCGCAAGTCACCTAAAGCAACTTTACCATGATTGAAAGCACCTGATGCGTTAAAATGCCCTGATTGTATTTTAGGAATTAATTATGAAACCCAGAGAAAAACGCCACGGCTTGGTGTTGGTGAATACCGGCGAAGGCAAAGGCAAATCATCAAGCGCTTTTGGAATGGTGTTCCGCGCCGCTGGCTGGGGCTTGAAGGTCTGCGTCGTCCAGTTTATCAAAGGCCAATGGCAAACGGGCGAACAACGCGCCGCCACCCGTTTTGACAATATCGAATGGCACGCACTAGGCGATGGCTTTACTTGGGACACGAAAAACCCGGAACAAGACATCAAAACCAGCTTAAGCATTTGGGAGTTCAGCAAACAAAAAATACTGTCGCAGGAATTCGATGTTATCTTGCTGGACGAAATCAATTATTGCTGCGGCTATGGTTGGATTAACGGGCAAGACATCGCTGATTTTATCCAGGCACACAAAGCCCCATGGCAGCATGTCATTTTGACCGGGCGCAATGCTGCACCGGAAGTGGTCGCCTTGGCGCACACGGTCACGGACATGGGCAAGGTCAAACATGCTTTCGAAGCGGGCATTGTCGCCGAGCAAGGCATTGAGTTTTAAAAATTCGGCATAAAATCGTTATGCCCAAACCGTCGGCCCGCCGACACAAGTATTACAACTACAACACGATAAGAGGAAACACCATGTCAGAAATTACCAAAATCATGCTAGGGGTCGCTGCATTCATCATCGCCGGGTTTGTTATGGTCGGCACAAACAAGACCCAAACCAAAGAAGAAATGGAAGCGGCTTCAATGATCAGAAACTATGTCGCCATCCAAACCATGGCCAGCCAAAAATGCCCGGCGGAAGTGCTGCGGGTGACAGGCGAGCAAGTGTTTTTCCCATCCGAAACGCTCAGCGACAAAGAATCTTACATCACCTTGAAATGGGTCGGTGAAAAACCCGATGGTTTCAAAAAAGCAAGCTGCACCTTAAAAACATCATTGGGCGGCATCTCCGAATTAGTGATTGACGATAAAGTCATCATCAAAAAATAACGCCACCGCTTGGCATCGCCCGTCCATTCGCATATCAGTACGGGCTTGCCAGGCACGGTAACATTGCATTCATAATTGGCATGTCAAAATGCCCGCTGTGGGCAGGGAAGCTTAAGTTGTTTGATTTGTAGTTCCACAACAAGAGAAAGGCGCATCAGTTACGCCACTAACTAGTTTTTTACCCCATCCGCATTGGAATTTCTAACGTAAACTGGCCATTTTTCTGTACACCGCCAGACACCTCAGTTGATGCGTATGGAACACTTAACCTGCTTCAATTGAGGAGTTTCGAACATGTCATTACATCAAAAACTCGCGGCATTGGCCTGCCTATGGCTAATCCCGCTGTTAAGCCACGCTGACCTACCGGATTACAGCACACCTGGCCCGTTAAGAGTCATCAGTGGCGAATATCGCCTACCCGCCAGTGTTGACCCTTTAGTCACCCCTGACCGCGTGACCGAAGTCTGGGCAGTGGTGTTCCGTCCAGCCAGGACACCTGCAAAACCCTATCCCTTAGTGGTTTTCCTGCATGGCAATCATGGCACATGCGGACGCTATGATGCCGACCGAGGCATCCGCGTTGATGACGATGCCACTTACACCGAAACCGGACAATGCCCTAGCGGCTATACCGTCACCCCTAACCACCGTGGCTATGATTATCTAGCCAAACGTTTGGCATCGTGGGGTTATGTAGTGGTGTCCATCAACGCCAACCGGGGCATCACCGCCGATTACGGCACGGATAATGACTGGGGCTTAAACCTGCGCCGGGGCCGTATGGTATTGCGCCACTTGGCGTATTTGGCACAATGGAACAACGGTGAAGCGGCCACGCCTGCCAGCCTGAAATTCAGCTTGGCGAATACCTTAGATTTTTCCGAAGTCGGTCTGATGGGCCATAGCCGGGGCGGCGAAGGCATGCGGGGCGCATGGGAACAATACCTTGATAAAGATAGCCCGTTCCGTAAAGCCATCCACAAACCTTTGACCGTACGGTCTATTTTTGAAATCGCGCCAGTGGATGGGCAAACTTCACGCGAACTGAATGCCAACAAAGCCGCCAGCATGATTCTGTTGGCCAACTGTGATGGTGACGTGTCTGACCTGCAAGGTGTGCATGTGTTTGACCGAGCCTTGTTAAAGTATATGGATGGCCCTGTCGCCGCCAATCCCCGCCCTAAAAACCGTGGCACGTTCAATGTCTTGGGTGGCAACCATAATTTCTTCAATACCGAATGGCAAGAAAGCGATTCCTATTCCTGCCCAGGCCACGCCCGCCTGTTCCCTGATTATGGCGGTTCGGCGCAACAGCGGGTTGCTGCGCTCAACAGTTTAGTGCCTTTTTTCCTCGGCACAGTCGGTAAAAAACGTGATTCCGCCTTGTTGAACGTGTTTGACCCACAAACGCCTATCAGCGGCCCACTCCTTGATGTTGGCGGTTTAGAACGAGGTTTTGTCTATTCCAATTACCCGCAAAACCGTTTGGTATTGGAACAATTTAAGGCCACCAAACCTGAAAGCGATGATGGCATCCCCCATACCCTCCGCAAATTGTCAGTCATCCATACCCAAGCGCCGTATGAACATGATTACCGCCTAAAAGTCGCCAGAATTGAATGGCCTAGCCAAAATGGCGGCGGTACACAAGTGCCACAAATAGACATTGCCCTGGCCAAACCGACTGCGCCACTCGACATGCAGGCCTTCAAATATCTGGGCTTACGCTTGACCACCGCCTGCCTGAAAACCACCTGCCAAAACGATTGGGAACAAACACCCAAAGTCGATGCGTCACTAACCTTGTTGGATGCCGATGGCAAGGCCTCCAGCCCGGCGATTTCTTTAGCAGACATCAGCGAATTGCGCCGTCCGGTAGGCAGCTCGTTTTGGGGGCCGACGGATTTGCACAGCATCCTGCAACACGGCTATCTGCCGATGGCGGCCATCAGCGGCATCGACAAAAGCCGTATCGCCAAATTGCGCATCACCTTTGACCGCACCGCCGTCGGCAGTTTGCTGATTAATGAAATCAGCGCCCAAAACGACCCGTTCAATTTATCACCCGCCGCCAGCAGCGTGGCCACCAGCGAACCCATGCCAGAAACCGCAACCGTTGCAGAACAATTGGGCTGGCAAGCCTTGGCAACAGACAGCCGCTTAACAACAGCGCAAGCCGACCAAAACCAAGTCATCGCCGTCAGCCGCCGTGATGTGGCAGCGGCAACGTCCGCTAGTGCCGCGCAAGCCGTGGACAGCTATGTTGACGTAGTTCTGGCCAGTTCGCGCCGCTTCCCTGTCACCGACAGCTTACCGCAAGCACAATTAGGCGCACTGCGTTCGGTGCGGGTACGTCTTGCCACCGATGGCAAACAACTCACCGCCAGCTTTAAGGCCAGTGAGTACGATGCCCAGGCCAGCAACGCCAACTTGCAAATCCACATCGGCAACCAACCCGCTTGGGATTTTGGCGTAAAACCTTAATCTAAGCTTTAGCTACAAAAAAAGCCCAACGGCGTAAACCGTTGGGCTTTTTTTTATAAAACCATCAGTATTTTAGCTGCCCCTCTCCCTGATGCCATGGGGTATCTACACAAATCTTATAACCCGTCATTCCGGCATACCCACGGGGACAAAAGGGATCGGATTCTGGAAGATCATCGGCACAGCAATCTCTCAAGGCAATTTTCACGCAGCCTTATCGACTTTCAAATAGGGTTATGCACTACTCGACAGCTTTAAGTTGAGAAGACACGCTTTTCTGGAAAGTGTATGCTTTATCAATATCCCTTAAAGTTAATTGGTCCAAGGCAAATATTTAGAATGTCAAGCGAAAGCAAACGGTCGGAATTCCAGCGTTCATCTCACGATAGTTTAGATGATGGCGTTGCCTTTCAGCACCTATTGGAACATATGCCCAACGGTGTGGCCTATTGCCTTATGTTGTATGAGGATGGCCAACCCAGTGACTTTATTTACCTGTACACGAATCCAGCATTTGAAAAACTGACAGGCCTGAAAAATGTCACTGGCAAACTTATATCAGAAGTTATTCCGGGCATCCGACAATCTGAACCAGAACTTTTCGAGATATATAGTTCTGTAGCAGCAGGTGGCGGCCCTGTTAAGTTTGAAACCTACCTCGAAGCACTTGGCATGTGGTTTTCGCTATCTGTCTATAGCCCGAAACACGATCATTTTGTTGCGATGTTTGACGTTATCACCGAACGCAACCTTACTGAGCAGCAACTAATTCAATCTGAAGAAACCTATCGGGTGTTGTTTGAGACGATTGCCCATGGCGTGGTCTATCAGAATACCGAAGGACAAATTATTTCGGCTAACCCTGCCGCTGAGCGTATTCTGGGTTTGTCCCTGGATCAGATACAGGGGCGGACTTCGATAGACCCCCGATGGAAAGCTATTCATGAAGATGGCACCGCGTTTCCGGGTGAAGCTCACCCGGCCATGCAGGCAATCAAAACTGGAAAACCGGTCAATAATGTTGTGATGGGTATCAACAATCCAATTTTCGAGCATCCTGTCTGGATAAAGATCAATGCCATTCCGGTCTTCAAAAATGGGACAGACGAAATTGACTATGCCTATTCAACCTTTGAAGACATAACTAAGCAAAAGCAGGCAGAAGCGGAGCTAGAAAAAAACCGTCAACAGCTTCTACAAAATGAAGAACAGCTTCGGTATGTACTTCAAGGCTCGGAATTGGGTTTTTGGGATTGGAATATTGTTACCAACGAAGTGCAGAGAAATGCACGATGGGCAGAAATGCTGGGTTACACATTTGAAGAACTTAAAAATACGACAAGGCAATGGACTGACTTTATTTACCCAGATGACAGGGAAAAAGCATGGCAGTCGATTAATGGGGTACTTGAAGGTAAGTCACCCGCACACAAAGCTGAATATCGGATGCTTCATAAAGATGGCAGCATCAGCAGGGCAATCGCGCTATTAAGCGCCTTTGCCGAAGATCAGCTCCGCCCGGTAG
>CAYUQV010000018.1:0-1730 GCA_964446885.1 uncultured Methylocucumis sp.
TTTGCGCATAGCCCTGCAACATACCCTAATTAAACAGTATTATCAATAAGTTGGGCATTTTGTCCTGTACTTAGGCAATTATCTAAGGCTTTATGATGAAAGCTACGATTTAAAATGGAAACCTAACGATAAAGTTAATTTGCCACAAGTAAATAATTTTACTGAGGACGAGTTTTTCCCAGAATCTAAAACAAGCTTTTGGGTAGAACTGGCTTATCCAGTAAATCAGACTATTCCAATGATAACGCTCGGTTCACCTGGAGGCATTCATTATTACGATGCCACTAATGGAACAATAATTAAAAATTATTTGATGAAAAGTGGGTGGATATGGAGTTTCGGTGACAAGCGTTTTTTTGAATATGATGTTTTGGCTGATTACTTAGAATGCGCAACTGATTTCAAAAAATATTCCAAAGATGATCCCCTTGATCCATTGGTAAGCAATAACGTAACTTTTCATTATCCTTCGGATAGTTTGAAGAAAATGATGTTGGAAACAGAGTTTTTTTATCAATCTATGCCAATCTCAGAACCTGTAGAGGAACATTTAAGCATAAGGTTGGAACAAGAAAAAAACATGTCCGTCAAGCAACGATTTGAAGCTATGCAGGCGAGATCAAAAAAATTACATGAAATACATCGGTTAAAAAGGGCTTCGGTAACAGTCGATTTTGATGAGCCATTAATTACCCGTTGGTATAGTTTGCAACGGGAAGATAGATTAAAAGCAATGTTTGATCTATTAGGGGAAGCAGGGTGGATATGCGCGTGGTTAAGTGACCGTGTTATGGTAATGTCTTTTCATATGGATAATCTTTTGAATGAACTTTCCGAACAATGTGCCGAAGCAGGAGAAACATTTAAAGAGGTTAGAGACGATAGCCAAATGTGTGAACCTGAGTGATCGCTTGACTGCGTAAGGTGCATAAAAAACTTGCAAAAACCATCACCAGAATTGGTAATGCCCTTATCCATCTTGCTTGATCCCGGTGAAGCCGAAGCCATTGCTTTGGCGATGGGTTTACCGGACTGTACGGTCTTGCTTGATGACGCCCAAGCCCGCCGCGTTGCCGAACGATTTGGGGTAAATCGTATCGGCACATTAGGCATTTTACGCAAAGCCAAGAAATCAGGATTAATTGCAGCGATTAAACCATTCACAGTGCAATTACAGAACAATGGCATTTACATGCACCAAAGCTTGATAGATGCTGTTTTGCGGGATGTTGGCGAGTAAGCGCATCAAGTTTAGGTGCAACCACAAATGCTTGAATTTTGCTGACTCCCAGCAGAAACACCCCAAAATCCCCTTACCTCTCTCACCTACTCACCCTCTAAACAGAAATTTTCCCGATAATTTTTCCATTAGCTTTAAGCTTTCTGTAAACTTTAGGTATCTGAGGGCGCGTTGACTTGCTTTTTACTGGCGGGTAAACCATTTGCCTGTTTCAGATAATACAATTCTTATCACAATAATATTTTTAGAGGGGAAGTCGTTATGGAGTTTTTAAATAAGGTTGTCGGATTTATAAATTCGTTGTTAAACAAAAAACCGGCTGAAACGGTTGCAGATATAACCGAAGCTGCCCATTCTGCTGTTGAGACTGTCGTTGAAACGGCAAAACCTGTGGTCGAAACGGTTGTAGAGGCTACTGAATCGGCTGTTGAATCCGTCGTCGAGGCCGCAAAACCTGTGGTTGAATCGGTTGTGGAAGCTACTGAATCGG
>CAYUQV010000018.1:1830-56870 GCA_964446885.1 uncultured Methylocucumis sp.
CTGTTGAATCCGTCGTCGAGGCCGCAAAACCAGTGGTTGAATCGGTTGTAGAAGCTACTGAATCGGCTGTTGAATCCGTCGTCGAGGCCGCAAAACCAGTGGTTGAATCGGTTGTAGAAGCGACTGAATCAGCTGTTGAAACCGTCGTTGAAGCAGCTAAACCTGTGGTCGAATCGGTTGTGGAAGCCACTGAATCGGCTGTTGAAACTGTCCAAGCCATTGTTGAAAAAGCACCAGCCGCGACCAAAACCCCAACTGATCCGGCAATTCCTGAAGATTCCATTTTAAGAAGACATTATTTGGCTAAATTAGCCGCTGATCGCCAAGCACTCAGCGAGACGAGGTTTACAACCTCGTCCCAATCTTTCTAATAGCTCCAACAAACACAAAAACATTAACGGCAGGTTGAATAATCCGCCTTGCGTTAAGCACTTACTCATTTGACCACTTTCAAGCATCTAAACGTTACGGAACGGGTAACAAGCCCGTTCCAACCACGTAGCTGAGTAGGGTGCGCTACGCGTACCTTATTTTTATCAAATGCCAATCGTAATAATGGTAAGCACAGCGCACCCCACCGGGCTGATTATCAAACTCTCTTTTTCCTTGATACAGCAAACAAAAAGCCCTTTTTCCTAACGGGAAAAGGGCTTTTATAAAACAGGGTTAAGTGCAAATTTTGGGTTACTTGCAAGCCCAGGTGTTTAATAAAGAGGCCATTTCAATTTGTAAACCACTGGCCTGGATGCCTGTGACATAATCGTTAAGATCAGGTGTGGCATCTGCATCAATGCGTGTGTTGGCGCGTTTGATTTGCGAACAAGCTTCTCTGTCCAGATTTTGGGCTTTCAATTGCCCCGCCGTTAACAATTGGTTGCGTAGGGCTTGGCTGCGCTGAGCGGCTTGGCCTGGATTACCGGTACCTGCCACTCCGCCGCCCGAGATGGCATTATCGAAAAATTGCACGATACTGCTGACTTCACTGGAAACCGTTGCTGTCCGCTCAAACGCACCGACATCACAAGCACCGCCATCCGGTTGGGGGCGAAGGATGCCACGTTGGTCTTTAGCTGTGCATGAAGCGGTGTTGGCTGTGTCCAATGCCGGGCTTTTGGCACGGATGGCGTGGGTTTCTGTGTATCCGCCGTTATCAAGCAGCAATCCCAGTTTAGGATCACCAGCATCGGCTCCGCAACTACCGTCTTCAACTAAATTGACACCTTGCAGTATGCTTGTTCCGCTGCCGCTATTGACGCAATCGCCACCGCTTGGACTGTTGGCAATCACTGTGTTAGCCAAGGTCGCATTGGCTAGGTTAAATAGGCCACCACCTTTCAGGCTTGCGGAACGGTTCGCTGAAAATGTGCCATGTGTTATCGCCAACACACCTTTGTTGACGATACCGCCACCGCTATTGCTGGCTTTATTCCCTGAAACAGTCGTGTTGGTCAGGTTAAGGTTTTTGGCATTGTAAATGCCCGCACCACCGTTGGCGGCATTGTCGGATACCGTGCTGTTGGTCAAGGTCAGGCTATTGTTAAAGATGCCCAAAAAGTGGCCGTTGTAAATTCCACCGCCACCCACTGCTTGGTTGCGGGACACTGTAGTATTGTCAATAGCCATAACACTACGGTTGAGGATACCGCCACCTGAAGCGGATGCACTGTTCGAGGTAATGGTGCTATTGGCAATGGTCATGGTGCCATAATTGATAATCCCGCCCCCTATCGGCCCTGCGCCTCGCTGACTGCTGCCCGTTGATTGGTTTTGGGATACAGTGCTGCCATTTAACGTCATCTTGCCATTGTTGAAAATTCCACCGCCCCGCCCATTGTCACCGTTAATCGAATACCCCGCATCAGCGATATTTTTGCTGATACGGCTGTTGGTCAGGACAGCAGTCCCGCTGTTGTAGATACCGCCGCCATAACTGCCAAAACAATAATAATCGCACTGACTGACTGCCGTGTTGCCCGTTACGACGCTATCTTTCAATTGCAATTTGCCACTGTTTAAGATGCCGCCGCCTTTTAAGGCCGAGCCTTTGGTTATGGTCAAGCGGTTTAAGGTCAAATTGCCTGTGCTGCTGATATTAAATGCCCTTAAACCTAAGGCATCAATGGTTGATTGTTTGCCATTAATCGTCATCACGCTATTAATCACAGGCAAACCATCTTCGCTTCCGGCACCTAGCAAAGAGTAAAGGGTTTTCGGGGTAAGATTGATGACATCTGCACCGCTACCTGCCACGCAACCAAATCCCACGCCATCGGTATCGTTATCCGTATCTGCGTTTTTGATGGCGTTGTAAAGTGTGCATGTACCACCGACATTTAGGGTTGCCGCTGTCATGGCGGGACTTGCCAAGATCAGTGCCAATGCTAAGGCATGGCGGCGGAAAGGAAAAAAAACAGTTGTCTCGGTTGTCATGAATTGTTCCTCAGAATAAATGGAAAAGGAAAAAAATCCTTTTTGGGTATGGCATTTTTAATACGGATTTATGCCAACTTCTAGGTTTACCCCACCCCTCTTTTAGTAATTTCCAGCAAATATCGGAAATACCTGCGGATACTTTTATCGTTTTTATAAATTGTAGATTAAGCATTATCAGCTTAACTGATCTAGGATAACCAGGATTTGCTTTATGATGTTGTGATTTATTTACGCTGAGGTTTAGAAAAACCAAGCACTTATTTAGACAATGTGAAATACTCTATGAAAAACAATCAGTTTGAAAACTTCGCAACACCTGCTATTGGCGTTAGTGGCATCGTTTTTAATGGGGCGAATGTCCTGATGATTAAGCGTGACCAAGCACCTGCACAAGGCTTATGGTCAATTCCAGGCGGCAAATTAGAACCTGGGGAAACACTGGCCGAGGCTTGCCGTCGGGAAGTCGAAGAAGAAACAGGCTTGCTTGTCGAGGTGCAACAGATCGCTGCGGTAGTTGAAAGGAAGCTGGAAGGCTTCCATTATGTGATCGTAGATTTTCTGGCCGTGTTGGCGGATGCATCAGGAACGGAACCGACCCCGCAAACGGACGTTTCAGAGGCAAAATGGATTGCGATAGATGATTTGCCCAATTACCCTATCGTTGAAGGACTACACGAAATCATCATCCGCAGCTTTCGTGTTTCTAACGGCAAGTATCCGGCAGGTTTGTATGATGTGGATGGGCGGCGTTCCGATTATATCCTCGCGCTTCCACCACTCGCCCAATAAACCATTAACTTTTTTGAAAAAATAACATGTCAGAAAAACCTATTTATAAAGTCACTTTAGTCAATCATGAGCAAATTTATGAGGTTTATGTCAAAAAGGTCTATCAAAGCGATTTGTATGGATTTGTAGTGATTGAAGATTTCATCTTCGGCGAAAAAAGCGCGATTGTCGTTGACCCGACCGAAGAAAAACTGCGGATAGAATTTGAAGGCGTTGACCGCTCGTTTATCCCAGCGCACAAAATCATCCGTATCGACCAAGTTAAGCAGCATGGTAAGGCAAAAATCATCGCCAACACCAAGAATCAGGGGGATAACATTAGCAAGGTGTCCATGTTATACAAACCGGACAAACCTTAATGCCAGTGATTGGCGAAGACAGAACCTAACGGCTAGCTACCGTTAGGTTCTGGATTGCGAACCTACTTTACTATGCGTAAATTAGGTTTTGTAGGTGGCTTTTTCTCAGGTTCAGGCGGTGATGGCGCATCAGTGTCTGCATATTCTTCCGGGTCAAATCCCATGCCCTTATTGTTTTCTTTGGCATAAATGGCCAATACCGCAGAAACAGGCACAATAATATACATAGCCTTGCCACTAAAACGGGCGTTAAAGTGAATTTCTTCATTGCCTAACGATAAGGCTTCAATGGCTTGCGGCCTAATGTTCAGAACAATTTTGCCATCATTGGCAAACTGCTGTGGCACTACCGCTTGGCTGTGTGTGGCATCGACCAAAAGGTGGGGAGTCAGATCATTGTCGACAATCCAATCGTAAACCGAACGGATCAAGTAAGGCTTTAAAGAAGTCATTTAAATTCAGCCATGTCCTTTTCTGCATCACTTAGGCTACGTTTAAACGCCGCCCGTTTGAAAATACGCTGGGCATAATTGCCGATAATTTCATTTTGTGTCGTGACATCAATGCCTAAGCTTGGCAAACGCCACAGTAACGGGGCAATCACGCAATCGATCAACGAAAACTCGTCGCTCATAAAAAAGGGCCGGGCCGCAAACACAGGCGTTGCCGCCAGCAAACCTTCCCTTAACAATTTTTTGGCGCGGGCGGATTTTTTCTCGCCAGATGAAGAAATTTCATCCAACAAGGTATACCAGTCTTGGTCAATGCGTTTGATGACCATACGCGCAGTGGCTCTTGAAACCGGATCCATCTGATGTAAAGGTGGATGCGGGAAACGCTCGTCGAGATATTCCATGATAATGCGCGAATCGTATAAAACCAGATCACGCTCAATCAAGGTCGGGGAAACCCCGGTAGGATTCAATTCCAGAAGGTCTTCTGGAGGGTTGGCGGGGTCATAATATTCAATGTCAGCCGTGATCGCCTTTTCGTGCAAAACGAGGCGGGCGCAATGGCTCATAGGACAAGTGGCGGATGAAAAAAGGGTCATTACAGATTTACGAGTAATAATGTTTGCCACAGATAACAACCTCTTTGACGTGTTTAGGGCGTTAAAAAATGGCTATTGTACCACAAAAAGTAGAGCTTTTTACGGGTTGTCTCTGATTGTTAACCCTAAGAAAACATCCCTGTTTTCTTAGGCGCGGATAAGGTTAAAGCGACCGCTAATGAATATCTTTCCAATATTCTTTTTTCAGCAAATAGCCCACTACAAAAAATAACAGCAGGAAAGCCAAGACGTATTTGCCCATGCGTTCACGTTCCAATTGCGCGGGTTCGCCAACGTATTCCAAAAAGTTAACCAAGTCATTGATCATTAGATCAAATTCATCCTCTGACAATGTGCCTGGGTCATCAATTTCCAATTTGTTCTGGTCGCCATAAATGGTTTGATGCGCCACCAAACGCTGTTCACCTTGCAGTTTCCAAAAAGGGTTAGGCATCGCAGTGTCAGGGAAAACAGTATTGTTGACACCAAAAGGCCGTTTCGGGTCTATGTAGTAACTTTTCAGATAGGTGTACAACCAATCGGCTCCGCGTGAACGGGCAATCAGCGACAAATCTGGCGGTTGCGTGCCAAACCATTTTTCCGCGTCATGCTTGTTCATGGCACTGTGGATTTGGTCATAAATGCCAGCACCCAATGGCGCGATGTCTTCAAGTATGACTTTTTCATCCACTTCCATATCTTTAGCAATACGCAGATAACGGATGTGTTTGATGGAATGGCATCCCAAACAATGGGTGACAAAATGTTTTGCACCCCGCAACAAAGAAACTTTATCGGCCAAATCAATATCGGCATCATCAAGTTTGACGCTTTCAGAAGCAGTTGCTGACAATGACAGCAGCAACAAAGATAGGGTTAGAATTTTTTTCATATTAGTCGAGGCTCTCTACCAGTTTTTTGGCAAATCGGGTTAGGACATGGCGTATGCCAGTAGGGCTAGGCCGTCTACTGAAGAACGAGCTTCTGAATGCTCCATCCCCTATTTCGCTGGTGGTTGGCTTGATTTCGGTAATTTCTTCAAACAAGGCCGGTAATTGCTCATCAATAGAATGATGCTGCGTAACCCGTGTCGGTACTGGTTTGGTTTTTTCCCAACGGGTGTAAATTGGCATCAACAAGAAGAAACCAAAATAAATGGCCGTGAAAACCCGTGCAACCATCGTTGCACCAGGGGTTGCCGGTTGTGTGCCCAAATAGCCCAATACCAAGAAACTGATGGCAAACATGAACAGGGCTTTTTTATAAACGCCACCACGGTAACGGATAGAGCGGACAGGATTACGGTCTAGCCAAGGCAACAAAAACAACACGACAATTGCGCCGCCCATGCCAATAACCCCGGCAAACTTATCAGGAATCGCCCGCAAGATGGCGTAGAACGGCGTGAAATACCACACAGGAGCGATATGCTCAGGTGTTTTTAGCGGATCAGCCGGAATGAAATTGGCATGTTCAAGGAAATAACCGCCCATTTCCGGCATGTAAAAAATAATGGTCGCAAAAAAGATTAAAAATACACCGACTCCGGCAATATCTTTAACCGTGTAATAAGGGTGGAAAGGAATACCGTCAAGAGGGATGCCGTCGGCATCTTTATATTTTTTTATTTCAACGCCGTCGGGGTTGTTTGAACCCACTTCATGCAAGGCGACAATGTGCAGGAACACCAACATCACCAAAACCAAAGGTACGGAAATGACGTGGAATGCAAAGAAGCGGTTTAAGGTCGCATCCGATACGACATAATCACCACGCACCCACAAAGACAATTCATCGCCAATGACAGGGATGGCGCTGAACAGCGAAATGATAACTTGCGCGCCCCAATAAGACATTTGTCCCCAAGGCAACAAATAGCCCATGAAGGCTTCGGCCATCAAAGCCACAAACAACAACATGCCGAATATCCAAATCAATTCGCGCGGTTGTTTGAATGAGCCGTACATCAGGCCACGGAACATGTGCAGGTAAATGACAATAAAAAACGCTGACGCACCTGTCGAGTGCATGTAGCGGATCAGCCAGCCCCAGTTGACATCACGCATGATGTATTCAACGGAATCAAATGCCAATTTGGCATCTGGCTTGTAATTCATGGTCAACAAAATGCCGGTCACAAATTGGTTGACCAACACAAGCAAGGCCAAGGAGCCAAAAAAGTACCAAAAATTGAAATTCTTCGGCGCATAATAATGCGTCATGTGTTCATTCCAAATTTTGGTCAGGGGAAAACGGTCTAAAATCCAGTTGCCTGATTCAGTGAAACGGTTAGTTTTCATGCGCTTTTTCCTTCTGCTGGTTCGCCGACTATCAATAACGTATCGCTAATATAACGGTACGGCGGGATTTCCAAATTGGTCGGAGCAGGCACACCTTGATACACCCGTCCTGCCAAATCAAACCAAGAACCGTGGCAAGGACAGAAAAAACCACCTTTCCAATTTTCGCCTAAATCACTAGGGGCAATTTCAGGGCGGAAGGTCGGCGAACATCCCAAATGGGTACATAAACCAACGGCAACAAACACTTCAGGTTTGATGGAACGGCCAGGATTTTTACTGGAATCAGGTTGGATGGAATCGGATGATTTAGGATCACGCAATTGGCCATCTAGGGTTTTTAAGGTTTCCAGAACTTCGGGGGTTCTATTAAGAATCCAAACCGGCTTACCGCGCCATGCGACACGGATCAATTGCCCTGGCTCCATCTTGCTGATGTCCACCTCAACCGGAGCACCGGCCGCCATTGCTTTGACACTCGGCTGCATTTGGGCAAGAAAAGGGACTGCCAAAAAACCAGTCCCCACCGCTCCAACCACGGTAACAGCCGAGGTCAAAAACTGGCGTTTAGACTTATCGACGCCTTCATTTATCATTATAGAACTCTCCTCATTAAGTCTGTGCTTTAACGCACTTTTTTTGTGTGCGCCAATATACCACCAGAACCTAGTGGATTTGAAGAGCTTATGTTAATTGTTTCACGTTTGGGACTGGCAGCTAATGGCCTAGAAAAGCCAGAGTTTAACGGTTTATCTTTATAAGCTTATGAAGATAAATAAAACTCTGGAAATGTTGATATATTTATGAAGGGACTAAAAAATCTGGCCGAATGGTCTAAAGCAAACAATTTTGTAGCATTGCCAACATTTGATAGGCCTAAGCACAGACCTGTCGCACCAATGTAACCCAATACGCCGCCCCTATCGGCAGCATGTCGTCGTTAAAATCATAATGCGGATTGTGCAACAAACAGCTATTGGCGGACGGGCCATTGCCTATCCACAGATAACAGCCAGGTTTCTCCTGCAACATAAAGGCAAAATCTTCCGACCCCATGCTCGGCGTGGGTTGCAGGTCAAGGCACTTCGCCCCCACCACCGCCGTTGCGGCCTGCAAAGCCATAGCGGTTTCGGCCTCAGTATTCCAAGTGACCGGATAACCAGGATTCTCTGGATTAAAGACAACATCCGCCGTCATATTGAACGTGGCGCAGACACTCGCGGCAAGATGCCTGATGTGCCCGGCGATTTTGGTTTGTAAAGAAGGTTTGAAACAGCGTAATGTACCCCGCAAAACCGCCGTGTCAGGCAGCGCGTTCCAGGTATTGCCTGCATGGATTTGCGTGATGCTGACCACGGCTGCATCGGCAGGATTCAGGTTGCGGCTGACAATGGTTTGCAGGGCCGTCACCAATTGCGCGGCGGCGACAATCACATCATGGCCCAAATGCGGCATAGCGGCATGGGTGGCTTGGCCTTGGATGGTGATTTCAAAACAATCAAACGAAGCCATCATCGCACCCGATTTAACCGCAAAATGCCCGGCCGGAATGTCGGGGAAATTGTGCATCCCAAACACGGCATCGACCGGAAACAAAGCAAACAAGCCATCATCTATCATGGCCTTGGCGCCAGCGCGGCCTTCTTCGGCAGGCTGAAAAATGAAATGCACCGTACCGTCAAAATCAGGCTGTTTGGCCAGTTGGCAAGCCGCGCCCAACAACATGGCGGTATGCCCATCATGGCCACACGCGTGCATCTTGCCATCGTGGCGGGATTTATGGGCAAATGCGTTATGTTCTTTGATAAACAAAGCATCCATATCAGCACGTAAAGCAATCGCTTTAGTGGAAGTGCCCGCTTTCAACGTCCCGACCACCCCAGTTTTCCCTAAACCGCGATGCACTTGTAAACCAAACTCAGTCAGTTTGTCGGCGACAAATTGCGCCGTTAAGTTTTCTTCGTAAGCGGTTTCGGGGTATTGGTGCAAATGCCGCCGCCAAGTGCGCATGTGCTGATGTAAGTCCTGCAAATCCATATCAGGCAAAATAATTGATCGCGCCGATTAGCGGCGTGCGGGGATTTAAGGACAGCTTGACCGATACGGTATCGAGCAATCCGCTAAAACGGCCTTTGGCTTTAAAGGCTTGGATAAATTGGCCATCCTGCATCATCGGCAATATTTTCGGGCCAATGCCGCCACCGATGAACACACCGCCTATCGCCAACGATTTTAAGGCCAAATTGCCCGCTTCCGCACCATAAAGCTCGACAAACAAACGCACCGTTTCGGCGCATAAGGCATCCTCACCACTGACCCCTAATCTTGAAATCACAGCATTGCGGTCTATGCCACTATCGTGGTCACTGACCTCAGGCACGGCCAAGCAGGCCGTGGCAAAATCATGTGCGCAAAGAAAATCATAAATATTGCCAAAGCCCATACCGGAAACCAGCCGCTCACAACTGACATGACCGGGATATTTGCCCCGCAAATACGCTAACAGGGCATCTTGCTGTTCAGTTTGTGGCGCAAAATCGCAATGCCCACCTTCCGTGCCTATCGGGTGGTGACGTTCGCCATCCCAATACAACATCGCTTCACCCAAGCCCGTCCCGGCGGCAATCACGGCGATATTGCCCGGTTGCGCTTGGGCATTGGGGTTCAGCTCCAACAAATCGTCCTCCGGCAAATACAACATGCCCAAAGCCATCGCTTCCAAATCATTGAGCAACTTGACTTGGCTTGTACCCAGCAGTTTTTTCAGTTCTTCGCCATCCAGCAGCCACGGCAAATTGGTGGTTTGACAACGTTGCCCGACCACTGGGCCGGCCACCCCAAAACAAGCGGCGGAAACAGCGGTTCCAGGCGGCAAAAAAGCTTGCAAAATATCGGTGAATTCTGGATAAGCATGACTTGGGAAGGTTTGCTCTTGCTCACAAACCAAGGCTCCATCGGCATTTTTGGTCACTAATGCTAAAACTGTTTTGGTACCGCCTATATCACCTGCAAGTATCATGGCTCTATCTCAATAATGGTTTGTTTAACGGGCAGATTATCACTTCACATCCGTATCAAGCAAATGCACCAACGCATCCAAAATGCCGTTGGCAACCCGGTGCGGCGGCAGTTGGTAAAATGCCTGCCACGCAATCGCGACATGCTCCTCATACTCGTCTTTATGTTGCGGATGCGCCTGCAACCAGCAAATCCGCACGGCATGGCCAATCATCACGTCAATTACCAAGGTATCATTGATAAACACTGGATTAGATTGAAGAATCGAAGCGATAGCCTTGATGGCCTTGACGGTCAATTGCCGATACACAGGCGATTGGATTTTATTGAGCAAATGGCTCACATGCAGTTTGAAGCTTTGTTCGCCCGATGTCATTTGCGACAAAATCACTTCACTGTCCAAACGGCGTTTGCTGTTGAGTTTCTCGCCAACCATCAAGCCGCTGCAATGGTGCAAGATGCTCCAGACACTGGCAAAAAACGCGTCATTTTCCCGTCCGACGCTGCCTTGACGTTCGCGCCAATCATACCAATCCGCCGTGCCACCGTGGTCTTGGGCATCCATCGTTTTGGAAAAACGCGCTTGCCCCAAATCCTTGCAATCGCCTTCGTGCTTAAGGGATTCAAGTTCACCCAGTTGGTTTTCGATGTTGCTGTAATCCGCTAAGGTTTCACGGACTTTTTGTGACAATTCGTAAGGTGAAAGGAACAAAATGTCGTTAAACGCCTGATCTAAGGTATCGCCTTTTTCGCGTTTTTGCCGCACCAAAATCAATTGCAAAATATGCCCGACACGGATGGTGTGCATATCGGCAAACAATTCCGGGGCCGATTTGATTAACATGCCCAGATACAAAATCAGCTCTTGGATGATAATCAATTCACTGGCGTTGTTGTTATTGTAGGTGCGGATCGTCTGCAAAATTTCCCACGAATCGGTGGGACGCGTCAGTGTCGCACGGCCACTGTAAGCACGGCCTACGGTCAGCAAATGTTGGCGCACCAAAATGTCAGTGGCGGCCTGTTCAAGGTTAATGTCATATTTGCCCAACAGGCCTGCGCAACGTCTGACGACATACCAAGCATGTTGATCCCCTGCCCTTTGGTAAATTTCTTCCAATAAATCCCGCACCGTGCAAACCGGATGGTTGTCATCGCCCAAGCCCAAATCAAAATCCAAACCGTGGCGTTGGCCGAGCTGGCTTAACATTTCCAATTGCACGTATAAATTGTCATTGATTTTAAGCTGTTCCAATAACGCCTGGTCGTCACTGATTTCCCAAACGGTCAAAAACAAAGTGTCCAAGGGTTTTGAAGGCTTGCTGTCAAATGGCAAGACATGAAAAAAAGGCCGTTCGGTTTCCTGCCAAGTAGCCTTGGAAAATTCAAAATCGTGCAAGTAATTGATTTTTTCGTGATTGGCGGTCGCCGTAAAATCACTGATAAAGCCCAGTTTAATCGGCACTTGTTTGACGTAACCTTGTTGCAGCTCTTCGATAAATTCAATCAGCACCTTGCGGTTGTAGCTCTCCAACATATTTTGCTTGATGTTGATGACCACCAAAGGCTTACCGGCCTTGTCCCAATGCTTGTAGATATAGGCCAATTCTAACCGCAACCTGTCAATCAACAGACGGTTGTCCATCGCCAGATAAAAGCCTTTTTGGTTTAAAAATTGGGGTAAGAACACCAATTTTTCGCCGGACAAGATATACAACTTAGAGGTTGATAAGGTGCGTAACATCCGCAACGGACGGCCTGTCAGGCCGTAATTGTCATTGCGGCCGACATGCGTGTAAGCCGCCGCCAACTCGCTGGCATCACGGATTTGGATGGGCGACACTTCGGTCAGGGTTTGTGTTTCTATCCCGCAGCCACGCAAATCTTCTTGCACAGGCTCATCTTGCGCCAAAATGGCAACTTGCAACTGGCAATCTTGGCGTTGGCTGGTCATCTTATAACGGCCCAACGGGTCTATGTCATCAATCTCCAGAAGGCCATCCTGGATTAGACTGCCCAAAATGAACAGGCTTTGCGCCCATACCAATGGGATATTTTCGTTCGGCACACGGGTTTGGCTATGAGGCTGGGCTTTTTCGGCGGCAATCGCTTCTTGCGGGACGATGTACAGCTCTGGCAACAATTTTTCGCCATTGTGTTCGACCAGCAAGCCTTCCAGCTTGGCCCGGTAATCGGCGGCAGCTTCCGTATCGCCCGCAAACAGTTTATTGAGCAACAAATAACTGAAAAACAACGGCCATTCACATTCTATGTGCATGAATTGTTTCAGTTCTTGCGGGTTGTAATGTAGACGTTTGCTGTCTTCTATGACGGTTTGGTGGCCGTCCAGCAAAAAGCGTTTGCAACCATAACGGCCTTGCAACTTATCGCAAATGAGCTGTTCGGTTTTTTCGCGGATGGCTTTGTTTTCAACGGCAAAAGCCGGGAATCCGGTGATGCTGAGCACAGCCGAATCGGCCTCTTTGGAAATGGATTCGCGGGGCAATAGCGACTCTAACGTAATCCGGGTACGGGCAATATCGTCACTAATAACATGCACGACCGACGCTTGACCGCCGTCCTTACCAAATAAATTAAACCCGGACATGACTTCCAAAGCAGCTTTAGCCATGCCTATCGAGCTGGCGTTCAATTCGGCGATACCATGGTTGATTTTATTGCCGCGCTCCCAAATTCCGTAATCGGGTGTGCGGTAAGTCCGGCTGACGTAATGCACCAAATTCTGCACGAAATTGACTTCATCCAGCGTGAAAACGATCCGCAAACCCGATGCAGTCATTTGCGCCAACATCAATAAAAACAAGGAGGTGGCATCAAGCTGCAAATGCCCCCATTCATGGTCGCCGACCACCACCGCGCCCGTTTTGGTGTCGTATTTGGCGTGCAGGGCATCCAACGGATTTTGGGTGTGCTTGAATTTTTCCACCTTCGGGGCTTGGCGCATCATCGCCGCCAACAAACCCCGCATCAGCTTGACCACGCTTTGTTCCAGCAAATACTGGCGGCCTTTGCTTTGTTCGGACTCCACACGCCGATACGCCAAACCTAAGCCCCAGACCGCCAAAATGCTGTAAACATTGTCACGCACCCAGGCATCCGTGTAATTGCCGTGCGTAGTCACCGCCGTACTGGCCGGCAACAAGCCGCTGATCCAATGCTGTCGGCTCAGGATAATCCCTTGCACTTGTTGGAAATAAGGCTCTAATAAATCAATGTCAACAGTCGGTTTCATTGGATCATCGCTGTGGGTTGCTAAGAATTATGTAGATTTCAGCAGAAATTGTGCCAAATTTAGATATACCGCTTTTTTAAAAACCGATAGGCATTACCTATTTATAGTTATTGGTTTAACCTCATCCCAAAATTTAATGCACCCAAAGCAGTGCAGATAAATGGAAAACAAAAACCATAAACGCACCAAGATAAACGGCGCCTTGCACTGAAAACGCCCATAAAATCCTAGCTATCTGCGGGAAAACACTAGCCTTGCCCGCCAATTACTTAAAAACTCCGGTCAAAACATAAGTTGGTTCGCTTTTTGCTTTTTCATCTGTAAACCCAACAGCCGACTAGGAGCAAATGAATGAGTGGAAATGCCGTGCGCGTACAGGCGATTCAAGCCATCACTAACCGCCAACCCATGCCAAGCAAAACGCCAGCGACACTGGACAGTTTGTGGGCGAGTGATGTCTTCACGTTAAGCAAAATGAAAGAAAGCTTGCCTAAAGAAGTTTTCAAATCACTGAAAAAAACCATCGAAACCAGCTCCGAACTGGATGTTTCCATTGCCGATGTCGTGGCTTTGGCCATGAAAGATTGGGCACTCTCCAAAGGTGCGCTGTATTACGCACACGTTTTTTATCCGTTAACTAACGCCACCGCCGAAAAACACGACGGTTTCATTTCTGTGCAAAGCGACGGCTCGGTCATTTCCGAATTCGGCGGCAAAGTGCTCGTGCAAGGCGAGCCAGACGGTTCATCTTTCCCCAACGGCGGTATCCGCTCAACGTTTGAAGCGCGTGGTTACACCGCTTGGGACGTGACCAGCCCCGCTTACATCATGACCACCGACAACGGCGCAACGCTGTGCATCCCGACAGTATTCGTGTCTTGGACAGGCGAAGCCTTGGACAAGAAAACCCCGCTCTTGCGTGCCAACGCCGCCATGAACAAAGCCGCGCAACGGGTTTTGTCATTGCTCGGACATACCGATATTGCCCCCGTCAATTCCAGTTGCGGAGCCGAACAGGAATATTTTCTGGTTGATGCCAACTTCATCACTAGCCGCCCGGATTTACTGTTGGCAGGCCGCACCTTATTCGGTACAGCTCCCGCCAAAGGCCAACAATTTGATGACCATTATTTTGGTGCGATCCCTGAACGCGTCCAAGTCTATATGCAAGATGTCGAAGAGCAGCTGTACCGCTTAGGCATCCCTGCCAAAACCCGCCATAACGAAGTGGCCCCCGGCCAATTTGAAATTGCGCCGTTTTTTGAATCCGCCAACGTGGCCACCGACCATCAGCAATTGCTGATGACCGTTTTGAAAAATACCGCCAAAAAGCACGGTTTAGTGTGCCTGCTGCATGAAAAGCCGTTTAAAGGCATCAATGGTTCAGGTAAACACGTCAACTGGTCAGTCGGCAATGCCACCCAAGGCAATTTGCTGGATCCAGGCTCCACGCCACACGCCAATTCGCAATTTTTATTGTTCTGCGGCGCGGTGATCCGGGGCGTGCATAAATACGGCCCGTTATTGCGTGCCGCTGTCGCTACGGCCAGTAATGACCATCGTTTAGGTGCAAACGAAGCCCCGCCAGCAATTATGTCGGTTTACTTAGGTTCACAGCTGGATAACGTGTTCGAGCAAATCAGCAACGGTGAAATTACAGGTTCACTGAATGCAGGCGTGATGGACTTGGGCATCAAAACCTTGCCCGTATTCAGCAAAGACGCAGGCGACCGTAACCGCACGTCACCGTTTGCCTTTACCGGTAACCGTTTTGAATTCCGCGCTGTCGGCTCCGGGCAATCCGTTGCAGGGCCTTTGGTCACGATGAACACGATGCTGGCCGATTCATTGAATTGGGTCGCCGATGAAATGGAAAGCTTATTGGCTAAAGGCACAGATTTGGATTCGGTTATTTTGGCCGTGCTGAAAACCATCATTGACAACCATGGTGCGGTTGTTTTCGGTGGTAACGGTTATTCTGCCGAATGGCACAAAATGGCCGTGGAAGAACGTGGCTTGCGCAACCTGCGCACCGCCGCCGATGCCCTTCCCGTCTTGAAAGAAAAAGAAATTGAAGCTTTGTTTGATGGCTTAGGTGTGCTGTCGCCAGTAGAACTTGCCAGCCGTTTTGACATTTATGCCGAGCAGTACATTTTGGCGATTGAAGTGGAAGCCAAACTGGTGGCCAGCATGGCAAAAACCGGGATTTATCCGGCTACTGTCAAATATTTGGCGGATTTGTCCAACACGCTTAGCAGCCTGAAAAGCAATGGTGTGGATTTGGGCAACGAATCCTTGGTACGCATTTCAACAACTTTGAACACAATGATGGCGACTGTTGATAAACTCAGCGCCGCTCTGACACAACATGATTTTGCCGATACGGAAGCACATATGCAGTTTTGCGCTAAAACCATCCGGCCGCTGATGGACGAAATCCGTGGTTATGCTGATTCGCTGGAAACTGAAGTCGCGGATGAATTATGGCCGTTCCCGACTTACCAAGAAATGTTGTTCATTAAATAGCCTCTGGTGCAATGCCAGGAACCCCGCCTACGTTGCACAGGGTTTAGAGGTTGATTGACCACTAACCGATACCCTGCCGCATCTTAAACGCCCTCATGAAAACGGCCCGCCCAACTGCTCAGGTTGGATGGGCCTCTCTTCCGGCACAATTAATTGCTTGAATTTAGTGCTTTTCAAGCTCCGTTGGATTAAACTGGCTAGCAACCGAATCAGTTGCAAAACGATCGGTACTTTCTTTTTAAACTTGACGTAGATCACATGACCCAATTAACACCCGAAGGCCAGCAACTTATCAACAACATCGCCCAACGCTATGGCTTTAGCGTTGATGCCGTGCTCAGCCTGTTACAGTCCGTGCAAAACGGCAATGGCTCGATGGCGCAATTCAGCCATCCCGAATTTGGCGGTTCCGGGCAATGGATGCGCGGCGGCATGATCATGATTGGCGATATGTTCAATAATGGCCTTAAAAACAGCGTCAGCAATTTGTGCAATGAATTGTCAAATTTGCTGGCTAACCAGCCCAACGTCTGGCAAAGTCCCTCTTTTCAAAGCCAAAACCAAGGGAATAATCCGGTCAGCTTATTTGTCGCCCCTACAGGTGGCAATTCCGGCAATTGGTGGCCCCAAGGCCTGATGAACCCCAACAGCACAGGCTCACAAAACAATGTCCGTTATGCGTATTTCGCCAGCATCCGGCGTTTAGCGATAGAAGCGAACGGCCATGTCACTTTATACGATACCTTGGATCATCAAATCGGTGGTTTCTCCCAGCAACAATCAGGCGGCAGTTCGGTCACGTTCACTAGCCAATATGGCGTGGTCGATGTCTTAAACTTGCCTATCATTTCCATAGACAATGTGCCTTTTGCCCCCCAACCTGCGCCATTTAACGCGCCGATCACCGAAAATATTGCAGCTATTGGCCAAGAAAGTGACATATTCGCCGCCATCGAAAAATTGGCAGGTTTGCGTGACAAAGGTATATTGAGCGATTACGAATTTAACAACAAAAAAGCTGAATTATTAAGCCGCCTTTAAGAATTGAGGGTGATTATTAAGCCCAAGCTGCAATGCATTAATACCAAGAAAACTTGGTAAAATTTCACAAAACCCCTTAAAATGCCTGACAAGAGCGCTATTTTTTGGTGTTTCCAATTATTTTCAACTACTTAACTAACGTATCGTGAAATATAAATTTTATACATCCTTAGTCATAGGTGTAGGTTTAGCTATTGCAACCACGTCTAGTTATGCCAAGCCAGCCCATACGGCGCATAAAAAAAGTGCGCCGATGACGACGGCCAAAACGGGCAAAAAGCATGGTAGTGGCAACATTCCTGCCAAAGCCGTTGTTCCCGTCTTGACCAAGGCCAAGGCTAAAGCACAACCCCATGCGTCACATTTTGTAGTGCCTGCTAAGCATAACTTGATGCCAGTCAAACACTCCTTATCGCATTCCCATGCGTTTCATAACGCCATTTCCGGGCTAAAAAACGCACATAAAAAGCATGATCTTGAGGCTTCACAAAAACGCCAGTTCGGCAGAAAAAAATTGCCACGCCCAGGCCGCACATTCCTGGAAAAGCGATTGCCACCTATCACCGCGACCATCCCACATTTGCCATCACATAATGAATTTATCAATGCGCAAATTGAAGAAGAGCCTGTAGAAAGCAACACCCGCATCCATTCGTTCATTGACAATGGCCAAGCCACCGAAATAGTGGACTACAGCACACCCGTCGATGATGGCCCGCATAATTACACAACCACCCACGGAACCATCACCTCTTCGTTAGCGGATGCCGCCCAAGAAGCCGGAATGTCCGAGGAATTGCTCAACAAACTCACCAACATTTTTGGTTGGGACATCGACTTTGCCACCAACTTGCATGTAGGTGATGAATTTACAGTGATTTACGAAAGTGACGGGGCAGATGGCGCAGAGATTATCGCCGCCGAATTTGTCACGGAAGGCCGGGTTTTGACCGCAGTACGTTATGAAGATAACGAAGGCAACGCCAATTACTACACACCAGAAGGCAAAGCCATGCGCAAAGCCTTTTTAAGTACGCCTGTCGATTACGCCAAGATCACTTCCCATTTTAACGCACACCGCCGCCACCCGATTTTAAACCGCATCCGCGCCCATAAAGGTGTGGATTACGCGGCACGTACCGGAACCCCGGTCAAAGCCACGGGTGATGGCACTATTGCTTTTATGGGACGAAAAGGCGGCTATGGCCAAGTCATCATTCTCCAGCATGGCGAGCGCTTTGAAACCCTGTATGCGCATTTATCGGATTTCAACAGCAACTACGGCGAAGGCGACCATGTTTCCCAGGGCGACATCATCGGCTATGTCGGCCAAACAGGGCTTGCGACCGGCCCGCATTTGCATTATGAATTCCGTGTAGACGGGATGCACCGTAACCCTGAAACCACAGAATCCGGCTCACGCAATGCCATGGCCCTTAATGGCAGGGAATTAGGGGATTTTAGGCAGCAAACCCGCACCATAGTCGCTCAGCTTTATTCCGCCAAAGCCCAATCTATGTTTGCCAAAAACCAAGGGCGTTGATGGGTGACTTATACATTGGCTTGATGTCCGGCACTAGCGTCGATGGCATTGACGCTGCGCTGGTGGAATTTGACGATACCCAAATCCGCCTAGTCGATTTTGAATACCAACCCTTCCCACCCGACCTAAAAAACGCGATTGCCGACATCAGCCAAGCCGATGCCCACATCTTCCTAAAAGATTACGGGGCATTGGACATGCGTTTAGGCTGCCTGTTTGCCGACACGGCACAAGCCTTGTTGGCCAAAGCTAACCTATCCGCAACAAAAATCACCGCCATTGGTAGCCACGGACAAACCGTTTACCACGCACCCGATGGTGACACGCCATTTTCCCTACAAATCGGCGACCCAAATATCATTGCCGAACGCACTGGCATCAACACCGTTGCAGATTTCCGCCGCCGCGATATGGCGGTTAAAGGCCAAGGCGCACCGTTAGTGCCTGCTTTCCATCAAGCCGTCTTTGGACAAACCGATCAAGCCCGGTGCATCGTCAATATAGGCGGTATCGCCAATATCACTATCCTGCCCGGAAGCACTGACGGCCCAGTAATGGGGTTTGATACCGGCCCTGGCAACACCTTAATGGATGCTTGGATCAATCGGCACTTACAGCAACACTACGATGCCGACGGTACTTGGGCAAAAAGTGGTCACATCGAATATGGACTGCTCAATAAACTGATTGCTGATCCCTATTTCCATGCGTTACCACCTAAAAGCACAGGCAAAGAATATTTCTCCCCGTCTTGGTTAGAACAACATATTCAAACCGACAATTACCGCGCCGAAGACGTACAAGCCAGCTTATGCGCCTTAACGGCACAGACGATTAGTAACGCCATCCATCAACACGCCCCCAACACACAAAACGTGATTGTCTGCGGTGGCGGGGCGCATAACGGTTATTTACTGGAACTGTTAACGCAAGCGTTGGGCACTCCGGTAAGCTCAAGCGAAACTTACGGCATACATCCCGATCATGTTGAAGCGATGGCATTTGCTTGGTTGGCACGGCAAACTTTACTGCATTTGCCTGGCAACCTGAAAGAAGTGACGGGGGCTGATAAAGCTGTGGTGCTAGGCGGCGTTTATCCCGCCTGCTAATTGAAAATAATTTCGGATAACATCCCAGACCGGGACATTATCCGCAATGCCATCCCTTGGCATCTAAAAACAAAACTACACCGAAAACGATGAACCACAACCGCATGTCGTGCTTGCATTAGGGTTACGGATGACAAACTGCGCACCGGACAAGTCTTCTTTATAATCAACTTGAGCCCCAGCCAAATACTGGATGCTCATCGAATCAATCAACACCGTCACACCGCCATTCTCAACACAGGTGTCGTCTTCATTGACCTCTTCATCAAAGGTAAACCCATACTGAAAACCTGAACAGCCACCGCCAGACACATAAACCCGTAATTTCAGATTGTCATTGCCTTCTTCGGCAATCAGCTCGCTAACTTTATGGGCGGCACTGTCTGTAAAAATGATTGGGTCAGCCATACAAAAACATCCTCTACTTTGAAAAATAAACCAAAATTGATTATGACTATACCTAGTAGTTTAGTCAACAATTAACCATCAGCCTTAAATATTGCCCCGTTTTAAAGCAGAACTATTAAAATACCTCTATCTTGAACTGAGATGACACTGAAAACCCAAACGCCCTGGCCATCTCACCGATTAACCCATCAACAGGACAAACTATGTCTGATATAGAAATCGCCCAAAAAGCCCAAATGCAGCCTATCATCGGCCTAGCCAAGCAACACTATGGCATAGAAGCGCAACACCTCGATCCCATCGGCCACTACAAAGCCAAAATCTCCCTCGAATACATCAACAGCCTTGCTGACAAACAAGATGGCAAACTGATTTTAGTGACCGCCATCAGCCCTACCCCGGCTGGCGAAGGCAAAACCACCACCACCGTAGGCTTAGGCGACGCACTCAACCGTATCGGCAAAAAAACCATCATGTGCCTGCGCGAGCCATCATTAGGCCCCTGTTTTGGCGTGAAAGGCGGCGCTGCTGGCGGCGGTTATGCGCAAGTCGTGCCAATGGAAGACATCAACCTGCATTTTACGGGCGATTTCCATGCCATCGGCGTAGCCCACAACTTGCTTTCTGCGTTGATTGACAACCACATCAACCACGGCAACGATCTCGACATAGACCCGCGCCGCATCCAATGGAAACGCGTCGTGGACATGAACGACCGTGCCTTGCGCAATATTGTGGTCGGTATGGGCGGAGCGGCCAACGGCTATTTGCGTGAAGACGGCTATGACATCGTGGTGGCATCTGAGGTGATGGCCATTTTGTGTCTGGCAACCAGCCGCGCCGATCTCAAAGAACGCTTAGGGCGTATCGTCATTGGCTATAAATCCGACAAAACCACGCCTGTTTATGCGCGTGACCTGAACGCCCACGGCGCAATGGCCGCCCTTTTAAAAGACGCGATCAAACCTAACTTGGTGCAAACGTTAGAAAATAACATCGCCATCATCCACGGCGGCCCGTTCGCCAATATTGCGCACGGTTGCAACACCGTCACCGCCACCAAAACCGCCTTGAAACTGGCCGATTATGTCGTCACCGAAGCCGGATTTGGCGCGGACTTGGGTGCAGAAAAATTTATCGACATCAAATGCCGCATGTCCGGTCTGAAACCGTCCGCCGTGGTCATCGTCGCTACCGTCCGCGCCTTAAAATTCCACGGCGGCGTCGCTAAAGAAGCCTTGAACCAAGAAAACCTCGCCGCCCTGGAGCAAGGATTTGTCAACTTAGAACGCCATTACCGCAACGTCACCGAACATTACGGCTTGCCTTGCGTCGTCTGCGTCAACCATTTCACCTTCGACACCGAAGCCGAAATCGCCTTATTACAAACCAAATGCGCCGCTCTAGGTGCAACTTGCGTGATCTCCAAACATTGGGCAGAAGGCGGTGCTGGCGCAGAAAGCTTGGCACATGAAATCACCAAAATCGTCGATAACCGCGAACCCGGTTTCTCATTTGTTTACGATGAAAACCTAAGCCTTTGGGAAAAAATTGAAACCATCGCCACCAAACTCTATGGCGCAGGCAATGTCACCGCCAGCGCGAAAGTCAAAGCCCAACTGGCAACCTGGCAACAAGATTACGGCACCTTCCCCATTTGTATGGCAAAAACGCAAATGTCCTTCTCCACCAACCCTGCCAGCAAAGGCGCACCCTCAGGTCATACGGTAGAAATCAGCGATGTGCGTTTGGCCAACGGTGCCGGCTTTATCGTCGCCATCGCCGGGGACATGATGACCATGCCCGGCCTGCCCAAAGTCCCAGCCGCCGAACGCATTGACATTGATGACGATGGCCGGATCACAGGCTTGTTTTAAACGGGGAAACCGTCCAATTTGAAAACCAGTTGTTGTTTAAAAAGCTTTTCACGATAAGTTTTTTAATAAAAATCCGCTTGCTTAATGCGTTTTAAACAACGGTTTTCGGGTTGGCCAACGTTCATAAAACGGGCGAAAAAGATGGGCTGACGCAAGAAAGCCCATCAACCCTTCATGATGCTACTATTGCTTGCCCTAAGGCCTGGACGATGTGATTAAGTAAGTGTTCATAACTTTTTAACATTTATAAACTAACGCGAGCTGGAACGGGTTTATTACCCGTTCCGTAACGTTTTCAGTACCTATAGCGACTTTGAAACCGATGGGGGTTTGAAACCCTGTCCCACTCCCCGTTACTCATGTTAAAAGACTTTTGCACCACTACTTAATCAATCACAGCAGTCGAAGAGTTGCGGTTGAAATGTTAAACTTTACAGCCACATCCCTTTCAGCCCGCGTATTGACAATGACCGAAGACATACAGATTCCCCGCAAAATCGCCAACCAATTGTTACATCTTGCCCAACTGTCTCCAGACCAAGAAGTCTGCGGCTTAATTGGTGGCATTTCCGGTACGCCAACCCACTGTTATCCGGTCAAAAATATCGCCCCAACACCCGCCCAACGGTTTTTGCTAGACCCTTCCGAACAAATTGCCGCATTAAGCACGATGCGCAGCCAAGGGGAAAACCTGTTCGCCATTTACCACTCCCACCCTAATGCCCCCGCCACGCCTTCCGCGACTGATTTGGAACTGGCGGAATACCCAGACACTTTATATTTGATTATTTCCTTAAACACCAAAGGCATTTTGGAAATGCGCGGGTTTTATCTGAATAACGGCCAAAGCCGCGAAGTGGCTTTAGTGATGAGTGAGAGATAACTTTAGGGACTAAAAAGGAATTTTTTATGTCCACGAAAGGCACGAAAAAACACGAAAAATAATGGCTAGTTCGTGCGTTTCGTATCTCTCGTACCACAGAGGGTATTCGTGGACAAGAACAAACTACGGCATCCAATACAACGACCATCGCCCCAACTCCTGGCCTAGCATAATTAATGACCTCCAGCCCGACACCCGTATCCGCCCACACGCCCATGATGCAGCAATATTTCCGCATCAAGGCACAATACCCTGACACCCTGCTGTTTTACCGCATGGGTGATTTTTACGAATTGTTTTTTGACGATGCCAAACAAGCCGCGCAACTGCTGAACATCACCCTGACCAGCCGGGGCAATTCAGCAGGTGAGCCAATAGCGATGGCGGGCATCCCCTACCATGCCGCCGAAAATTATCTGGCGCGGTTGTTAAAAAGCGGTATTTCCGTAGCGATTTGTGAACAAATTGGCGACCCGGCGACCAGCAAAGGCCCGGTGGAGCGCAAAGTCGTGCGCGTGGTCACGCCCGGCACCGTCACCGATGAAGCCTTATTGGAAGACCGCAAAGACAACTTGCTGGTCTCCATCACGGAACACCCAACGCTTTACGGCATCGCCAGCCTGGATTTGAGCAACGGGCGGTTCATCTTGCAAGAAGTCCAAGCCGAAGACCAACTTATCAGCGAAATCGCCCGCCTCAATCCGGCAGAACTGTTATTTAGCGAAGACTGGCCCGCGCCGGCCGTGCTCAAACAACGCAGCGACATTTGCAAACGCCCGCCTTGGCATTTTGATGCCGCCAGCAGCCGCCAATTGGTGTTACGGCAATTCAACACCTTAGATTTGAAAGGCTACGGTTGCGACACCATGCACACCGCCATCGCCGCCGCCGGCGCCTTGTTGCAATACGTCAAGGACACCCAACAAAGCGCGTTGCCACATATCCAAGGCATCCGCATCGAACAGACCGATGACTGCATTTTGCTCGATGCCGCCAGCCGCCGTAACCTGGAACTGGACACCCACCCGACCGGGCAACTGCAATACACCTTGTTTGGCGTGTTGGACAAAACTGTCACGGCGATGGGTGGCCGCTGTTTGCGCCGTTGGCTTAACCGTCCCCTGCGCGACCACGACATCCTAAAAAACCGTTACGCCTGCATCGGCAGCTTGTTGCACCACGGCTTATATAAAAACGTGCAATTGCTCTTGCGCCAAGTCGGCGACATCGAGCGCGTCAGCTCGCGGGTGGCCTTAAAATCAGCCAGACCGCGTGATTTGCTGGTATTGCGCAACACCTTGGCCGTGTTGCCGGATTTGCAAGCCGTATTGGCCGATAGCGATAACCCGCAATTAATCAGCTTGCGCGGACAAATCGGCGAACATCCTGAGATTTTGCAGCTACTGCAAACCGCCATCATCGACAACCCGCCCGTGCTGATCCGTGACGGCGGCGTATTGGCCGCCGGATTTAATGCGGAATTGGACGAACTGCGTAACCTCAGCCAAAACGCCGACCAATTTTTATTGGACATGGAAACGCGGGAAAAAGCCGCCACAGGCATCACCACCCTAAAAGTCAATTACAACCGCGTGCATGGCTATTACATCGAAATCTCCAACCTGCACAACGACAAAATCCCCGCCCATTACACGCGCAAACAAACCCTAAAAGGCGTGGAGCGGTACATCACCGAAGAACTCAAAGCCTTTGAAAACAAAGTCCTGAGCGCACGGGAAAAATCCTTGGCGTTTGAAAAGGCCCTCTACGACGGCCTGCTCGACACCCTCGCCGCCTCGCTCATCCCCTTGCAACACTGCGCCGCAGCATTGGCGGAATTGGATGTGCTGGTCAATTTTGCCGAACGCGCCGAAACCTTGGATTTATCAGAACCCGAACTCACTCAAAAACCCGGCATCCACATCCAAAAAGGCCGCCATCTGGTCGTCGAACAAGTTTCCGACATCCCGTTTGTGCCCAATGACCTGAACTTTTCCGCACAACGGCGCATGTTAGTGATTACCGGCCCGAACATGGGCGGTAAATCCACCTACATGCGCCAAGCCGCGTTAATTGTCCTGATCGCCCATATCGGCTGTTATGTGCCGGCCAAAAGCTTGGTTTGCGGCCCCATCGACAAGATTTTTACCCGCATCGGCGCGTCTGATGATTTATCGGGCGGGCGTTCGACGTTTATGGTGGAAATGTCCGAAACCGCCAACATCCTGCACAACGCCACCGCGAAGAGCCTGGTGCTGATGGACGAAATCGGGCGCGGCACCAGCACCTTTGATGGCCTGTCACTGGCCTGGGCCTGCGCCGATTATCTGGCGAAAGAATGCAAAGCCTTCACCTTATTTGCCACGCATTATTTTGAACTGACCACCCTCGCCGAAGAGCAAAAAACCATCCACAACGTCCACCTGGACGCAATGGAGCATGACGACAAAATCATCTTCCTGCATTCGGTAAAAAACGGCCCAGCCAGCCAAAGCTACGGCCTGCAAGTCGCCGCCCTGGCAGGCGTACCACGCACCGTGATCGAAAAAGCCAAAACCAAATTGCAGCACCTGGAAAACACGGCCTATATCGAACAGCAAAAAGAAACTGGCACCAACCAACTGGATTTGTTCTCATCCCCCGATTGCCACCCCGCCGTTGCCTTATTGGAAGAGCTAAAACCCGATGAAATCAGCCCCCGGCTGGCGTTGGAATTTATTTATCGGTTGAAGGGATTGTTGTAGGCACGTCCAGACAACGCAAACAGATATAGATTTTGGCTGGTTCCCAAACTGAAACTTCACGGCTTAAAGTTAAGGTGAGTTCTCCCTCTCCCTGAGGGAGAGGGCTGGGGAGAGGGGAATTTAAAGGGTTCCCAATTTACAGCTTACCCTGAAGGCATAAATGGGAACCCAGACAGCTTCGCACATTCGGGAAGCTGGAGCTTCCCGAACGGTATTCCCAAGCTGGAGCTTGGGAATGAGCGAAACCCTAGCAGTTGTAGTAGTCTTAAACCACCACAAAATCCGCGTTGGTCAAGGCCAGATTCACACCCAGCACCGCCACCTGCACCGCTTGGCCAACACCAGAGGCGTTGGCATCGTAAAATAAAGCCCCGGTGACCGGGTTATAAATGACGTAATCATCCCCATCACTGGCTGCCGTGCCGATTTTAAAATAACCGCTGTTTAACACACCGGAGTTTGCCAATTTAGTAAAAATGGCGTTTTCCAAGCGGCAAGTATCATCAACCACCTTGAAATCGATCACGGTGTCAATATTACTGCTGCCCAATGCGGAAGCAAACACAAACACGTCTTTGCCTGTGCCGCCCGTCAACGAATCGCCGCCTAAACCGCCATCCAGCACGTCATTGCCCGCACTGCCCACCAAACTATTTGCCGCACTATTGCCAAGCAACTGATTGGCGGAAGCGTTACCCGTGCCGTTGATGGCGGCAGTACCCGTCAGGGTCAGATTTTCTATATTCGCCAAGAGTGTAAACGTGGCCGATGCCTGTACGGTGTCGGTGCCGCCTTTGGCTACTTCCGCAACAATATCGCCCGTGCTGTCCACTACATACAGGTCATTGCCCGCACCGCCCACCAAGGTGTCATTGCCCGTGCCGCCATCCAGCCAGTCATCTCCCGTATCCGTAACCAACACATCCGCGCTGCCACCACCGCTTAGACGGTCAGCACCCGCCGTGCCCAACAACACATCAGCCGCCGCCGTGCCTACAGTGGCAATGCCCACTTCTGCCGTTGCCGCGCTAGTTTTGCTTTCCACCGTGCCACCGCCATCGGTGTAGCTGGCGGTCACAGTCAGTTTGCTACCGACATCACTGGCTTTCAGCGTATAAGTGTCACCTGTCGCCAACACAGTTTTGCCAACTTGCCAAGTGTAAGTGATCGCCCCCAAGCCATCGGCATCCGCCAACGTGTGGCTGGCGGTCAACACTTGCCCTTGGGTGGCAAAGCCACTGATGCTGACATTACCCGTCGGGGCATGGTTGCTTTGCCCGACATTGACGGTCAACAGCCGGGTGGTGGTGTCAATGTCCACGCCGCCGTTCGCCGTGCCGCCATCGTCCTGCACTTTAAAACCGATCTTGGCATATTGGCTGCCGCTGGCCCCCGCCGATGGGGTAAATTGCAGGAACCCCGCGCTGATTTGGGTCACGGAAACCACTTGGTTTAAGGCCACGGCATTGCCCGCTAAGGTCAAGCTGCCCGCCGTCGGCAATTGGCTGATAAGGACGTTTTTCAGGCTATTGGCCGGGCCATCATTCGGGTCGGTGAAACCAAAATCAGCCACTTTAAGCGTATAGGCCGTATCTATTGGTGTGTTGATGGATTTGTCAGTGCCTATCGGTGCATCGTTGACGGACACTAGACTTACGGTGCTGGTGTGCGTTCCTGTCAAAGCCCCGCCACTGCCTTGGCTACCACTGTTGCCGTCGTTGGCCGTCCACTCCAGCACCACTTGACTGGGCAACACGCCGGCACTGTTGCGGTAAGTGACATGTTGCAGGACATCATTGACTAAGGCGGCGGTGGCGGGTATGCCAAAGCTAGTGAAGTTGAACGTCAACTGACCGTTGCCCGCACTGTAAGTGGCGAAAATTTCGCCATTGGCCAGTAAATTGTTTTGGTAAACAGTAAACAACGCCCCAGTGCTGTCCAGCACCAGCACATCGTCATTGACCGCGCCGCCTTGGCGCGTCACGCTCACGCTCGCTCCGGCGTAGTTGTCGCCCAGTTCGGCATCGGCGAGTGCCAAGGCATAATCGACCGTGATAGCCGCGCCGTTTTCAACGTAAGAGGGGGTATTGCCTGAATCGGTTGCCAGACTGCCATCCGGGTTATAGCGCACTAAGGCAAAATTGCCGCCACTTTCACCCGCCACAGCGATCAGACCATCGGCCTGGATAGCGACAGACCAGCCAATGTCACTGCCCCCTAAGTCGGTGATGAGCTTGCCGTCGCCGGAAAAGCTGCTGTCCAGGCTGCCGTCGGTGTTATAACGCACCAGCGCGAAGTCTTTGTTACTGCCGTTAAAGCTGTAGCCCGCCACCAGGATTTTATCGTCGGTTTGGACGGTGACGGACTGGCCACGATCAGTAGAAGCACCGATGGCGGTGGTGAGCATGCCGTCGCCGGAAAAGCTGCTGTCCAGGCTGCCGTCGGTGTTGTAGCGCACCAGCGCGAAGTCATCGTTGCTGCCGTTCCTGCTATAGCCTGCCACCAGGATTTTGCCGTCGGTTTGGACGGTGACGGAATTGCCACCATCATAAGAAGCACCGATGGCGGTGGTGAGCTTGCCATCACCGGAAAAGCTGCCGTCCAGGCTGCCGTTGGCGTTGTAGCGCACCAGCGCGAAATCATTGTAGCTGCCATTATCGCTGTAGCCAGCCACCAGGATTTTACCGTCGGTTTGGACGGTGACGGACTGGCCAACATCATCAGAAGCGCCGATGGCGGTGGTGAGCTTGCCGTCGCCGGAAAAGCTGGCGTCCAGGCTGCCGTCGGTGTTGTAGCGCACCAGCGCGAAGTCATAAGTGCTGCCGATACCGCTATAGCCCGCCACCAGGATTTTGCCGTCGGTTTGGACAGTGACGGAGTTGCCAACATCATCAGAAGCACCGATGGCGTTAGTGAGCTTGCCGTCGCCGGAAAAGCTGGCGTCCAGGCTGCCGTCGGTGTTGTAGCGCACCAGCGCGAAGTCATAAGTGCTGCCGATACCGCTATAGCCCGCCACCAGGATTTTGCCGTCGGTTTGGACAGTGACGGAGTTGCCAACATCATCAGAAGCACCGATGGCGGTGGTGAGCTGGCCGTCGCCGGAAAAACTGGCGTCCAGATTGCCGTTGGCGTTATAGCGCACCAGCTCGAAGTCCCAGCTGCTGTCGTTATCGCCGTAGCCCGCCACCACCAGCTTGCCATCGGCCTGCACGGCGACAGAATAGCCACCATCATTGCCACCAAAATCGGTGGTCACGATGCCCTGAAAATTCGAGCCAAACACCGGAGCGGTGTTCACGCCATCGGTTTGTGCCAGCCAAGCAGTAGTGCCCAGTCCAGCGGCAGTGTTGTTCGTTTTTTTGTTCATTTCATCACCTGTGTGTTTGAATGTAAAAATAGCCCAAGCTCTTTCGCCCCATTCGCCAATACAGCGAAAACACGACGATTGATTAAGCCGCACATTGCCATAAAAGCCACCTAAGAAGCGGTGCAGCAGCGTTTAGGCCACTGATAACAGCATCAATTTATGTTGCTTGGGCTGGAAAATGCTAGGAAGTTGATTGCCATTGCTTGTAAGCTTAGATATACGCTGTGTCGGCACAACCTATGCGTTACTGTAGCGCGGAAGCGATTTTAGAGGATTTTGGCGAATAAATAACCGTGTGAATATTTCACACGGTTTGGAAAAAGCATGAGGTTTCACCTGTAACAGCCTAATTGCCAGACTGTTTTGTGTTTTCCAACAAGTAAAGTGTGAAAGGCCTAAGGGGAAAATTGACTCAAAAACAGTAAAAATTCCCGCACTAGGCAGGCAACGTTTGCCATACTACCGCTAAACAGGATGATAAAGCCGAACCACTATAATTTGATTGTGTTAGCTATAACGTGATTACCGCATTCCTAAGCCCACCTTCATTGACAATCCCCCCGCTATCAGCGATTATCTCTAGGCTTTGCGCCGTGAAGGCGCGTCTATAAACGTCCGGCAAACAGTCTGGTAAGTCCTTTATGGCCAGGTGTTTGGGCGGCAGATAACGATTTATAAAATGAGGGGTAAAACGTGCAGGATTTATTGAATTTCGCACTGGGTTTCAGTGGGATTATGCCTTATGTGGTGGTGTTTGTGATTTTGCTGGCTTGTGGGTTGGGTGTGCCGATTCCTGAGGACATCACCTTGTTTGTGGCCGGGATGTTGGCGTTTTATGGAATGGTCAATGTTTGGCTGATGATTTTGGTGTGCATGGCCGGGGTGTTGATTGGCGATAGCAGCATTTTTATGTTGGGTGCGAAATATGGCCGGGAAATCACCAAAAAGCCTTTTTTCAGCAAATTTCTCACGCCGGAACGCTTGGACACGGTGAAAGTGAAATTGCATGACCACGGCAATAAGGTCATTTTTGCAGCGCGGTTTATGCCAGGACTTCGCGCACCGACTTTTTTCTGTGCCGGAACCTTGCATTTGCCTTACAAGGTGTTTTTCTTTTACGACGGATTGGCAGCGTTAATTAGTGTACCGGGCATTGTGTGGGTGGTTTATCATTTCGGGCATGTTGCTGACAAGGCGTTTGACGCAATCAGCGAAGCGGAGCATTTGATTGTGTTTGCGATTGTCGCCGCTGTGCTGTTTTCGGCGGGCAAATGGTATTACAAGCATAAAAAAGGCGGCCAATCTTAGGCCGCCTTAGTCAAAACTGCCGTGGTGGCGGTTGCCACTGCGGCGGGTCGTTTAGTGGGATTTTTTCTCAAGTTCCAACGCATCAACCAATTCTTTGGCAGGCAAATAACCAGGATAGACGTTGCCTTCTTCGGTCACGATCATGGGTGTGCCTTTCACGTCAAAATCTGCCGCCAGTTTCATGTGTTCATCAACGGGATTCTCGCAGGTTTTCGCATCCAGTTTTTGGTCTTTTTTCGCCGTAGTCAACGCTTCGTTGCGGTCTTTGGAACACCAAACAGACACCGCTTTGTTATAAGATTCTGATCCTTTGCCTGCGCGTGGGTAGAACAGGTAGCGGATGGTGATGCCTTGCGCCATGTATTGGTCGATTTCTGAGTGCAGTTTACGGCAGTAGCCACAATCAATGTCGGTGAAAATGGATACGGTGTATTTTTTGATTTTGGGCGCGAAAATGATCATTTTGTCTTCGCCCAGTTTGTCGAGTGCGGCCAAACGTGTTGCCGCCAGTTTGCGCTCGGTCAAATCGGTGCGTGATGCGACATCAACCAAACGGCCTTGGAACAGGTATTTGCCGTCTTCAGTGGCGTAAACTAGGGTTGAACCGACTGACACTTCATAAATGCCTTTGACTTCGGACGGCTTGACGGAGTCAATTTTGACTTCCGGCATGGATTTGGAGAAGGCTTGTTTGATGGCGGCTTCATCGGCATGGGCAACGTTTAAGGCCAAGGATGCGACGGATAACGCGGCAATCTTAAGTAGTGTTTTCATGATGCTCTCGTAGGTTGCTAAAGTGGTGATGTGGAGTCGGGCAGATGGAACACTTTTTTGTTCATCCGCAAAAGAGAGTGGTAGTTTATTGGAATAATCGCTGTACATCCAACACCATAGCCAAGGCCATGACGGAGAGCAATAAGGCAATGCCCACTTTTTGAAAGGCGATTTGGATGTTTTCTGATACGGGGCTGCGCTTAACAGCTTCAATCGCAAAAAACAATAAATGTCCGCCGTCCAATACGGGTATGGGGAGCAAATTTAACACGCCCAAGCTGACACTGACCAAGCCTAAGAATTTTAAAAATGGCACTAAGCCCATCGTGGCGGATTGTCCTGCATATTGGGCAATGCTGATCGGGCCGCTTAAATTTTCAACGGAGGCTTTACCTATCAACATTTTGCCCATCATCCGCAAAGTGGTGATGGAGTAATAATAGGTGGTTTCGAGTGCGACTGGAATGGCTTCAAGCGGTGACAAGACGTAATCGACTTGCACGGATTTAAGCAACGCTTCGGGAACATGGACTGACGCGCCTATTTTGCCTTCTTTTTTGTCACCGCCTGCGATTGGCATGGCTTTAGGGATGATGGTCAGCGATAAGGCAACGCCATCGCGCTCAAGATCGGTTTTAATGGGTGTGCCTGGATGCTGTTTGACAATATCGACCCATTGCGTCCAATCAGTGACGGCAACGCCATCTGCACTGATGATGACATCACCGGATTTTAAACCCGCTTCCAAAGCCGCGCTTTCTGGCAGGACACTGCCAATGACGGGTTTCAATTTTGGTGACCAGGGTTTGAATCCTAAATGCCGATAGAGTTTTTCGGGATTTTGCGCATCGTCTTCGGCCAGTGTGATGGTTTTGGCGAAAGTTTCATCGGCTCGGTTCTTACCTGTGATTTGGATGCTGGATTCACCATCCAAGGCTGCCGCCAACAAGACGCTCATGGCTTCTGTCCACGTTGGCGTATTTTTGCCATTGACGGCAATAATTTCATCACCGTCTGCAAACCCGGCTTGAGCCGCCAGTGTGCTGGCTTCTGGAATGCCAATGATGGGTCTAATGTCTTGTTCGCCAATCACCAAAACCGACCAAAACAAAGCAATGGCGAGTACCAAATTAAAGACAGGCCCTGCGGCGACAATTAAAATCCTGGCCCAGACCGCTTGGCGGTTGAACGCATAGGGCAAATCTTCTGGTTTGACTTCGCCTTCGCGCTCATCGACCATTTTCACGTAACCGCCGAAGGGTATGGCGGCAATCGCGTATTCGGTATCGTCAGGGGATTTTTGGTAAGACCATAAGATTTTTCCAAAACCGACTGAAAATCTTAACACTTTTACGCCAACTTTCCTTGCCACCCAAAAATGCCCAAATTCATGAATGGACACTAACAAGCCGATAGCAACGATAAAGTAAAACAGCGTATGCAGTGTTTCCATTAATTATCCAGTTCGGTAAGGATTTGGTTAGATACGTCCCTGGCCTGTTGATCGGCTTCGAGGACGAGTTCTAAGGTATTGGCCGGTTTGGCGGTGAACGCTTTCATACAGCGTTCAATCACGACCGGAATATCGGTAAAGCGGATTTTTTCCTGCAAAAAGGCTTCTACGGCGATTTCATTGGCGGCGTTCAACACAGTCGGCATGATACCGCCTGCGTTAATGGCCTCATAAGCCAAGCGTAAGCAGGGGAAGCGTTGTAAGTCAGGTTCTTCAAAATCCATGTGTGCGACTTTGAAAATATCCAGTGGTTCCGCACCGGATTCAAATCGTTCTGGTGACGCTAACGCATGGGCTATCGGAATGCGCATGTCAGGATTGCCCATTTGCGCCAATACCGTACCGTCAATGTAATCCACCATCGAATGAATGACGCTTTGCGGATGGATGACGATTTGGATTTGTTCGGGTTTCATGTTGAACAATAGGCAGGCTTCGATCATTTCCAAGCCTTTGTTCATCATGGTGGCGGAATCGACGGAGATTTTTTTGCCCATGTCCCAATTGGGATGCGCAACCGCTTGTGCTGGGGTAACACTAGGCAATTGTTCGATTGGTGTCCTACGGAATGGCCCGCCGGAGGCAGTCAATAAGATGCGCCGGACTAAGGGGCTATTGACACCCGTTTTATACGCGGCAGGCATACATTGGAAAATGGCGTTATGTTCGCTGTCGATGGGGAGCAATTGTGCGCCGGAATCCGTGACGGCCTGCATAAAAATGTCGCCAGACATCACCAAGGCTTCTTTATTGGCCAGCAATACGGCTTTGCCCGCTTTGGCGGCGGCAAGGCTTGGCATCAAACCAGCCGCCCCAACTATCGCCGCCATGACCGAATCGACATTCGGCAGGCTGGCCACTTGTTCTAGGGCTTTAGAGCCGGACAATACTTTTATGTCAGCGACAATTGAAGCTTTGATTTTATCGCGGAAGGCTTGGACTTTTTTCTCATCAACCACCACGGCGTATTCGGGATGATGTTCAAGGCATTGCTCAAACAGCGCATCGGTGTTGGTGTTGGCGGTCAACGCAACAACCTTGTATAAAGTGGGATGTCTTGCCACCACGTCTAAAGTGCTGACACCAATGGAGCCTGTCGCCCCCAATATGCAAATTCCTTTCATGACACACCTCTGTAAATCAGATAAACACCTGCGTAAAAGAATGGTGCAGCGGCGATGATGCTGTCTATCCTATCCAAAACGCCGCCATGGCCGGGCAATATTGAACCGCTATCCTTAACACCGCGTTGGCGTTTAACGACACTGAAAAACAAGTCACCATAAATCGACACCAATACGGTCAATATCGACAACAGGATAAAGTCCGAGGAAATCATAAAAGGGAATTTATAAATCAAGCATAAAATCAAGGAACAAACAGCCGCCGACAATAATGCGCCGTACATGCCTTGCACTGTTTTGCCTGGGCTTATTTCTGGGGATAATTTGATTGTGCCGTATTTTTTACCTGAGAAATACGCGGCAATGTCAGCGATCCAAATCAGCAATAAGAAATACATCGCCATTTCAGAACCGTAAAAGGCCCGCAACCGGGACATGAACATCCAAGCTGAAAGCAATACGAACCAACCAGCAAGGGCTTTATAACGGCCTTTCATCTGGACATTCAAAATACCTTTTGGCGCGTTGCGGATAATGATCATCATCAATACCCAAAACAAAACAGGCGGGATCACCAACCACTCCAAAGCTCCCGAATAAGACCTAATATCTGTCCAATCCAAAACAGTTGCAGTCAATTCAAGCAATTGTGTCCAGAAATGGACGCCCAACATAGGCACAATCAACAACAACAAAAACCCGCAACGCTTTGCTAGGGAATTGATGCCAATCAAATTGCCCCATTCCCAGCCCCCAATAATGACGATGATAGCCAAAAGCAAGGAGAAATATTCAGCCGATAATAAAAAAACGGCCAAGACAATCAAAGTTGCCAAAATAGATGCTGTGATGATGCGCTTTAATAACATGTTGATAATGGATTTAGGTTATGAAGTGACTGATTTATTGACAATTTGCTCGCCAGTATGGCCAAACCGCCGTTGGCGGCCTTTGAAACTGGTGATGGCCGTTTCCAGGAATTTTGGGTCGAAATCAGGCCATAGCGTGGGTGTGAAGAACATTTCGGTGTAAGCCAATTGCCAAAGCATAAAATTACTGACGCGTTGTTCACCACCCGTGCGGATAAACAGATCAGGCTCAGGCAGACCGTGGGTTGACAAGTGTTGGCCGATCAATTCTTCATTAATGGCCTGCTGGGGCAATTCGCCACTGAGCATCTTATCGAACACTTGTTGGCAAGCTTGGCACATATCCCAATGACCACCATAATTGGCGGCGATAACAACAGTCAGGGCCGTGTTGTTTTGGGTTTTCGCCTCGCCTTCGGACATCATTTTTTGTAAGTCTTCAGAAAACGCGCTTCTATCGCCAATGAAGCGTAACCTAATGTTGTTGCGGTGCAATTTGTTGATTTCACTTTGCAGCGTCGCCAAAAACAAACTCATCAACAAGGACACTTCTTCTTCTGGCCGCCGCCAGTTTTCGCTACTGAACGCGAACAGTGTCAACACTTCAATTTTTTGTTCGGCACAATACTCGACAATTTTCCTAACCGTCTTAACACCTGCCTGATGACCAAACGCACGGGGCATAAAGCGTTTTTGTGCCCACCGCCCATTGCCATCCATGATAATGGCAATATGGCGAGGGTTAGCCGCCGTCAAATTGGGGTCATCATTAGCCATAGTCGTTAATACTGGTTATTTGGGTTACATAGAAAGCAAATCAGTTTCTTTGGCTTCCAATAACTTTTCTACGTCTTTGACAAATTGGTCTGTCAGTTTTTGGATTTTTTCTTCGGCGGAACGGGCTTCGTCTTCAGAAATTTGTTTGTCTTTCAAGGCTTTTTGGATGTCTGAATTGGCATCGCGACGGATATTTCTGATAGCGACACGGCCATTTTCGGCTTCGTGCTTGACCACTTTGACCAAGCTGCGGCGGCGTTCTTCTGTCAGGGCCGGCAAGGGTACACGGATAACCATGCCATTGGTGCTGGGATTCAAGCCCAAATCAGATTTTAAAATGGCTTTTTCAATCGCTTGCACCATACCTTTTTCCCAAGGTGTAATGGTCAAAGTACGGGCATCTTCGACCGCAACGTTGGCGACCTGGGAAACAGATGACTCTGTGCCGTAATAGGAAACGGTGACTTGATCCAATAGGCTAGGATGTGCCCGGCCTGTGCGGATTTTAGAGAATTCGTGCTTGATCGCTTCAATGCTTTTGGCCATACGGGCAGACGCACTTTGGTGAATATCATTAATCATTTTCTGTTCCTCATTGAATAAGTGAGCCGATTTCTTCGCCTTTCATCAACCGCATGATTGCACCCTGCTCAAAAATATTCATGACCCGCATGGGCATTGAGTTTTCCTTACACAATACTAAGGCAGTCGTGTCCATGACATTAAGACGCTGGTCTAAGGCTTCGTCATAACTCAAACGAGGGTAAAACTTGGCATCCTTGTCTTTGGCAGGATCAGATGAATAGACACCTTTGACTTTAGTGGCCTTAATCATTAACTGGGCGTTAATTTCTATGGCTCTAAGGCTGGCGGCGGAATCGGTGGTAAAAAACGGGTTGCCGGTACCGGCGGCAAAAATGACCACACGGCCTTTTTCCAGATGCCTGACGGCACGGCGGCGAATGTAATCTTCGCAGACTTGGTTGATTTTGAGTGCGGACATGACACGCACGGGCTGGCCTAGGTGTTCGATGGCATCCTGCATCGCCAAGGCATTGATGACGGTGGCCAGCATTCCCATCTGGTCGCCAGTGACGCGATCAAGCCCTTGGGAAGCTTTTTCAGCACCGCGTAAAATGTTGCCACCCCCGATAACTAGGCCAATTTGTACGCCTAAGTCACACAGTTCCTTGATTTCAGTGGCCAAACGCTGGACGATGTCGGCATCAATGCTCCCACCCGTTTCGCTCATTAATGCTTCACCGCTTAATTTTAGTAAGATTCTTTGGCAAATCAGTTGGGTCATAATTTCTCGGAATGGTCAGCGTTAAGATTACAACGTTAAGGTAAACATACCCCGGCAGCTAACTGCCGGGGCAACGGCATTAATGACCGCGGACTTGCGCCATAACTTCTTCGGCAAAGTTTTCTTCTTTTTTCTCGATGCCTTCACCGACTTCAAAACGGCTGAAACGGATAACATTATTGCCTTTAGAAGCAGCCAACTTACCGACCGTGACTTTGTCATCCTTAATGAACGGTTGGCCTAACAAAGTGACTTCCGCCAAGAATTTGCTGACCCGGCCTGCAACCATTTTCTCAACGATGTCAGCAGGCTTGCCTTTGATTTTTTCTTCTTGTTGTGCCAAGAAAATTTCTTTTTCTTTGGCAATAGTGTCGGCAGACACTTGCTCTTCAGACACGCACAGCGGCTTGCTGGCAGCAATGTGCATGGCGATGTCTTTACCTAATTCAGCATCGGCGGCGGCCAATTCGACGATAACGCCAATTTTGCTGCCGTGCAAATAGCAAGCCGTGCCACCTTCTGGCGTTTTGAATTTTTCAAAACGTCTGACAGTGATGTTTTCGCCCAATTTTGAAATCAGGCCACGGCGCATTTCATCGACGGTGACGCCGCCTTCCAATGGCATTGCCAATAATTCTTCTTCGGTTTGGATGTCGGCATTTAACAGACCCAAGGTGACGCTTTTCACGAAAGACACGAAATCATCGGCTTTAGCAACGAAATCGGTTTCGCAGTTGATGTCAACAATGGCAACCGCACGGCCATCTTCGCTGACTTGTACGCCAATAATGCCTTCGGCGGCAATACGGCCAGATTTTTTGTCGGCTTTGGCCAAACCGGCTTTGCGCATGTTTTCGATGGCCAGTTCCATATCACCATTGGCTTCAACCAAGGCTTTTTTACATTCCATCATGCCAGAAGCGGTACGCTCACGCAGTTCTTTAACCATGCCCGCACTAATATTGATACTCATTGATTGTTTTTCCTCGCCTGTTGGCTTTAAAAATGTATTGACACTATAAAAACGCCCCCGTTAAGGAGGCGTTATCGGATGTGGCCTGATTGCCGTTACAGTTTTCGCCGTAACCACAAAAAGTTCATTTATTCCTCAAGCACTGGGGCTTCTTCAACGAAATCATCCGCTTTTGCAGACAAGCCCAAAGTGGCCGTTTTGGCTTCCAATACAGCGGCACTGACACTTTCGCAGTACAGTTTGACAGCACGGATGGAGTCATCATTGCCAGGAATGATGTAATCCACTTTTTCAGGCGAATTGTTTGAATCGACAATGCCCACCACAGGAATGCCCAATTTTTTGGCTTCACTGATGGCATTTTTTTCGTAGCCGACGTCTAAAATGAAAATCACGTCAGGAACGCCTTTCATGTCTTTAATGCCGCCTAAGCTGCGTTCCAATTTTTCCAGTTCGCGCTCCATCCCTAAAGCTTCTTTTTTGCCGAAACGTTGGTACAAGGTACCGTCCGCTTTCATGGCTTCCAATTCTTTCAGGCGGTTGATTGATTTTTTGATGGTTTTGAAGTTAGTCATCATGCCACCCAACCAGCGGTGGTTGACATAAGGCATACCGCAACGTGCCGCTTCTTCCGCAACCACTTTACGGGCTGCTTTTTTGGTGCCGACAAAAAGGATAGTGCCTTTGTTTGCCGCCATTTGACCCAGGTAGTTCATAGCGTCATTAAATAAAGGAAGCGTTTTTTCCAAATCAATGATATGGATTTTGTTACGTGAACCAAACAGGTAGTTGGCCATTTTTGGGTTCCAGTAACGGGTTTGGTGTCCAAAGTGAACGCCCGCTTCAAGCATTTGACGCATAGATACTGCTGCCATTTATTTCTCCTAAGATTAAAATTTCGGAACACCCGTTCCGAGTGGGTTACGCCTCCACTTGCCCCGCCTGAAAACCAGCTTGTATGACACAAACCGGCACCCTTCCAAACGTGACGACAAATGTGAGTATTGGTACAAAAATGAACTTATCTTTATACCATAATTACTTTTTCACAACAAGCCAATCTCTGTTAAACTCTTTAGTTCTTTTACCTTTTGACCTTCAAACATTGCCAACGGGCAACCAGCTTTTATATCTATGGGCATTATCATCAAAACCGAAACCGAAATCGAAAAAATGCGTGTGGCTGGCCGCCTTGCCGCCGAGGTGCTGGAAATGCTCGAACCCTATGTTGTCCCAGGCATCACCACCAATGAATTGGACAAAATTTGCCATGACTATATTGTTGATGTCCAACAAGCCATCCCTGCCCCGCTCAATTATAAAGGCTTCCCCAAGTCCATTTGCACGTCCATTAACCAACAAGTTTGCCACGGCATCCCTAGCGACAAAAAATTGAAATCAGGCGATATTGTCAATATTGACATTACGGTCATTAAAGACGATTACCACGGCGACACCAGCAAAATGTTCTGTGTCGGCGAAGTCAGCCCCCATGCCAAACGCTTGGTAAAAATCACCCAAGAAGCCATGTACCGGGGCATTGAACAAGTCAAAGCGGGCGCAAAATTAGGCGACATAGGCAACGCCATCCAAAAACATGCCGAAGGCAACCGATATTCAGTCGTGCAAGAGTTCTGTGGCCACGGGATAGGCAAAAAATTCCATGAAGACCCGCAAGTGCTGCATTACGGCAAAAAAGGCACGGGCGAAGTTTTGGAAGCCGGGATGATTATCACCATCGAACCCATGATTAATTTAGGCAAACGCCACGTCAAAGTGCTTGCTGACCAATGGACGGCGGTGACTAAAGACCACAGCCTATCAGCCCAATGGGAGCACACCGTTTTAGTGACCCCGGACGGCTACGAAATTCTGACCCTACGCCAGGAAGAACAGTAATGCCCCATCTTGCCGAGTTTTTTGCCGCCCCCGATTATCTGCAACAGTTCAAACATCTGCTCAAACAAAAAGATAACGAACTCAAAGAAAAATTTGACCCGCAGCTTCCCGTTGCCGCACTCATCAATGAACGCTCGGACTTTGTTGATAATTTTTTGCGGGGCTGCTGGCAACATTTCTTGGGTGCTTACGCAGAGCAACTGAGCTTGATTGCATCGGGCGGCTATGGGCGGCGTGAATTGTTCCCCTACTCGGACATCGACATTGTGGTCTTGCTCGATTCTGACGAAACCTCGGCGTATGAAGGCGCGTTAGTCGATTTTTTCACCTTTCTTTGGGATGTAGGCTTAAAACCGGGGCAAAGCGCCCGTACCATCAAACAATGTGTGGAAGAGGCGAAAAACGACCAAACCATCATGACCAGCCTAACGGAAATACGGCTGATCACGGGTAGCCAAAGCTTATTTGACACCCTAAAAACCGAAACCGCGCCCGACCATATTTGGCCTTCGGATTTGTTTTTCCAAGCCAAAATGGCGGAACAACAAAAGCGTTATGCCAAAGCCCATGACACGCCTTACAACCTCGAACCCAACATAAAAGAAGGCCCTGGCGGTTTGCGCGACATGCAAGTCATCGCTTGGGTGTTCAAACGCCACTACAACTCGACCACGCTTAAAGAGCTGATCAATTACGGCTTCTTGCCCGAATCCGAATACAACGAGCTGATGGCCGCCCGTGAAGTGTTATGGCGCATCCGCTACGCCCTGCATTTGTTGACCCAACGCGGTGAAGATCGGTTGATTTTTGATTACCAGCGGGATTTGGCGGCACAATTTGGTTTCAGCGGCGACGAACAACAATATAACCAAGATGTTGAACGCTTCATGCAATTCTATTTCAAAACGGTCCAAGGTTTGGAACGTCTTAATGAAATGCTGCTGCAACTTTTTAACGAACGTTTTATTTGCGGGGAAACAGGCTGCAAACCCACCGACATCACGGAAGACCTAGTGTCCATCAATGGTTATCTGGAAGCCACGGATGAAGACGTTTTTGTACGCAACCCCTTATTGTTGCTGGACATATTTTTGATCCTGCAAAAAAATTCAAGCCTAAAAGGTATCCGTGCCACGACCATCAGGTTGATCCGCAAAAACCTACATTTGATCGACGACAACTACCGCACCGACAAAACCGCCAACCACTTGTTTATTGAATTGTTACGCCAACCACGCGGCATCACCACGCAATTGCGGCGCATGAACCGTTACGGAGTATTGGCGGCGTATTTGCCCTGTTTTGCGAACATCGTCGCCAGGATGCAATATGATTTGTTCCATATTTACACTGTCGATGAACACACCTTGTTCGTCATCCGTAACTTGCGGCGTTTTTCCTTGGATATCCACTACGATGAATTGCCGTTTTGCCATAATGTCTTTCTCCTGATCCCAAAACCGGAACTGCTGTACTTGGCGGCCTTGTTCCATGACATTGCCAAAGGCCGCAATGGCGACCATTCCACTATCGGTGAAGAAGTCGCCTATAAATTTTGTATCCAACACGGACTTTCCAGCCATGACAGCAAACTGATCGGCTGGCTGGTGCGCAACCATTTGATGATGTCGATGACCGCACAGCGTAAAGACATCAGTGATGCCGATGTCATCCATGAATTCGCACTTTTAGTGGGCTCTATCGAATACCTCAATTATTTGTATCTGCTGACGGTTGCCGACATCCGCGCCACTAACCCCGAATTATGGAATTCTTGGAAAGATGTGCTGCTGAAAGAGCTTTATAACAAAACCCATAGCGTGTTGCGCAAAGGCATGCAAAATCCCGGCACCTTAGCGGAACGCCTAATAGAAAACAAAAAAGAAGCCAAAGAAGAGCTGCAACAATTGGGGCTGTGTGAAAACATCATTGATGCCAGTTGGCAACACCTCCCAGAAGAATATTTCTTACGCTATTCGGCTGACGAAATTGCGTGGCATACACGGGCTATCGCCCTGCTCCCAGATGATGAATTGCCGCTGGTTTTACTGTTGCCACAAACCCAGCGCGGCAGTGCCGAAGTGTTTGTCTACACCAAAAACGTCGGCCCCATTTTCTCAGTTTGCACCGCCACGCTCGACCAACTAGGGCTGACCATCCTTGATGCCCGCATCATGACCACCCTGAATGACTATATCCTCAATAGCTTTCAAATACTTGAACAATCGGGTGAACCCATCCACGACCATTGCCGGGAAGAACATATCCGCGCCTCCCTGCAAAACAATTTGCGCCAGCTACGCATCAAAAACCACCTCAATATCCATCGCCAATCGCGCCAAGCCAAACACTTCCCGCTGCCGACCAGCATCCAGTTCATGGATGACCCGCTAGGCCGCCACACCATCATCGAATTGGTCACCACCGACCGGGCCGGATTGCTGTCCAAAATCGGCCAAGCGTTTGTCCAGCAAAACATCAACCTTCACAATGCCAAAATCACCACCATCGGCAGCCGGGCAGAAGATATGTTTTATGTGACGGATATGGAAAACCAACCGATTACTGATGGGGCAAGGCAGCAACAAATCCACGATGAAATGTTGGCTATTTTGGAAGAAGAATCTTAGACCCAAGCACAACAAGCATTAGCGAAGCAATTTGAGTGTACGTGCTTGCGTTAATATTCTACAATTCCTAGAGGTATGGTAAGTTTTATGGGCTTGATACCTTAGGTCTTTACCCAGGGCGGCATCCGCCCTTTTTCAAACATAAAAATAATATTGGAGGATGGTATGTTTAAATTTCGTTTATTGGTTTCCGCACTGGCTTTGGCAGGTTCCCTGTCCGTGGCCAACGCCTGGGAAACCTTGCCAACAGAAGCGCCTGCACCTGAAGATAACCCCACCACAGCCGAAAAAGTGGAATTGGGCAAAATGCTCTACCACGACCCCCGTTTGTCATCCACTGGCACAGTCGCCTGCGCGTCTTGCCACAACACTATGCTAGGCGGCGAAGACAACCGCCCTAATTCAATGGGTGTCAACGGCCAAACGGGCGGACGTAGCGCCCCGACTGTCTGGAATTCTGCCTTCAACAAAGTGCAATTCTGGGATGGCCGCGCCGCCAGCCTGGAAGCCCAAGCCGCAGGCCCTGTCACCAACCCCATCGAAATGGGCATGAAAAGCTGGGATGATGTGGTTGCCCGTTTGAAAACCATCGAAGGTTACAACCAAGCCTTTGAACAAGCGTTTGGCAAAGATGCCATTTCTAAAGAAAACGCCACCAAAGCGATTGCCGCTTATGAGCGCACCTTAATTACCCCAAACAGCCCCTATGACAAATACGTCGCAGGCGACAAAGAAGCCTTGACCCCGCAACAAGTGCGCGGCATGGCGAAAGTCGAAGAATTGGGCTGCACCAGCTGCCACAGCGGCCCTGCGTTCAATGGCCCTGGCATGTTCCAACAATTCCCGGTCATTCCAAACTCTTATTTTGAAGCCCAATACCACTTCAAAAAAGATAAAGGCTTGGCGGAAGTCACCAAAAATCCAGCTGATGAAAACCTCTGGAAAGTGCCGACCTTGCGCAATATCGCTTTGACCGCACCGTATTTCCACAACGGCTCAATCCCAACCTTGGAAAAAGCCGTCACCATTATGGCTCAAGTGCAGCTAGGCAAAGATTTGTCAAAAGAAGAAGTGGCCGACATTGTCGCGTTCCTCAACGCCTTGACTGGCGAATTCCCAAAACAATCCATGCCTAAACTGCCTGGCACACCTGGCACGACGTTTAACTAAAACTTAAACCGCAAAAATGGGGTACAAACTTTGGTCTGTACCCCACCTCTGCTACATCCCTCATTCAAATCAAATATACAGCGGAGCCATGCGCCGCCAGTAATAGCCGCTGTGCGCCCGTTCATCCCAGAGGATCAACTGATGGCGGATGCCTTTTTTCTCCAAAATGGAACTCAATTCCTGGTTGTTTTGCAAAAACGGGTCTTCATTGCCAATCACCAAAATAATGTCCATTTCTTTCAGCTTACTCAGCAAATCATTGCAACTCAAATTGGGCAAAAAATGTGAAGGCGTGTGGAAATACACATCATCGTTATAAAAACCGTCCAGCAAATCATTGAAGCATTCCACACTCAAGGTCAAATCATAACGGCCTGAAAAAGCCACCAGCTTTTTAAACAATTGCGGATGCCGGAACGCAATCGTCGCGGCATGGAATGCGCCCAAACTCAAGCCGTGTGAAATCGTGCATTCATGGCTGTTTTTACTGTCCATGAACGGGACTACCTCTTTGAGCACATAATCCTCAAACGCGATGTGGCGTTGGATACGGCCCGCCGGGTGCGCCCACCAACAATAAAAACTCTCTGAATACACCGCATCAATGCAATACAGTTGCAACCAGCCTTGGTCTATTTTGTGCTGCAACGCCTTAACCATGCCTAAGCGTTCGTATTCGTCAAAACGCCCGTCCCGTGTCGGAAAAACCAACACTTTCGCACCGGCATGGCCAAACACCAACAACTCCATGTCACGCTGTAAATTATCACTCCACCACTTGTGATACTCCCGGTTCATCGCCAAACTCCTGCTTAATCCTGTGGGTTATGTGGGCTCTGCATGTTTTGCCAGTGGTGCAAAAAATGCTTCGAGTTCTTCAATCAACTGTTGCTGTTGCTGCATTTGGTTAGGGTAATCGTAATGCCCCGCTTCCAACACAAACAACTGTTTTTCACCTGCCAACGCATTGTAAATGGCAAATTGGCCGGGCGGCGCGACGCACGGGTCAAACATCGCACACGCACAATGCACCGGAATCTTAATGTCTTTGGCGGCGGTTGCCGCATCGTAATAACGCAACACCTTCAAGGTTTGCTTTTTATGTTCACGGTAAAACTGCTGGACACTATTCGCGCTGCCTTGTGATGGCAAACGCAAACGCAAGGGCTGGTTGCCAAATGTTGGCACATTTAAATGCGCCTTGGCGATACGTTGTTCTGCCCCTAAGGCCAATGCCCCAATTCCACCAGCAAAACTTATACCCAAATAACCGATATGGCCTTTTAAGAACGGGAACAACGTCAATAAGGTACTGACCGCCAACCACAAATCTTCAACACATCCACCCAAAACATACTTGTCCACATCATTAAGATGGTGGCGCACATGCCAAAATGGGTCAGCAGAAATGTCAGGCTCCTGACTTAATCCTAAGCCACGGAAACATGGGAACAGCATCGCCGCATCCGGGAAAGGCAAATGAAAATCCGGCGCATCACGCCCGCCGTAACCATGCCCAACCACAAAACCACGTTTGACCACGCCAAACTTAGGCAACAACAACCAACACCGGATTTGCCGCTGGTTAGTTGACGTGTAACGGATGTCAAACACCTGCCAACCGGATTTATGCGTACTTAAAAAAGTGGTCTTAGGCAACGGCGCAATCCGCAACGCCTGTTGGTAACGCCCTTGCCAAAACGCCGTAAAATCGGCTGGAGCCTTCGGTGTCCCCACTTCCAATAACTGCGGTAGCGAATAACCATAACTGGCATCAAAGCCCAAGTTATGGTTATAAATTACATTACAACTGTCGTCAGACATGCCCTTCCTCTGAATAGTTATACCATGCTGCCCATGACAAGATTATTGACAAGGACAAAGGCTGATAGATTTTTATTTTAGCGGTTTGCAGGCTTAATCCTGAACAAAATGCTTGCCACATTAAAGCGGCAAAACCCATTTTATGCAATTTGCAAGTGCAATTATCTGATAAGTTTTATGGCTCATATAAACGGATAAGGACTGCCCGTCCTTTAAGGACGAGCAGTCCTTCGCACCGTCCGAGCTGGAACGGGTTTATTACCCGTTCCGTAACGTTTTCAGTACCTATAGCCAATCCGATATAAATTGATGGTGTCAAAAAGACGATTACAAGGACTGCCCGTCCTTACGAGTTGCCGCTTATTTATCTCTCCTCCCTTTTGTTTCTCAACGACAAGCACTTAGCAAATACTCCCCGGACTGGCACAACTATATTTTCCAACGTGTGGGAAATTACCTCGCTATTCAGTCATAAGCCGCTAAAATATCGGGCTTTTTACTTCCACTGTGTCCGTAAACTAAGCGCGTAGGGGGCAATGCGCTAATGCTTTAAGAATTAATGGTTGTCCATCACCCGAAGCGGGCAAATCAGCTTGATTTTTTAACATATACTCTGAACGGACAAGCTTTCGGTTTTTGGAGCGCGGGCATCTTGCCCGCTAATTGCGGGCAGGAGACCTAAGCTCCTTCCCATTAAAAACCGAAAACTTGACCGATTAAAATATAGTTGCTCAGGTTTCAAAAACCTGAAAGGGCTGGCTGCTTTCAGTTCAGCCAAACCGCCTTGGTGACCTAACCCTAATCCCACCTTAGGAGAAAACCTATGAAACCACCCTGCCCTTTTTGGGCTAGTTCCCAAGCTCCGGCTTCACTGCCATTAAGTTAAGGAAAAATGATATGAGCCAAAGACTTAAACCGTTCGTGCTGAGCTTGTCGAAGCATGAAGGGTTTAAGTCTTTGCTCATGGAATTTTCCGTTCATCCTTCGACAAGCTCAGGACGAACGGAAAATCCTTGCTACAACCAACATATCTTATTGATAGATAATATAAATTCTTATCTTAATGGCAGTGAAGCTCCGGCTTGGGAATTCAGGGGGCGAAGCTCCAGCTTCGCGGGTTCGGGAAGCTGGAGCTTCCGAGACGGCATTCCCAAGCCGGAGCTTGGGAACGAGCGTAAAACATGTTGGCCGAAAATCTGCCGTTGGAATTGATTGTGAAATTAACCGGGTTATCCCTGCCGCAAATCGCGGCATTAGCTAACCCACTGTTACATGATGATGAGGGGAAATAAAATGCAGCGTTTTTTAAAATCCACGGTAGGGATGTTGGCTAGTTCCCAAGCTCCTGCTTACCCTAAGGGCATAAATGGGAATTCAGGGGGCGAAGCTCCAGCTTCGCGGATTCGGGAAGCTGGAGCTTCCCAGACGGCATTCCCAAGCTGGAGCTTGGGAACGAGCGTAAAATGTGAAAGACGCTTATTTTAATGATGGTAAAGCCGAGGGCAAAATTGAGCGAACATTGGAAGTTGCTAAAAATATGTTGGCCGAAAATATGCCGTTGGAATTGATTGCTAAATTAACCGGGTTATCCCTGCCGCAAATCGGGGCATTAGCTAATCCACTATTACATGATGATGAGGAGAAATAAAATGAAACGTTTTTTAAAATCCACTGTAGGGAGGTTGCCTTGCAGCGCCCCTACCGCACTGATAATGCTGGCGTTGTGTGGTTTCCATGCCCCGGCGGACGCGGGTCTGAAGGATGGCTTGGTGGCTTACTATCCGTTTAATGGCAATGCCAATGATGAAAGTGGCAATGGAAATAATGGTACAGAGTATGGAGGGCTAACCTACGCAAATGGTCAAATCGGAAAAGCTAGTAAATTTGATGGCATTGATGATTTTATTGAAATAAAGCCCAACAGCAATATGAGTGCTGTTGGAGATTTTTCTATTTCTGTATGGACAAATTTGTCTGATTTTAAAGAACAATCGTCAAAAAAAGAGACAGACAGTATATTTTTGATGGTCATACTTACTCTAAAACGACAACCAATGATTTTTATAGACCAGGATTCGGCTTAGTTTACGATGGAGACAGCAACGGTGCTGCACAAGAAATTCATAATTTTATTTGGTATGGTAATCCTAGTAATTGGCTTGAGCAGAATACACAGTTTACTGTAAAAGGCAAATGGGTTCATAACGTTTTTATTAGAAAGGATAGTACAGACTATACCTATATTAACGGTCAGTTAATACAATCAACCTATATCAAGGATACTAAAAGCAGTAGCTTGCTAGATATGCAACATAATTGGTTTATTGGTACATTTTCGGGCAATAATCCCAATTACAGTTCTTTTAATTATTCATTCTATGGCTTAATAGACGAACTCCGCATCTACAACCGCGCCCTATCCGACACTGAAATCAAATCCCTCTACCAACAAGGCCAACCCACCAACGTGGTGCTGTTCCTGCATGGCATGAATTCTGACGGCTCAACCTGGAACGATGCCGCCACCCAATACTATTCCGCCATTTGCCCTGGCATCGATGACGGCAAGGCCAGCTTGACCGCCAAGGCCAACGTGCAGGGCAGCTATTGCTACCGGGTCAATTTCGGCGCGAACGACAAAAAAGGCGGCTTGGAAGATGCGTGGTACTACGCGGAAACCTTGGTGGGCGATAATAAGTCCGGCGATTTCTCCACCTTCAACGAGCTGGGCGCGGAGGTGAACGCCGCCATCAACGCCATCAAACGCCAACTGCCCAACCCGCGCATCCTGCTGGTCGCCCACAGCCGGGGCGGTTTGGCCGCCCGCGCCTTTTTACAGCATCCGGCTTTTGTCAACAACAAGCCGTATGTCGCCGGACTCATCACCACCGGCACACCGCACGGCGGGTCAAAGTTGGGGCGAATTTATAGCTACATTGATAAAATTTTGTTGAATGCCGATGGCACACGTTTCACTGAGGGGACTTACCTTGATGATTGGCAGGCCATTGACTTTCTTAATGGTTCGGCGACTTCAAATGGTTTCACCAATCCCCAACCGATTGATGCACGGCGGCCTACCATTGGTTATTTGGCCGACAATGCCGCCTTGTTGAAAAATCTCAATAATAAGATTGGCCTGTTGCCGCGTACTATGAAATACGGGGCCATTGCCTATACGCAAGTGCCTTTGGGTGATTTGGATACGTTTTATGGTTTGTTTGATGATGTGGGTGATGTGTTCGATCAAGTGTCGGTCAATGCCGAAGGCTTTATCAAAGGCTGGAAGGGCGGCAACCCCAGACCCTCAAAAGCTTACATGGGGGATGGCATTGTTACGGTGAACAGCCAAACCGCCACCTTGGACGGTGAACATACCGCCTTGCCCAATGCCGTTATAAATGCACACCCTTTGTTTGTGCGCCACACCGAAGAACCCAAACGGGTCGCCGACATTGCCGCTATGACCTGCGTATTGGGCTTTCCGTGGTTGACCGATTGTTCTGCCGCCAGCCAAGCCCCGATGGCGCAACCTGCCACCGTTTCCGTCCAACCCGCCGATGCCGTGTCCCACGACTATGACGGTTTGGTGGCCTTGCCCGCGAAGCAACTCTGGCAACAATGGTTGGCGGTTTTGGATTCCGATAGCCAAGCCAACACCCGCCAAGCCTTGGCGGTGGCGTTGGGTATCAAATTACGCGCCAATGATGAACCCACTTTATTGGCAGGCATCCAGCAATCTCTAGCTGACACCAACGCCACGGCCTTGGAGCGGGTGCGGGTGGCGCAGTTGTTGGCGGAAATCGCCACGCCTTCGGCGTTAAATGTCTTGGTGGAGGCGTTGCTGGACACCGACGCGCCGTCCTCAAAGGACTGCCCATCGTGTGCCAAGGCCTTAAGCAACGCCATCCAAACCGTCGCCGACTCCCTGCCTGAGCAACCGCGCCGCGCAGAGTTGTCGGCGGTGCTGGAAACGGCGTGGTTACAGCCTGACTTAAGCCAGCCACAACTTCTCACCTTAGCCGAAGCCATCGCCAAACTGGGTACGGCACACGGCGTGGAAGCCTTGTTGGCGGCAGTGGCAAACAACGGCGCGGCGTTGCCTGACACCCGCAAACCCGCCCTGAGCCGCACCGAACAGCAAGCCCTCGCGGCTTTCTTGGCCTTGGCCGAAGTCATCCAGCCAGACAGCGAAACCGTGCTGACCACGGCGTTCACAGGCCACCGTGCCCATGAAGCCGTATTTGTCGCGGCAGGCCACGGCTTGGTGAATTTGGGCAGTGATAGCGCGGCGCAATTAGTCCTGCAACGGCTGGACGAGTTGCCCGCCAGTGACGTGGCGGTCGGGCAACGCTGGCTGGGCAAGTTGTCGGGCAAAATCTCTAAAGCCAGCTTGCGGCGCATTAACAAGGTGGTCGGTTCGCCCAAGCAGCCCGTGTTGAAATTGCAGATGGAAGAGATGGTGCGGTAATGGGCTAAACGACTGCGCGTCCTCGCTATAGCCAACGCACCATAAAATGATTATAAAAATAAGGCAAAATCAACGACTGCCTGTCCTTCAAGGACACGCAGTCGTAATCAAATTAGAGTGAGTTAGCTATAGTGCCCCTTGTCGGGAAAGGACGGGCAGTCGTGGCCTTAAAACTTCCCGGCACGGCAGACCCTCCAGGTTTTTTAAAACCTGGAGGGTCTTTTTGTAGGTGCTTTGAATTTAAAGAAAGGCTTTAAACAGTCCATTTTTCCGGCAGTTGCTTTATAGTAGGCATTTCCGTTTGGCTAGGTAAAAAGGTGAGATCATGACCAAAATGACACGTCCATTGCTGGTTGTCGCGGTTTCTGGCTGGATAGTTTTACACAGTCCGGCCAGTTGTGCCGAATGGGTGGAGTGGTTGGCGGATGCCCGCGTATCCGGGCAGTTTGACAGCAACATCAACCGCTCGTTTTCGCCCGGTCGCCAAGAAGGCGATTATTTGGGTCAGGCCTTGCTGGCGGCAGGCCGCGCTTATCAACTAGGCGCGTACACCCGCGCTTACGCCACCGCCGAATGGACGGGGCAGACCCACGCGCAGTTCACCGGGCTGGATCAAGTCACAGCAGGCGGCAAAGGCGTGTTGACGCATAAATTTGGCTTAGGGCGCGATGTACCCGTGTTGCGTCTGGAGTTTGCCGGGGCGGATATAAGCTCCAACAGCACCTTGCGCTCCGGCAACCAACTCAACGCCGGAGCGCGGTTGCTGGCTTGGCACGCCTACGCGCTAAACTATTTCATCGGCTACCGTTTTGACCAGCAAGACGCACCTGCCGCCGACCACCACATTCATGATAAAGACAACCAAGTGTTTGACAAAGCCGGACATACCTTAGAGATCGGTGTGGCCTCGGCGGTGGGGGCAGATTTGCAGGTGTCGGTCGGCTACCAGCACCGTTGGGGCGATATTGTCAGCAATAACTTGGCCGCCCATGTGTCGGCGGACGTGTTGCAACGGGTCGCCAGCGTGGCACGGGATGATGCGCTAGGCGGCTGGACGTACCGCGCACCCGGCGAAACCGATTCTTATACCGTCGGCATCAATTATCCGCTGTTTTCCGGCCATGCGGCGGTAGCTTTGGATTATGCCTACCATGACACGCAAGCCTTGGGGATGGCTTACCAAAACCATCAAATCCAGTTCAGTCTGGCCTACAGTTACTAATAAGAGGATTTAAGATGCGGACTCATCAAACCTTATTCCTGCTATTACTGATGCTCTCACAGGCCAACGCGCAAACGCTGCGCGTCCAAGTCCAAGACGCTGACGGTGCGCCGATAGCCGGGGCGGCGGTGTACGCCAAGCCGCCACAAACCTTGCCGAAAACCAAACCCAAAACCTTGGTAATCGACCAAATCGACAAGGAATTTGTCAACCATATCACCGTGCTGCAAGTCGGCACGCCCGTGCTGTTCCCTAACCATGACAGCATCCGCCACCACGTCTATTCGTTCTCGGACGCGAAAAACTTTGAATTGCCGCTGTACCAAGGCACACCCGCCCAGCCTGTGGTGTTTGACAAAACAGGGGTGGTGACTTTGGGTTGCAATATCCATGATTGGATGGCGGCTTACGTGTATGTCGTGGACACTCCGTTTTTCACGTTGACCAACGCACAAGGCACTGCGGAACTGGATTTGCCGGATGCGAAAAATTACAGCATCGCCGCTTGGCATCCACAACTGAAAACAGCCGAACCGGAACTTCAAGCGGTCAATACCCCCACGCCAGATACGGTGACGCTGACCCTGCACCTGAAAAAAAGCTTCCGCACCCCACGTTTGCCCGCCTCGGTCGCCAATGGCGCTTACCGTTAGTTTGGGCTGGGCGTTCAGACGCTTCCGTAGCCGCCTATTGTTTTACATCGTGGGTTTACTGCTGTTGAGCTTGGCGGGTGTGTTTGCCGTGGTCAGCCAAGTGTTCCGGCAAGACACGGAACAAAACATCCGCCATGAATTGCTGGTGACAGAACGGGTGTTCTTACGCCTGTTAAGCGAACGCGGCCAGCAACTGACCCAACAAGCCAACGCCTTAGCCAGCGATTTTGCCTTTAAGCGCGTGATCGCCACGCAAGATGCCGACACTTTGCGTTCTGCATTACTGAATTTGGGCGCACGGGTACGCGCCGATGCAGCGTTTTTGGTGTCGGTGAACCATGAAGTATTGGTCAATGGCTTGGCCCCTAGCAACATCGGCCAAGCGTTTTTCGCGCCCGAACTCATCGCCCAAGCCGAATCCGAAGGCGCGGCAACCCGCTTGACACTGATCGGCCAAAAACCTTACCAGTTGATTATCGTACCCGTGTTGGCACCCGAACCCATCGCGTGGCTGTGTCTGGGCTTTGTGCTCGACAATGCGGTACTGGCGCAACTTAAACAACTAACGCAAGTGGAAATCAGCGTTTTAAGCCAACAAGCAGAGGGATTGACTGTCCTCGCCTCAACTTTGCCGCATCCAGAACTGCAATGGCCTCGGTTTCAAACCCAAGCCGACGGCTTTTTTTGGCATGAGCATCAGGGTCTGTATCTGAGCCGCTTGCTGGTGCTGGCCCCACAACCGACAGGCAATCTAGTGGCCTTGATTGAGCGTTCCTGGCCGGAAGCCTTAGCGAATTTTTACCGTCTGCAAACCGGGTTGGCGGTGCTTGTCGTGTTAAGTCTAGGTTTGGCCAGTTTGGCTGCTGCATGGCTGGCGCGTTCCGTCAGCAAACCCGTGCAATTGCTCGCCCAAGGCGCACAGGCCATCGGTCAAGGCGATTTTGACCACCAAGTCCGGCTAACCAACCAAGACGAATTGGGCACTTTAGGAAATGCGTTTAACGCAATGGGTACGCAATTGCGGGAAAAGGAAAAAATCCGCACCTTGCTGGGCAAAGTGGTCTCGCCTGCCGTGGCTAACGAATTGTTAAGCCATGATGTGATGCTGGGCGGTGAAACGCGCGAAATCACTGCTTTTTTTACCGATTTGGCAGGTTTCACGAACATCGCCGAACAGTTGCCGCCACAAGCCTTGGTGGCCTTATTGAATGATTACCTCACCCACATGAGCGCGGCCATCAACCAGCATGGCGGCGTGTTGGACAAGTTTATTGGTGATGCGATTGTCGCGTTTTGGGGCGCACCGATAGACGATGCCGCACACGCCCAACATGCCGTGGCCTGCGCTTTGGCGATGCAAAGGCAGTTGGGGGATTTGCGCGGTGTTTGGCAACAACAAGGTTTGCCAGCCTTGCACATGCGGATCGGCATTAATACGGGCGATGCCGTAGTCGGCAATGTTGGCTCGTTAGACCGCTTGGATTATACGATGATCGGCGACACGGTAAATTTGGCGGCGCGGCTGGAAGGGGCGAACAAATATTACGGCAGCGGGATTTTGGTCTCCGAACACACTTATCAGCAGATACGCACAGATTTTGCTTGCCGGGAATTGGATCGGGTGCGGGTGCAAGGCAAACAACAGCCCGTGGCGATTTATGAAGTGCTGGCCGAATCCGGCCAGCTCACGCCTACCCAACAGGCGTTATGCAGCGGATTTGCCGATGCTTTAAGTGCGTTCCGGCAACAGCAATTCCCCAACGCCCACGCCCTGTTCACCGAATTGGCGGCACAACATGGCGATGGCGCGAGTTTGTTGTATGTAAAGCGTCTGGATGTCTTAATGAAATCAGGCGGAAACGACCGCTTTGATGCGGTTTATGATTTGGCGAAATGATTAACATCCACCCGATTTTTCGGCACGGGTGGAAGTCTGATCCACTTTTTTATTCGAGGGATTCAACGTTAGTGAATGGCAAGGGGGCGGCATTCGACATTTCCTGTTTGCTGTCTACGCGCTCATTTTCTGTGTCAGCAGCGGCAACATCCTTAGTGGAAACATAAATATTATCGAATCTGTGTTCGGTAGGATAACCAGGGAGCGTATAACCTAATAGGCCTATCCGTCCCGATGTCAACGGCGCACTGTCCTGGTACTTAAACACCAGCTTGGTGTTAATGAACAGCTTTATCAGGCCACCTTTAGCAACAATCCGCAAGCGGTTGCCTTTTAGGTCACATTTTAGGTGTTCGGAGGAAGTCCAATCTTGCAGTGCTTGGTAAGCGCCATTAGTGAGCTTAAAAAGTTTAAATGAAGATGGCAATGTGCCATTGCACTCAGCACTGATCCCAAACGCGTAGCCGCTCCCCGTGGCAAGCGAGCCACTTCTGTAAAAATCATCCGTCGCCCGGAACAGGACATACGGTGCCGCGCTATTATTGTTTCTGAGCGTGACCCGGAAATCAAAATCGGCAAACTCGGCACCTGTGTACATTGAAATCATAGGGCCATTGAAAACCGGGTCTTTGGCACGGTAAACCCTATTAAACTCCGCTTTTCCCTTAACTGCCCATTGTGCGGGCTGTTTGGCAAGCCATTGGTCGGCAATGCCATCCTCAAAATCTTCTTCGTAAATTGCGGCGAAACTGAATGATGCACAACTGGCCGCCCAACAAAACAAGGCAGCCATAGCTAACGGTTTTAACTTCATTTTTATCTCCTAAACTGGGGCTAAGGTAAATTCACAACAAACGGATAAGCTAAACAAAACCTGCTGGCAAACCATTTGCCAAACCCAAGTGTAGCTTGAGAGCCCAAAAATCGCGAAAGAATCCGATATTTTTCAATCCATTAAAGCGATGAATCACCCGAAACCATCTGGGCATCAGTGAATTACGATTTCCTCAACACAACATGCCCTAGTGCAACTGCCGCCGGGCATTGCGATTTCTAAGGTTTCATCGCCAAACTCAAGCCCGCACTGCAAAAAAACACTTCATCACAGCCCTGCCCTAGCATTTGCGCGGCTTTTCCTGACAGATCAACAAATTGCCGCGCCAAGGCATTATCGGGAATAATGCCAAAACCCACTTCGTTCAACACAAAAACCATATCGCCCGGCAATGCCAAAACAGCTGCCAATTCCTGCAAAATCACGTGTTCCGTATAACCGTGGTAGAGCATGTTGTTCAGCCACAGCGTCACGCATTCAATCAGCACAGGCCGGGCGCAGGTTTGTAAGGTTGCCAGTAAGTTGACGGGTTCTTCGATAGTGACAAAGGCATTTTTCCGCCGCTGTTTATGCACGGCAATACGGGAGCGCATTTCCTCATCCAGACATTCGGTGGTTGCCAGATAAACGGGCTGGCTATCTGTCCGGCTTAACAAGTAATGTTCCGCCAAACGCGATTTGCCGCTTTTTACGCCGCCGATAAATAAAGTTTTCATAGAATGGCCTAGGTATTGGGTTGGGGTTTGCTGGTTCCGCCTCTTTTGAGGCTTACAGTTTTAATCTACGCAAAAATAGTTTAAGAGGTTTGAACCATTTAAGGCTTTTGGGAAATAAACTTTTTGACACGTCTTTAGCTCTATTTGTACTTGCAGTGTATGCCGGACGCATTTTAAAACGTCCCGAAAGTCAATGTGTTTCTATCCGAAAACGGCTAATTAAAGCTTCTAATCAGAACCATGAAAATAATCCTCTCCATCCTGATGCTATGGGTTTTAGGCCTAAGCCTAACCTATGCCCAAAGCCCCAACGCGGACTTAAACATCACGCCCAGCAACAGCGGCCAGTGGCCCGCGCAATACCGCCTGACCTTGTCC
>CAYUQV010000019.1:0-56527 GCA_964446885.1 uncultured Methylocucumis sp.
TTTTCAACGCTCTTTTCCCCAGGACCCTGGAAAGTTTTGCACGCCGTTTTGCAGCCCAAAACTTCCTGATCCATTTTCTTGAAGAGCACCGTCAGGCAACCATTTATGGTGTCCGTCCCAAAAGGGAGTTTAGGGAAGCTGCGACCAAACATCTGATTGAGTCACAAAAATCCAGCCTTAAGGACGATGCCCTTCAATTGAAAATTTTGGATAAGTACATTGGTGACGTAAATTTGGATTTAATCCATATGGGAACTTTACAACCTTTCATTCAAGCCCGACGTACGGAGGGTGTTAAAAACCGAACCATCAACGCCGCCCTTGAGGTTGTGCGGCATATACTCAACCTTGCCGCTTCAGAATGGCGTGATGAATATGGTTTGACTTGGTTGGCTACTGCGCCCAAAATCAAGCTGTTTCCTTTGACTGATGCCGACGATCCCCATCACCTTTCTTGGGCTGAACAGGACAAGCTGTTTAAGGAATTACCTGAGCATTTGTTGCAAATGGCTATATTTAAAGTTAATACGGGATGCAGGGAGCAAGAAGTCTGTGGATTGCGTTGGGAATGGGAAAGGCATATCCCAGAACTGGACACCAGTGTTTTTGTCATTCCAGCCCATCGGGTGAAAAACAGGATTAGGCGTGTCGTTGTTTTGAACAGTGAAGCCAAGTCCATTGTTGAAAAGCTTAGGGGACGGCACTCAGAATATGTGTTCACTTATCGTGGGGATCGAGTATTGACCATGAACAACACGGCTTGGCAGAAGGCGAGGAAACGGGTGGGGCTAAGCCATGTGAGAATCCATGACCTAAAGCACACCTTCGGGCATCGGTTGAGGGCGGCAGACGTTTCGTATGAAGACAGGGAGGATTTGCTAGGCCACAAATCAAGGAGAATGACGACGCATTATTCCTCTGCCAATTTGGCAAATTTGATTGCAGCGGCAGAAACGGTATGTGACAGTGGGTCACGCAAAAATCACGCAGTGATTTTGTAGGGCAATAAAAAAGGGAATCAACGATGTTGTATATCATTGATTCCCTTAGTATTCTTTGGAGCTGGAGATGGGACTCGAACCCGCGACCGGCTGATTACAAATCAGCTGCTCTACCAACTGAGCTACACCAGCAAAGAGCGGATATTATACACAATATTTTCGTTGTGTATAGATATTTTTTAAAAAATTTAAATGACTACCGCACCAGCAATGTTATAGCCACAATCTACATAGGTGATTTCACCCGTAACGCCTGAGGCTAAATCGGAGCACATGAACGCGGCGACGTTGCCGACTTCTTCAATCGTAACGTTGCGTTTTAATGGTGCGCTGTCGGCGGCTTTGTTGAGCAATGCTTTGAAGTTGTTGATGCCAGATGCGGCTAAAGTTCGGATCGGGCCGGCTGAAATGGCGTTGACGCGCGTACCTTCCTCACCTAAAGCGACTGCCATATAACGTACGTTGGCTTCTAAGCTGGCTTTTGCGACCCCCATTATGTTGTAATTCGGGATGGTGCGTTCTGCGCCTAGATACGTTAAAGTCAATAATGAACCATTACGGCCTGCCATCATCGCACGTCCGGCTTTTGCCAAGGCAGTAAAACTGTATGAGCTGATGTCATGGGCAATACGGAAATTATCGCGGGTGGTGGCGCTGACATAATCGCCATCAAGAGCCTCGCGTGGCGCGAAGGCGACAGAGTGGACGATGCAATCCAAACCATCCCAATGTTCGCCTAAGGCCTTAAATACATTGTCGATATGGTCGTCAATGCCAACATCACACTCAATTGTGATATTAGACTCACATTCAGCAGCCATTTCTTCAACGCGGCTTTGCAGTTTTTCGTTTTGGAACGTAAAAGCCAGTTCGGCCCCTTCACGGTGCATCGCTTTGGCAATGCCCCAAGCAATCGAGCGGTTACTTGCCAACCCGACGATCAAAACCCGTTTACCTTGCATGAATCCCATTATCATCCCCTCGTATTTTTATTGTTAAAATAAGTGCCAATTCGATTTGTCCGGTCTTTACCGGCAAAGCGGTTATCATTTTTATGATGTAAAAACATGAATCAACCGACAAGGATAACGATGCTAGCGTACCATTGTCAATGTCAACACTCCCTAGCAGGAGCTTGCGCCCCAAAGAATCGAGATGAAACTATCCAGCCGCGCCGTTTTGTTGCTTGCCGTTACGTTGCTAACCGCCTGCCAGCCATCACAATTGAACAATCCTTACAGCGAAGCCGAAAATGGGCAAGGCATTTTATATCAATCCTTTTCTGAACGCCCTAAACATTTGGATCCGGCGACGGCCTACAGCTCCAATGAATACGCATTTATCGGACAAATTTACGAACCACCCCTGCAATACCATTACCTAAAAAGGCCTTACGAACTGACTCCGTTGACCGCCACCCAATTGCCCGAAATCCTCTACTTAGATAAAAACGGCAAGCCACTGCCAAACAACGCCACGCCGGAGCAAATTGCCTACACCGACTATGTCATTGATCTGCAACCGGGCATTAAATTCCAGCCCCATCCCGCTTTGGCAAAAAATCCGCAGGGCGATTATCTTTACCACCATCTCGACAGCGGCCAGATCAACCAACTGAAAACGCTTTATGATTTGCCGGAAACCGGGACACGCCTATTGCAAGCCGAAGATTATGTTTATCAAATCAAACGCTTGGCGCACCCCAAAAACCAATCGCCGATTGCTGAAATCATGAAAGGCTATATTGTCGGCTTTGCTGAATTTGCCGGACAAATCGCCGACAAACCGCCCACCGCCATCAAAAACTTAACCCTATCCGGTGTGGTGGCCACTAGCCCGACCCAATACCGCATCCGCATTAACGGCAAATATCCGCAATTTAGCTACTGGCTGGCCATGTATTTTTTCGCGCCGATGCCTTGGGAAGCGGATGTGTTTTATAACCAACCAGGCTTGGCTGACAAAAACATCACCTTAAATTGGTTCCCGATAGGGACAGGTGCGTATTTTCTGGCCGAAAATAACCCAAACCGCCGCATGGTGTTGCAAAAAAACCCCAACTTCCATCCCGAAACCTATCCCAGTGAAGGCGCACCGGATGACCAACAGCGCGGCTTGCTGGCTGATGCCGGCAAAACCTTGCCGTTTATCGACAAAGCCGTGTTCATGTTGGAAAAAGAAACCATCCCGTATTGGAGCAAATTCCTGCAAGGCTATTTTGACGCATCCGGCATCGCCTCAGACAATTTCGACCAAGCCGTGCAATTTACAGGCGGCGGCGAAGTGGCCTTAACCCCGGCCATGCAGGAAAAAGGGATGCAATTGCAGACCAGCGTCGAAACATCGAGTTTTTACATGGGCTTTAATATGCTTGATAGCACGGTCGGCGGTGACACTGAACGGGCGCGGAAACTACGCCAAGCCCTGGCCATTGCCGTTGATTATGAAGAATTTATATCCATTTTCCGTAATGGCCGGGGAGTCGCGGCGCAGGGCGTGATCCCTCCTGGGATTTTTGGCTTTACTGACGGCGAAGCAGGCATCAACCCGCTGGTTTATGATTGGCAAGATGGCAAACCGCATAGGAAAAACATCGACGTTGCTAGGCAATTGCTGACAGAAGCCGGATACACCAACGGCATCGACCCGAAAACCGGACAAGCCTTGATTTTGTATTTTGACACGATGGCGGCCGGTATTGATGACCGCCCCATGCTCAATTGGTACCGCAAACAATTTGCCAAATTAGGCATCGAACTGGTCATCCGCGCCACCGATTACAACCGATTCCAAGAAAAAATGGATGGCGGCAATGCGCAAATTTACACCTGGGGCTGGAATGCCGATTATCCCGACCCGGAAAACTTTATGTTCCTGCTCTATGGCCTGAACGGCAAAGTAAAATTTGGCGGCGAAAACTCCAGCAATTATCAAACCCCGGCCTTTGACAAAGGCTTTGAAGCCATGCGCAATATGGACAACAGCCCTGCCCGCCAGCAACTGATCCAACAACTACAAACCCAAGTGCGCACCGATGCGCCGTGGCTATTTGGTTTCCATCCCAAAAGTTTTGCGCTTTACCATAGCTGGTATAAAAACCTAAAGCCTAACCAAATGGCAAACAATCAACTGAAATACACCCGCATAGATGCCCAAGAGCGCCAACAAAAACGGGCGGCTTGGAACCAGCCTGTATTGTGGCCTATCTGGCTATCGGCAGCGGGATTGGTGCTTTTGGCGTGGCCTGCCATCAGGGCTTATCGGCGGAAGGCTGGAAAATAGTGATAAAAACTAGCGTTACGGTAAAGGGTATGCGACTTAAACGGAAAAGCATTGCCCACAACACAGTGCTGATATACCATGATTTTTTATGAAAATTTTTATTATTTGAGGTCTGATATGAGTCTTGCCGAACAAGTTTATCAAACGGTTAGCACTTTACCTGAGCCGATTGTGCAAGAAATTTTAGATTTTGCGTTATTTTTACGGCAACGCGAAGAAGCACTGGAATGGCAAAATCTCATGCTTGCCCAAACTGGCTCATTTGCAGATTGGGATAACGCTGAGGACGAGGTATGGAACAATGCACCAGCCGTCTGACGTTGTTTTATTACCATTTCCGTTTAGTGACCTTTCTGCCAATAAAAAACGCCCAGTTCTTATTCTGAAAACAGCCAACTTGCAGGGAGATTTTTTAGCCGTACAAATAACGTCCCAAGCAGGTTACAAAGGTGCTTTAGTGTTACAACAAGATGATTTTATTCTTGGTTTTTTGCCTAAAATAAGCTTTGTCCGCCCTGACAAATTGGTTACATTGAATAAGTCACTGATAATTCAGCGAGTTGGTAGACTTTCTAATGATGCTTTTGCACGAATCCATGAAGGCGTTTGTTCTACTTTGAATTGCCGCAAAAACTAAACGGTGACCACCCAAGCTCAGGGTGCGCTAATACCTGAGGGATGGTAACTGCCCTCTTCTCGCTTCACGAACGGGTTAACTCATCACGACCTTAAATAGACACACCCCATGACCCAATACATCCTACGCCGCATCCTCTACGCCTTCCCTATTTTGCTGGGCGTGAACATCCTCACCTTTGTGCTGTTTTTTATCGTCAACAGCCCGGACGATATGGCACGGTTGCAATTGGGGCAAAAGCACGTCACCCAACAAGCCATCGACAACTGGAAACACCAGCACGGTTACGATTTGCCGTTGCTGTGGGATAGCCAGGCCGAAAGCGACGAAAAACTCACCCACACTATTTTTTATCAAAAATCGGCGGGCTTGTTTTTGTTCCGTTTTGGTGTGTCCGATAGCGGCAGGAATATCGGCGCGGACATTCAAGAACGCGCCTTGCCCAGTTTGGCTTTGGCGTTGCCGACCTTAGTGGTCGGTTTGGTGGCGAATATTGGCTTGGCGTTATTAGTGGTGCTATTACGGGGCAGTTATTTGGAACAGGCGGGCATGGTGTTGTGCGTGATGCTGATGTCGGTGTCATCGCTGTTTTACATCATCGGCGGGCAATTTTTCGCGGGGAAACTCTTAAAACTCGTACCGATTTCCGGCTATGACGATGGCTTTGCCGCCGTGAAATTTCTGCTTTTGCCTATCTTGATTGGCGTATTTTCGGGAATAGGTTCGGGGGTGCGCTGGTACCGCACCTTGTTTTTGGAAGAAGTCGGCAAAGATTACGTGCGCACCGCCCGCGCCAAAGGCCTGAGCGAAACCGCCACCCTCTTCCGCCACGTCCTGCCCAATGCCTTGATCCCGATTTTGACGGGTGTGGTCGTGGTGTTGCCGTTATTGTTCATGGGTAGCTTGATGATGGAAGCGTTTTTTAGCATTCCAGGCTTGGGCAGTTATACGATTGATGCCATCAACAGCCAAGATTTCGCCATCGTCCGGGCGATGGTGTTTTTAGGGTCGGTGCTGTATGTGTTCGGATTATTGCTGACCGACATTTCTTACACCTTAGTCGATCCGCGTGTACGCTTGTCCTAAGAACATGTTTTAAAAGTGTCGCGAGCAATTCGATTGCAAGGCGCACGGAGCGGAGAAACCGGCGTGTACTGGAGTACATGAGGATTTCGAGCACCGCGCAACGCAGCAATCGAACCGCGTAGCAGCTTTTAAAACACGTTCTAAGTAATTGTGCAAAAGTTTTTTAACAATAGCAGTTGTTGCAATGCCTTGATGCGGGAGTCCAAAACATGTTTTGGACTCCAACAAAAATGTTAAAGAACTTATGCACGACTACTTAAGTGCTTTCGTGCCGATGCAACGCCCATTGCACATGTTCGCGCACCAGCTCCGATGGATGCGCCAATCTGGCTTGCAAAGCCTGTTTGATCTCCGGTGTCAGTTTGGCATTGCCCAAAGCCACGGCAATATTGCGTAGCCAGCGTTCATGACCGATGCGCCGTATCGCCGAGCCTTCGGTCTTGTGCAAAAACTCGGCTTCATCCCAAGCGAACACCGCCAACAATTGCTGAGTGTCCAAACGGTGCCGGGGGTGAAAATCAGTTTCCTCCGTAAACTTAGCAAAACGGTTCCACGGACACACCAATTGGCAATCGTCACACCCATAAATCCGGTTGCCTAACAACGGGCGGAATTCCTCAGGAATCGCCCCGTGCAATTCAATGGTTAGATACGACACACAACGTCGGGCATCGACTTGATACGGCGCGACAATCGCTTGGGTTGGGCAAATATCCAGACACGCCCGGCAAGCCCCGCAATGGTTGGCGGTCGGCACATCAGCTGGCAACGGTAAATCCGTGTAAATTTCCCCCAAAAAAAACCACGATCCGGCCTTGCGGTTGATTAAATTGGAATGCTTGCCGATCCACCCCAACCCCGCTTGTTCGGCAATCGCTTTTTCCAGCACGGGCGCACTGTCCACAAACACCCGATACCCAAACGCGCCGCATTCGGCTTGGATACGGTCAGCGAGTTTTTGCAAACGGTGACGCAACACCTTGTGGTAATCGCGGCCTAGCGCGTAGCGGGAAATGTACGCGGTGGTAGAGTCAGCCAATGTACCGTGCATGGCGGCGGCTTCCGGCAAATAATCCATCCGCACAGCGATAATGCTGCGCGTGCCTTCCTGCAACATTGCCGGGCGGCTACGTTTGGAGCCATGCTTGTGCATATAATCCATCTCGCCATGAAAGCCCTGCCCTAGCCACTCCTGCAAATGCCGCTCCGCATCCGCCAAATCCGTACCGCTAATGCCCACTTGCTGGAAACCCAGTGCCCTACCCCACTGTTTAATGTCGTTGGCAAGGTCGGTTAAGGTGGTTTCTGTTAAATCCATAATGGGGTCAATTGGCAATGTCAGTGCTGGCACGGGGTTACAAAACCAAGGCCGTTAAGTTAAGCATTGTTTACCAGCTCAAGCAAATTAGGAAAGCGATATTTCAATGTTAAGCTGGTCAAGACCTATAATTTAAGCCCAAGCAACTAACCTACAGGTATATAGCATATCATGAGCTTATCCCCCATCCTGCTTCAAGCCAGCGAGCTTGGCATCCGTCTTGAAATCGTCAATGGCTTGCATATCTGGGAAGCCCAACCCGTTTACCGCCACCAGAAACATATCGAACGTATCGTGAACGGTATTTCCAAACCTGAAAACGATCAAACAGGGTGCGAATGCGTCCATGCCGTCGATGTATATGTCCAGTTCCCCAATGGCTTAAAACGCCCGGACATATCCATTTTTTGCCGCGAACCTAGCGAAGAAGAACAAGACTCCGCCTTGACCATGATCCCCGAAGCGGTCATTGAAGTGGTCAGCAAAGGCTACGAAGCCAAAGACTTGGAAATCGGCCCACCGTTTTATTTGTCGCAAGGGGTTAAAGATGTGGTGGTTTTCGACCCGTTGACTTTGCTAGTCCTGCATGTCCGCAAAGACCGGACGACACGGCAAGTGTCGCCAGTTGTCATTGAACTGGAATGTGGGTGTCGGGTTGTGGTTTGATTTTTTTAGATAATTAAATCCAGATGCTGGAATGGGGTTTTATCGTTCCCACGCTCTGCGTACCCTCTGGGGCATAAATGGTAACGCATCCTGCAACGCTCCGGCGTTGCGAAAGGCGACGCTGGAGCGTCACGGGCGACATTCCCACGCAGAGCGTGGGAACGATGCCATTGGCGAGGTCGGTTAAGGTGTGTTCTGTGAAGTCCATAATCGGGTATGTGGGAAAGCCATATTTTAATGTCAGTGAATGACGGTTATTTTGATGGATATTCCAGTGGTTCGTCCGTACATATTGAGCCAAAAGACTTTAAACCCTAGAGCCAAGAATTCTATTGATTGTCGGCAGTTTAACGCTCTACTGCATTGATTTAGCTAATAAATCCTGATACAAGTCAAACAAAAACGCCACCCGCGTTGCGTCGTCTTTGCCAGATTTGTAACCGTAGGCAGCATCGACGGCTTTGTCGAGGGTTTGGTGGGCTTTGTTGAGATCGGCGGGCATGTTGCCTGCGGCGTACATCAACGCGAGGGAAGATTTTTGGCCTTGTTCGGCGCAACGGTTTTCCTCGGCGGTGCGGGCATCCAGCACGGCTTGCGCGGCGGATTCGATTTTTTGCTGCTGGGCGGAGGTGATGTTTTGTGGGAAGGGGAAATTGTTGTAGACGATGGAACTGGAATAACGAAAATCACTTTTTAACCTCCCGCTAACGACGCGCATCCAAGCATTGTGCATGTGACTGGAAAGCATTCCAAAATCTAACAAACTGGCGTTTGGCATAAAAAACAACATATCGCCACAAATGACTTCCGCTTCTAAATAACCAATCGGTATGTAAAACCGATTTTCGGAAGACACTTTCGGTATGGCGAGATATTTGGATTCTGAAATACGAATTTCACCGAACAAATACGGGGTTTCCGCCAATTTTTGCGTCGGCACTTTGCGGCTGGCTAAACGCATCTTTTTTACTTGTTCGATTCGATTTTTGATTTCTGGTGATTTGATGCGATCTACTGAGGTACTGTCTTTTAACCACAAGCAATAACGCGGAACATTGTTGATAAACTCATCGCCCATCAAAAAAGGCCGAATATATTTGGCTGCAATTGCGTCATTTGCGAGGATGCTCTCTGCTTCTGCTGGTGACAAAATCAAATTTCCACCTTCCGTTGGTTTACCGCCATTTAGTAGTTTCGGTGTATCAGAATTTAAAGGTTTGCTTCGTTTATCAATCAAAACAGTCGGCGCATCCACCAAAAACGGGTTGATTTGCTTGGCGACGATTTCTGTCGGCGTACCCTTGATGTCGTCACCGTAATCAAACAAACGGCAATTCATGTAGGTTGGGTTAGGCGGTAGCCGTAACCCAACATTTGCCGAAAGTTGTCGGGTTACGCTATCGCTAACCCGACCTACGGGATGTCCGCAATGAAATCCCATAATCACACAATGCACCGCCGCTACGCCTTTGCCTTCGTTGTTCCATTGGAAGGTACGGTGGGCAAAATGCAGCTTGATGTTGAGCTTTAATAATTCCGTCCACAAGATTGCTACTTGTCCGCCTTGGGTCAGGCTGTTGGTGGATACAAACGCGACAGGAATAGCAGGATTGGCTTGGATGTAACGTGCCGCCGTGACGTGCCAAGCGGCGACCAAATCTAACACGCCCGCGCCGTTCATACCTTTGAAAACTTTGGCACAATCGGCTTTTTGGTCTTTTGTTTGATAGGTGCTGCCCACAAACGGCGGATTCCCCATCACATAACTGCATTGCTCCGGCGCAATCACATCCACCCAATCTATCCGCAAAGCGTTGGCGCAAACGATATTGGCTTTTTTCTTGAGCGGGATGCGGTTGTAGTACAGGCCGAGGCTTTGCACTTTCAAGTTCATTTGGTGGTCGGTCAGCCACAAGGCCAAAGTGGCGATTTGCGCGGCGCTTTCGTCGATTTCGATGCCGTGGAATTGGTGGACGTTGCAGCGGATGATGGTTTCCACGTTGATGTGATTCATCAGGTTGCTGCCGAAGAGTTTGCGGATGACTTCTTGTTCCAGCAAGCGCAGTTCGCGGTAGGCGATGACGAGGAAGTTGCCGCAACCGCAAGCGGGGTCGAAAAAGTTGAGGTTCGCGAGGCGGTCGTGGAAGGCATGTAGCTTGTTTTTGTTATTGCCGCATTTGCCGAATTCTTTGCGTAAGTCGTCCATGAACAGCGGGTTGATGACTTTGAGGATGTTTTCTTCGCTGGTGTAGTGGGCGCCAAATTCGCGACGTTTTTTGGTTTTGGCGTTGGCGGCTTCGTCGTCGAAGTGCATGATGGCTTGGAACAGCGAGCCAAATATCGCCGGGCTGATGTCGCTCCAATCCAGTTTGGCGCAGTCGATTAAGGTGCTGCGGGCGGCTTCGTCAAATTCGCAATGCGCTAGATTGCCATCGAACAGTGCGCCGTTGATGTACGGAAAGCGGGCGCGGTGTTCAGGTAAGTTGTTGAGGCGTTTGGGACCGCTGTAGTCGGGATGGGCGTTGAGGTAGCTGGCATCGGGTTTGTTGAGGGTATCGAATAAGGCGGTCAGTGCACCGTGCAAATCCGAACCATCGGCATGGGTGTGGTTAATCAGGTAATCCAAAAATGCGCCGTTTTCATTGAACAGCCCTGTGTCTTCGGCAAACAGGCAGAACAGCAAGCGCACCAGGTAGGTTTCTAAGTCTTTGCCGACGTAGCCTGTGGCTTTGAGCGCGTCGTGCAGTTTTGCCATGGTTTCAGCCGCTTCCTTATTGATGCGGGCTTGTTGCTCGATGGCGGTGTGTTCGTAGCCTGTGAGGAACAGGAAGGCTTCGATGTGTTGCGGCAAGTCGGCGAGTTGTATTTCCGTCCGCGCCGCGCCTGTGTTGCGGTTGTATAAGTGCAGGGTTTTAAAGTCGCTGACGAGGATGTATTCGGGCAGGTCTTTGTCGGGCAGTAGGCTGACGTAGCGGCTGGCTTGGCGGTAGGCTTCGTCCATGTCTTTGCCAGCGGTTTTCATTTCAATCAGCAAACTGCCGCGCAACAGGCCGTCTATCCAAATGGTTTGGCCTTTGTGGCTGAGCTTGACCGGATATTGGTAGTCAATCCGCCACGGGCTGATGCCGAAGATGGCACAAAAGTGCTGCATAAAGCGTTGGTCGTGCTGTTTTTCGGCGGAGATATTGGCAAATTCTTTGGCGAATTTAGTGGCGCGTTGGCGTAATGCGGTGATGTTTAGGTTAGCTGTCATGGATCGGTTCAAGTGAGTTGTGGCTCTATATTGTTGAGCCGTTTGGAGTTTGCAATTCCGGCCTTAATGGTTTGAAGTGCTGTTAATCAACTAAAATGTTATGGAACGGATCATCTAAGGCGCTTACTGTTGGAACAAACCCGTTCCAACCCCCACAATCAATCTGCCCCATAAAAAACACCATTGTGGTTCCGAACGCCCTATTCCGTCATCTCAACAGACGGCCTATCCGCTACAAACTAAAGCCCATCAACGGCTAACTTCAACATTCAATCTCACTCCCAATGCCTTACACACTTTGGCAATGGTATCAAAGCGTGGTTTTGCATTAGGGCGTAGAGCTTTATAAAGGGCTTCGCGGCTCATGCCTGCGGCGCGGGAAATTTCTGTCATACCGCGTGCTTTGGCGATGCTGTTAAGGGCTTGGGCTAAGGCGGCAGGGTCGTCTTCTTCTAAAACGATGGTCAGATATTCAGCAATCGCTTGTTCGCTGTCCAGGTGTTCGGTAATGTCGAATTCAGGTAAGTCTGCAATGCTTATTTTTGTGGTCATCGTTTATTCCTCAAGGGTTGCCGCCAGTTTTATGGCTTTGGCTATGTCGGCGGTTTGGCTGGATTTGTCGCCACCGCCTAGCATTACAATCAAAGCGTCGCCGCGTTGCACATAGTACATCCGCCAGCCAGGGCCAAAGTGTTCGCGCATTTCACTCACACCTTCAGCTACTGGACTCCCCAGCGGGACGGGGTTTGCAACCCCGTCCCAAACATTTTGAAACACTGACAACCCATCGAAACGTTATGGAACGGGTAACAAACCCGTTCCAGCTCCCAACCTTCGTAAGTGCCATTGATGTTGGGTTAATGCTAAAACCCTAACCCAAGCTAAAACTCAAACATACTGACCAAGGTGGCGGCGATCAATTTTTGGGTGTTGGTATCGACTACACCCAGTTTTTTGATGAGTCTGGATTTGTCCACTGACCTCAGTTGGTCGAGCAAAACCAGTCCAGTTTTGCCATCAAAGCTTAACGGCACTCGTGAGGGTGCGGGAAAGCCTTTACTGGTCATAGGTGCAATCAATACGGTATTGAGGCCGTGCATTTCATTGGGGGACACGATGACGCAGGGTCTGGTTTTTTTTATTTCACTGCCGACAGTGGGATCCAGTTCGATCAGGTATATCTCGAAACGCCGGATCACCATTCCCATGTTTCACCGCTTGGCAATTCGGCTGAATGGTCGGGGTGGCTATCTTGGTTTTGTTGCCGTTTGCTTAATTCGCAAAATTGCTCTTCCCAACCCGTGCGGACGGGTTGGGCGGGAGTGATTAACAAACCATTTTCCACAACTTGAAAGCTGAGTTCGGCATTGTCTAACCGGGCTTGTTTGATCAGTGGCTGTGGAATACGAATGCCTTGGGAGTTGCCAATTTTGATTAAATGCGCCATAGCCGTTCCAGTTATCTTAAAAGGACTTATATTGTAATTACAATTAACGGTGGATTTCAATGTTCAAACGATCCGGGCGGGATCAGGTTTTGTAAGCTCGTCACCAATGTTTTGGAATGCTGATAATCCATCGAAACGTTATCCCCTGAGCGGGACGGGGTTTGCAACCCTGTCCCAAACGTTTTGAAACACTGACAATCCATCGAAACGTTACGGAACGGGTAACAAACCCGTTCCAGCTCCTGCTCCTTATGGCGCACGGCGGGCAGGATGCCCGCGCTCCGGTTACAGTGCTATTGCTTGCTATCCAGCCATTTCACCAGCTTGTCGCCCCATAATCGGCTCAGTTCCATAAACTGTTTAAAGCCTTTTTGCAGATGCGGCAGACTGGCCAGCCAGAGGCGTTGGCATAGGTTTAGCGCACCTGTGCGCAAGGCATCCCAGCGTATCGGCCTGTCGCGCACGATGCCGCGTTTATAAAGCCATTGTAATAAACCGCTGAGGTAAAAATACGCAGGGGTCAGACCTGCCAGAAACCAAATGAACCTTCCGGTTTCGCCTAGGGCTTCGCCGGTGTGCAAAGGCCACATCCAGGTCATCAGGCGTTGGCCGGAAGAAAATTGGTTGGGGTCGCGGACGCTTTTGATTTGGCCGCTCCAGCGGTCTACCCACACCATCGTAAATGGGTGTTTGTGGTTGATTTCTCCGGCTTGGCGCAAATTGATGCGGTACGTGCCGTTTTCGCCTACGGGCGTGGTGACGCGGCGCAGCGTGGCACGGGGAAACGGGCCGCGGGCCATGAATTCGGCTTCTTCTAGGCGTACTGGGCGGTTATTGGGGCGGGTGGTGCTGAGCACGGGCTTGCCGTTGTTGCCGTGTCCCATGTCTTCCGCGCCAGTCAGGCTTTCTAAGAGTTGCGGGTAGCTCAATTGCATCCCGGTAAAAGCCAACACTAACAACGCCCCGGCACTCAACAAACCTAGCCAGCGGTGCAAATCCATCAACAGGCGGATCATGCCTTGGTTAAACCGCAGCGCAAACGCTTGCCAAAACGGCCCCACAGGCCACCACAACACCAACCCTGTAATCACTGACACCATCAAGAAACCACCCAACACACCCACGCACTGCCAGCCAAATTCACCAAATGCCAATTGAGTGTGCAAATCCATCACCCACGTCATGGCGGTACGTCCCCACAAGCGGCTATCGACGATTTCGGCGGTGTACGGGTTGACCGCCACAATCAGCGGTGCGTAAAACTCAAAATAGGTTTCTTGCGGTTTTTCATACCACGCCAAGAGCATGTCATTGGGTGATTGCGGCAATTCTAAAGTCCAGCTGCCATGCCGATTCGGATGCGCGGCCTTCACGGCGGCGATGATTTTATCTAACGGCTGGTAATCGCTTTTGGGCTGCTCGATCACCAAATGCGGGTTCAGCCAAGTGTCCAATTCGTTTTGATAAATGCTTAAACTGCCTGTCAAGCCTATGATGGCGAAGAAAAAACCGCCGATCAGGGCAAGATACAGATGGATTTTTAGCCAAAGGCGGCGGGTAAAATAGGTGCGTAGTGAGGGCATGGATAAAAGTTTGCAAAATGATGGGAACAGAACTGCCAAGGCTTTTTCAGTGGCATAATACCAGCAAATCGAAGTTGAACTTGCCTAAGACCATGACTATTCCTGTGTTATTTTATCCGAAAGACTTCCTGGAAACCGCTGAAGGGCTGATATTTGCGGTGGTTGCACCGGATATTGAAGATGAAAAAGTGCTGTGCTTTTTGCGTTATGTCAAAGAACCATCCGGCTGGAAAAAATACCACACCGATTCGGCCAACGCCTTTTTGCGAACCCATCATCCTGATTATCTGCATTTTTCCCCGCGTTTGTCGGCGCATTTACACGCCGTGCCGATTTCGCGTATCCATCAGCATCATCATCCCCGCCGACGTTTGCACAGCCTGATGCAGACACCGCCGCAAAATGCCGTGGAAGCGGATTTATACCAATTAGGGCAATTGTTCCAAAAACACGGTGTGGATTTACAGACTGTCGGCGTGACAGGTTCGGTGCTGGTCGGTGTGCAAAACGCCGAGTCGGACATTGATTTGGTGTGTTATGACCGGGCCTCTTTTCAGCAATGCCGGGTGTTAGTCCATGAGCTGATCGCCCAAGGCGATTTGGAGGATTTAAGCGATATAGCTTGGCAGCAATCTTACCAACGCCGCGAAGCTGATTTAAGCCACGCCGAGTATGTTTGGCATGAACGCCGTAAAGCCAATAAAGCTTTGATTAACAAACGTAAGTTTGACCTAAGCCTGTTCAGTCATGAAAATGCAGACAACGGTGTTTGCCAGAAATTAGGCAGCATCACCTTGCAATGCACAGTGCTTGATGACCATCATGCCTTTGATTATCCGGCGCGTTATTTGATAGATCATGGCCCTATCAGCAGCATTATTTGCTTTACCGCCACTTATGTCGGGCAGGCGTTTCAAGGTGAACGCATCGAAGTGGCAGGTCTATTAGAAGCAACCGCCGATGGTAAACAGCGGATTGTGGTGGGGGCCAGCCGGGAAGCGCGGGGGGAATATATTAAGGTGATACGGTAGGATTTAAGCTCATAGTTTTTTTATCCACTAAAGGCACAAAAAGCACGAAATAGGTGAAGCGTTTGATTTCCCTCACCCTAGCCCTCTCCCACTGTACCCAAAGGGCATAAAGGAGAGGGAACAGGTTTTCGTGTTTTTTTGCGCTTTTCGTGGACAAAAATATCAAAACCTAAGCCGGATGGGGCATGTTGCCCCGTCCGCAACGTTAAAATGTTTTCAAAACTCAAACGTTAGGGATGGGGTTGCAAACCCCGTCCCGCCCAGTTTTTCGTGTTTTTTGTGTTTTTCGTGGACAAAATATTCAAAATAGGCGCAGTTTTAATAAAGATGCGTATAGCTATCGCGCACTTCCCTAAGTTCTAAAGCGATTTCCCGGCGCAACCTAAAATCGCGTTTGGAATGGGAAATGTTGTAAGGGATGCGCAGGTTGCGTTCGTATTTGACGGCGGTGCGGATAATGCCTATCCATTGCCGCTCGTTGTCTTCTATCTCTTTGAAACGATTACGGATACGTTCCAATTCTTGGTTGCAATAGGTGATGAAGCCCGCCGCGTAGAACACGCTGTTTTTCAGATAATCTTCCAACGCTTCCAAATCGCCGTTGATTTCTTCAACCACTTCCTCAAAATTTTTCGGTTCGGGTGAACGTTCCTGATCTTCGTTGATGGCGGCTAAATTGTCATTCACATCATGCAATACCCCCGTCTTACCAGTACGGCCACTACGGCCTGCCACGGCCAACGCGACATCGGCGACGCTTTCCGCCAACTCTTGCGCATTTGCGGCTTTGGTGACACGGGCCGCTTTATTGACGACAACCGGAATGCGGCTGATGGCTTTTTCCCATAAACCGTAACGCAAATAATGCGTCAAACGGCCTTCGGGCTTTTGTTGGCCATCTGCACCTTGATAAAACGCTTCCAAGGTTTTGATTTCGGCGGCCCGTTCATGCAACAAGCGTTCCCGTGCCTGCAAAGGTTTGGCAATAAATGCTTCAACGGCAACGCGGCCAAAGCGCAAGAACAGGACTTGGAAACCGTGGCGGATACGGGCCTGTTCGATGGCTTCGTCCATTTGCGAATGCAGCAAGGTTTTACGCACATCTTCGGTTTCCCAGAGCAATTCTTGGGTCTTACGGACGATTTGGTCAATCAAAGCTTGTAAGGCTTGGGCCAGCTCATCCGTCAATTCGGTTTCAAATTTTTGCTGGATTTCGCGGAACAATTCCTCACGGATTTTATAATTGCCTTCGCGCGGATCGGGCATGGAAATGGTGCCGCCAGCGGTATAAATACGTTTCAATTCATTGGGTTGCGCTGTTGATAATTGCGACAACAAGGCTTCTATTTTGGCATCGTAAGCATCATGCAGCGCCGCCAATTCTTGGTGTTCCGCGCCCACGGCATCGGCTTCGGTGCGGCCTTGGATGCTTTCGGCGTACCAGACATCAAAATCTTTTTTGATACGTTGCCACTCGCGCCCCCACCATTGGTTAAAGTCTTTGCCTAACAAATTATCTTCGTGGCTTTCGCTGTCGCTGTCAGCGAAACTGGCATAAATCGGTTCGAGTTTTTGCAGCACTTCGCTGGCGTAATAGCGGACGTTATTGACCAACGCATCACAGCGTTTTTGCAGCACCAAGGCGCGTTCGTTATCAATATAGTAATTCACCGAATCTTTCAAAATGGGCAAACCATCGGTGATGCCGAGCTTTTTCAATTTGCCTTTGTCGTCCGCGCTTTTGGAGCGTCTGAGCGTGTCTTCGGTGGGGATGCCAAATTCCACCAAATGCGCACGGGCGCAAACGGGGATCAGGCGGCGTTCCGGTACGGCAGGCCAGTATTTTTTGTGCTTTTCGTAGGTTTCCTTAAAGTCAATCGGGTCGTCGAGCGCGTCCACTTGCGTCAACACCACAAACACTTTATCGGCAACGCGGATGGCCGGGTCTTCAAGGTCGGTGATGACCAACATGTCTTTTTCAGGCCCGGTGATGGACGGCTGTTTCATTTCTTTGGCGTAAATGATCGCGTCACATTTTTTCAGGCGTTCGACGGCTTGTTCGGCGTGCATCAGGATGCCTGAGTTAAAACCCGGCACGTCATGGAAAATGATGTCGCGGTCACTGCGCAAACGCACGGTTTTCAGTTGGATGCGTTTGATCGCCAGTGATTGGGCGCGGTTTTTGAAAATCGCTTCCTGCAAATGACTACTGATTTCGCTGATGTCCAAAAACGCTTGGCTAAAACTTTTCAGTTTGGTGAATTCGTTGATCGCGTCCAGATGCTTTTCGGTGTCGTCCAAATCTTCTTGGATTTCCTTTTTTTCCTTATCGCTCAATAAGGTGCTGGCCAAGGCATCGCGGCGTTGCGCCTGTAACGTGGCGATTTCTTCCTTGCTGTAATATTCAATCAACAAGAGTTGGTCATGTTCGGTTTGCGCCGACCAGATTTCTGTACTGGTGAAGGTGCAACGTTCACGGGCCGATGGCAAGATTTCTTGGCCTAACCAAGCATTCAGTAACGCGCTTTTTCCGGCTTTTTCCAAACCTATGACCGCCACTTCAAAACGGTTGGCGCGTAGGCGTTCGAGTTGGTTGTTAAGGCGTTGGTGTTCGATGTTCAGTTTTTGCACCAATTCGGCAGGCAAATCGGTCGGGGTTTTGCCGCAGAGGGTATCGAGTTTGTCGACGAGCACCGCCGTTTTTTCCAGACGGGCCAGTTGTTGTTGACAGGTTTCTAGCCAAGTAGCCATAAAAGTTCCACAGTTGTTAATGAAGCTGCAAGACGCGAAAGCTAGGGGACAGGCAATCTTGCAACGGCTTGGGATTTGTTAAGTTTAGTTTTAAAACCAGTGGTTTAATGAAGAAAAAGCACCCTGCTGCAAGCTATCTTACAAAGGTATTAAAAATAGCATACGTTAGCATGGAAGCCGTGTAAATAATGAGTTAATTCAGTGTTAAATTTCCTTATACCCGTGCTATTTGTACCGAAACGAAAGCAATTACCGCAACAATCTGGCGATTAATACGACGGGATGCACAACTTCCAACGGGATGCCCCGCTCACGCAAGCCTGCAACGATATGCAAGGCGCAACCTATGTTTGAGCTGACCAACAGATCGGGCTGTAAGCCTACCGCTTTGTCCAATACCTGCGATAACAAGGTTTGTGCCATATTAGGATGATCGAGCATGTAACTGCCCGCCGAACCACAACATTGCACGGTTTCTGGTAACGGGGCGAGATGGATGCCGGGGATTTGCCGCAACACTTTAAAAACGCTTTGCTCGGTGCGCAGGACATTTTTTAATGAACACGGCGTATGGACACAGACGGTTTTGGGCAAGGCGTTAAGGCGTGTCCCCCAATCGCCGCCGTATTGGCTTAGAAAGTGGCTGATGTCCATGACTTGCTTGGCAAATCCGGTGTTTTGATACTCACGCAATTGGCTACCGCAACCGCTGGCGATGCTGATGATGGCCGTCAATTCCAAACCTTCAAATGCCTTGATATTGGTTTCAGCCAAGCCTTGGGCGGTATCGGCATCACCATCGTGCAAGGCTAATGCCCCGCAACAGCGTTGTTGTTTAGGGATATGCACATCAAAACCGATGGCGGTCAACACCTGGATACTGGCGCGTAGGGTGTGCGGGTCTAACCATTCGCCCAGACATCCGGCAAACAAGCCGACACTGCCCTGTTTGTCAGTGCTGGCAGGATAATAATGTTGGCTAATGTCCAAGGTGTCTTGCTGGCCGGGCAACAAGCGTTCGATGGCCTGAAAACCCAGCAATTGCGGGACTTTGAAAAACCGGGCGGCGTTTTGCAACGGGCTGTTTTGATAAAAGCGCAGCGATTTTTGCAGCAAGTGGCGGGTATCGGGCTGGTGCGCGGCTTTTTTTATCAGCGTCACGCGCAGGGAACTTTTACGCTGCGGTGCGGTTTGGCTACGGAAATTGTCAATCAGACGGCCATAAGGCACGACTGCCGGACACACGCGTTCGCAGGTGCGGCATAACAAACAATTATCAATGTGTTCAAGCAATTGCCCGGAAGTATCTAGCTTTTGCCCTGCCCAAGCTTGGATCAGGGCAATACGGCCACGCGGGGATTCATTTTCGTTTTGGGTTTGGGTGTAAGTTGGGCAGTGCGGCAAGCATAAGCCGCATTTGACGCACAGATCGGCATCGGTCAATAAATCATTCATGTTCTTGGTTAACGAGCGCGTCCATAACGTGTTCATATTCATGCAGTTTTGGGCGGTACAGGAACAGCCCCAACGCCGACATGAGGGTTAATATATATAAGGTGTTGGTGGGATCGCCTAAGATGAACATCACAAATCCGTATATGCCAGGCGTTTGGATCAAAGACATGGATACCGTCACCGTCGTCAAGTAACGGCTTTTGGCGGCGGTTTCAGCTTGTTTGTGTTCCAGTGGCATAGTCTGGTTGAGCCGCAATTGGATATGGCGCAGCAGGTTCGTAATGGGAAACGTGATGATCGCCACGATATACAGCACCGTCCTGATGATGACACGCTGGGCTTCGGGCAGCGGTTGTTGCAACTGTTCACCTTGCGTCAGGCAAAGCGCCAATAAAGCCACTAAGGTGATGGTCATGACGGCCACGACCAGCCACGGCAATTTCAAATCAGCCTGCAAACGTTCAGGGTCAAAACGGTTCTGCATGTAGGTTCCTCTATCAAAAAAGTCGGCTATGATACCAAACCCCATCCAACGGGGTTCAAGAGTCGTTTGCCAATTTGCTGTGATGGGTTGAATAGACAAAATACACGATCAGGCCTATCACCAACCAAATCACAAACCGCAACCACGTTATGGCAGGCAAAAACCCCATCAACGCGCCACAAGACAACATCCCTAAAATCGGCAACAAAGGGCTGAACGGGGTACGGAAAGGACGGGGCAAATCCGGTTGGGTGATGCGCAGGACTATCGCGCCAAAACACACCAAAACAAACGCCGCCAACGTGCCGATATTCACCAATTCGGCGAGTTCGCCCAGCGGAATCAATCCGGCAATCAAAGAAATCGCCACTCCGCATAAGACAATGACGCGCACGGGCGTTTGGGTTTTGACATTCACTTCGCTGAAAAAAGGCGACAACAAGCCATCGCGGGACATCGCGTAAATGATGCGGGTCAAACCGTAATACAACACCAACATCACCGTAGTAAGGCCTGCGATAACCCCGGTTGAAATCAACGCCGAAGCCCAATTGAAACCCAACAAAGTCAAGGCGTGGGCGACAGGTGAAGACACGTTCAGGTCGGTGTAAGGCACTACGCCTGTCAACAAACCGGACACGACAATATAAATGAAGGTGCAAAACGCCAATGAACCAATCAAGCCAATCGGCAAGTCACGTTGCGGGTTTTGCGCTTCTTCGGTGGCGGTAGAGACGGCATCAAAACCAACATAAGCAAAAAACACCAGCGATGCCCCCGCCAACACACCTGTGGTTTTGCCATCCGGCAAGGTTTGGAACCAGCCAAAAGGCATAAACGGCTGCCAATGCTCAGGATTGACATTAAAGGCCGCAACGCTGATAAAAATCAGGATCGTGATGAGCTTGACCATCACCATCGCATTATTGGCTTTGGCACTGTGTTTGACCCCCATGATTAATAAGGCCATCAATAGCCAGATGATCGCAGCGGCAGGCAAATTGATTATGCCGCCCAGTTCCGGGGCTTTGGTGAGCGCGTCCGGCAAGGCAAAGCCCATATTGGTGAGGGCATTATTCAAATACCCCGACCAACCATTGGCCACAGCGGCCACCGAAATGGCGTATTCCAATAACAAATCCCAACCAATGATAAACGCCGCCAATTCACCAAACGCCGCGTAACTGTAACCATACGCACTGCCGCAACCACCAACCGCCGCCGCCAATTCGGCATAAGACAAAGCCGCAAACGCACAGGCAAAACCAGCAATCACAAACGACACCACCACCGCAGGCCCGGCTTGGGTGGCAGCGGCAATTCCCGTCAGCACAAAAATGCCCGTGCCGATAATCGCACCAATACCCAGAAACGTCAGATCCCATGCCGACAAGCAACGCTTCAGGCCATGTTCAGCCTGATCGTGTGAAATGTGTTTGGTTCGGAAAATTTGTAAGCGGCGGAACTTTTGCAGGGACATGGCCAATCTCTCTGAAATTAAAGATAAGTGATTATAACGCATACCAAAATGAATGCTTGATTTGCTGGCCTCATGACCCAAACAGGTATGCAAACCAATACCAGCTGTGTCAACTGGATAGAACATGGTTAAATCCCAAACCCCATGATAAAATGTAAGCCTTTCAATTATCTAACTCTTTTCAACAACACAGGCCCAACCCACCTGCTGTTTCTTTTATCACCACTTGAGACTTTATCTTGATGAAAATTTGCAAACTTTTTGCCTGTACGCTGCTGTTACCTGCTATCGTCGGCAATACTTATGCAGCCACGTACAGCTTGCCCCCTACCCCTGGCGATACTGTCATTAGCCATAGCGGCAGCACCTTGCCAATCACCCGCACCGAGCAAGACGAAACCCTGTTGGATGTCGCCAGACGCTTTCTGCTAGGCCAAAATGAAATTGTCCGCCTGAATCAAGATTTAGACCGTTGGCATATCAAAAAAGGTGAAATTGTCCGTTTGCCGGACAAACGCATTTTGCCGGATTCCCCCCATGAAGGCATTACCCTAAACATTTCCGAATACCGCATGTACGCCTATCCGGCAGGACAGCCCGGTACAGTGCTGACCTATGCGCATGGCGTAGGCCGCCAGGATTGGAAAACACCGCTGGGCAAAACCAGCATTGTCCGCAAAGTCAAAGACCCGGTCTGGCATCCGCCTGAATCCATCCGCCGTGAACATGCCGCAGAAGGCGATTACTTGCCCGCCGTTGTCCCTGCCGGCCCGCACAATCCGCTTGGTGCTTACGCGCTGCATTTGAATTTGCCCGGTGAATACCGTATCCACGGCACGGACATTGATAAAATCTTCGGTATCGGTATGCAAATCACCCACGGTTGTGTGCGTATGTACCCGGAAGATATTGAAGAACTGTATGGCTATGTGTCACCAGGAACCCCTGTGTATTTGGTCAAACAACCCATCAAAGTCGGTTGGCTGGACAACACCTTATACATTGAAGCGCACCCGGATTTGGAAGGCGATGAAATCAGCCGCGACCAACGTTATGCCTTGGCTTTGCAATTGATCCAAAAAGCCAATAACAACGAAATCCCCGATTTTGACCAAACTATCCTTAACGAAGTATTGACCAAACTCGATGGCGAACCGACCGCTTTGTATGAAAGGTTGCCGCCGCTGGAAGAAGTGTCCCCCACTCCCGCAATAGAGCCGCCCGTAGCCGCACCGATGCCCGTGAAAGCCGCCCCGGCCAAATTGCCAGCAAAACCGATTTTGGCAAAAGCCAAACCCGTTGCCCCGGTCACTAAATTGACGAATGTCAAACCCGCCAAAACGGTGGGCAAAACCGCTAAGGCCGTACCTGCCAAGCCTGCTCCGGTAAAATTGGCAAAAGGCAAAAGCCCTATTGATAAAACTGCTGTGACCAAACAGGCCAAGACCAAAGTCGCCAAAGCCGAGCCTGTCAAACCAGCCAAAGCCAAAACGCCCGTCAAAACAGTCAGCGCCAAACCAGCCGCCACAGCCCGTAAAGGTTCCCCAGGCGGTTATTATCGCGGTTCTTAAATTGCCCCCATTGATTGTCAGTGTTTCAAAACGTTTGGGACGAGGTTACAAACCCCGTCCCGCTAGGAGATTTTTTAGGGCTGTTGCCCTGTAACGTAGTTACGGCTTCAAGCTGATAGGGTTAAATACCAAGCGCACCGTCAAGCCCCCTGCCCCGTGCAATTGCAGTTGCGCCCCGTGCAACTCGGCGATTTCTTTGACAATCGCCAGACCTAAGCCGCACCCATCGCCCAAGCTGCCAGGAATCCGGTAGAACCGCTCCAGGACTTTCGCAAGTTCCGCTTCAGGAATGCCAGGGCCATCATCAGTGACCACCAGACAAGGCTGTGTGTGGTTTTCCAAGCACACGGTGACATTGCCGTGTTCGCGTCCATAGGTGAGCGCGTTATCCAATAAATTGGCCAACAGTTCATGTAACAAAACCCCGTTCCCCTGCACATAAATATCTTCTGCGGCACTTTCAAAACTCAGCTCCTTGTCGCGTTGCAAGGCTTTAGGTGCCCAGTCCATGCAGGTGTTTCGGGCAATATCGGATAAATTGACCCTACCCAATTCATAATCACCGCCGATGGGTTCGGAACGCGCCAACACCAATAATTGTGCAGTCAAATGCGACATACGGTCGGCACTGCTTTGCACCTGCATCAAGGCGGGCTGCATCGCGGCAATATCCTGTTCGCGCAAGGCGCGTTCTGCCTGTAATTTTAATCCGGCCAAGGGGGTGCGCAATTGGTGGGCGGCATTGGCAATGAAACGTTGTTGAGTGGCAATGGCTTGGGTCAGTTGCTTAAGGACATCATTGATGGTGTCGGTCAAGGTGCGCACTTCCAGAAACACATGGCTTTCCGGGATAGGGCTAAAATCGAGTGACGAGCGGCTGGCAATATGCCGGGCCAAGGTATTTAAAGGCGCAAGGCCACGCTTGAGGCCGGATAACAAATACATGCCCGTCAGCAACACAAACACCAGTTGCGGGATCATATCGGCCAATAAAATATCGGTCATCATCGCCCGGCGTTTATTGAGGGTTTCGGCGACATGGATAAACACTTGCTCTTGCGTGCCTTCGGGTGTGACGCGCATGGACACGACCCGCACCGGTTCATCATATAAAGTGTCGTCAACATACACAGGCAACGCCCAATCCGTTTGGGCAGACAACGGTTCCGGCACCTGCGCATCGCCCGCCAAGGTTTCCTGTTCGCTGGAGATGATTTTGAAATAGGTCTTGTCTTGCGCGTCCCATTTGAAAATCTCCAGGGCTTCGGGCGGCAAATCGACCACCACCTTATTACTGCGCACTTTGATTTCTTGGCTCAAAGACCGCGCCGAATCCAATAGCCAGCGGTCATAAGCCTGATCGACATAATGCACCGTGACAAAATACGACAGCACGGCATCAACCAAAACAAAGAAAATCAGCGGTATCACCAAACGGAACAAAATTTCCGTTTTCAGGCTTTTGGTCTTGTGCCTTTTGAATTTAAACATGCGCGTTATCCAGCAAATACCCTAAGCCACGCACGGTGCGTATCAGCACATCGTAAGGCTCCAAGTGTTTGCGCAGGCGGTGGATATTGATTTCAATGGCGTTGTCGGTCAGGCCTGCACCATCGTTGCACAGGCGTTGGGCAATGCGGTCTTTCGCGACGACTTTTCCCGCTTGCATCATCAAGATTTCCAGCACGGCATATTCGCGCGCTGGCAAGATAAACGCCTGCCCATCCGCCAAAATCGTTTGCTGCACGGTGTCCAAGGTCAAGCGGCCTAGGCAAATATGTTTGTCAAAGCCGCCATAACAACGCCTGATTAAAGCCTGTATCCGCGCTTCCAATTCCCTCAATTCAAACGGTTTGGTCAAATAATCGTCCGCACCCTGTTCAATGCCGTCAATGCGGTCATTGACACTGTCACGGGCGGTCAGGATGATGATGGGCACGGACAATTTACGATGGCGGAATTCGCGCAACAATTGAAGGCCATCCAAATCCGGCAAACCTAAATCCATGACTATCAGATCAAAATCTTGGCGATCCAACCATTGCCAAGCGTCTTTTGCAGTCCCGGCGTGGCTGACTTTATAGCCACTACGCGCCAAGGTATGCACCAAACCATCCGCCAAAACGGCATCATCTTCTATCAATAAAATGTTCATACGAGTGTTATTCGTGAAAGGTACTTGAAAGCTTAAGGCATTAAGATGGCTCTGACCAGAAACCTTAAGGCCTGACTGGTTTTAAGGTGCCATTTTAAGAAATCTAAGGAGCGGTGACATGATTCATAAACAGACCCAATATTATCTTCGGCATTTAAAAGATGATATTCCTGCGGGGTTAGTCGTATTTTTGGTGGCGTTGCCGCTATGTTTAGGGATAGCCTTGGCTTCGGGTGCACCGCTGTTTTCAGGGTTAATCGCCGGATTAGTCGGCGGACTTGTCGTTTCATGGTTTAGCGGTTCGCAATTGTGCGTATCAGGGCCGGCGGCGGGATTGACCGTGATTGTCCTGACAGCCATCGAAAATTTGGGCAGTTTCCAAGCCTTATTGGTGGCCAGCATATTGGCCGGAATGCTACAACTGGCCTTTGGCTATTTACGGTTTGGTATTATTGGGGCTTTTTTCCCGGCCTCTGTCATTGAAGGTATGTTGGCGGCCATCGGGTTGATTTTGATTATCAAACAATTCCCCCATGCGACAGGTTATGATAATAGCTATGAAGGCGACGAAAGCTATATGAACGAAAGCGCACAAGATAGCGTTTTTGAATTTTTCGCCGCTTGGCAAGGCATCACCCCAGGCGCAGTGGTCATCAGCACGGTGGCCTTATTGCTTTTGATACTTTGGGCCAGACCCTCTGTAAAACGCTTGCCGATATTGGGCAGTTTGCCAGGGCCTTTGCTTGCCGTGATGTGGGGGGTCAGTTACCAACTCATCTGCAACCAATATGCGCCGGATTGGGCGGTGGGCACAAAACATTTGGTCAGTTTGCCCGTATCGGAAAAACCCATTGATTTTTTTAACAATTTAACGTTTCCAGATGCCAGTTACTTGATCCATTTAAGCAACCCCAAAGTGTACGTGACGGCAGCGACCATTGCTTTTATTGCTAGCTTAGAAACCTTATTAAGTTTGGAAGCGACCGATAAGCTTGATCCGTTAAAACGTCTGGCCCCCACTAACCGCGAACTTAAAGCCCAAGGCGTGGGCAATATTTTGTGTGGTTTGTTGGGTGGTTTGCCTATCACCGCCGTCATTGTCCGCAGTGCCGCCAATATTAATGCGGGTGGCAAAACCCGGATCGCCAGTTTTAGCCATGGGGTGTTTTTGTTATTAAGCGTAGTTTATTTGGCTGAATATTTAAATTTCATTCCCCTGGCCTGTTTGTCGTCAATTTTGCTGCATACTGGCTACAAACTTGCCAACCCTAAACTCTTCAAGCATTTTTACCAAAGAGGCCTCAACCAATTTTTGCCATTTTTGCTGACCATTATGGCGATTTTGACAACGGACTTATTGATTGGGATGGCCTTGGGCATGGCTGTAGGCTTGTTTTTTGTTGTCAAAGCCAATTACCATGCCGCCATTACCCTTATCCAAAAAGGAACCCAGTTCACCTTGATATTGAATAAAGACGTGTCATTCTTGAACAAAGCCTTGCTGCGGAAATTGATCCTGCGTATCCCAGAAAACAGCAACGTCACCATTGATGCCAGCAAAGCCCGGTTTATTGACCACGATATTATGGAAACCCTGGAAGATTTTTTCGCTGCCGCAGCGGATGACAATATTCAAATCGAATTAATTGATTTATATGGCAAAGAAAAAATGCACGACCATCAAACTATTGTCATTCTGAATTGAACCGCCCCAACCCAAAGGATTTTACGCAATGCCTGACAGACATTTGACCAATGTTTTTGCCCATTTAAAAGACGACATCCCAGCCGGAATCGCGGTTTTTCTAGTCGCCGTGCCTTTATCATTAGGCATAGCCTTAGCGTCCGGCGCCCCCTTGTTTGCCGGGCTTATCACAGGCATCATCGGTGGCCTTATCGTCGCGCCGTTAAGCGGCTCGTCATTGGGCATCAGTGGTGCGGCGGCAGGCTTGGCAGTGGTGGTGCTGTCATCGATACAGGAATTGGGCTTCCATGCCTTCTTGCTTGCCGTGCTGTTGGCCGGATGCCTACAAATTGTACTGGGTTTGCTCAAAGCCGGGGTGATTTCCTATTACTTCCCCTCTTCCGTCATCAACGGCATGTTATCGGGGATAGGCATCATCTTGTTCCTGAAACAAATCCCCCATGCCGTGGGCTATGACAGCGATTACGAAGGCGATTTTAGGTTTTTCCAATCTGACAATTATTCGTCGTTCAGCGAACTGCTGCACATGCTGGAATTCACGTCGCCCACGGCCATGGCCATTGCCGCCATTTCCTTGGTCATTTTAATCATTTGGGAATTGCCGTTCAGCAAACGCCAACGCCTGTTCCAATGGTTCCCTGGCGTATTGGTCACTATCATCGCCGCTGTGACCATAAACCAAATGCTCCTGACGCATCTGCCTGAATTCGCGTTAAGCGGCGGCCATTTGGTTTCGATTCCGGTGATGAGCAGCATGAGGGATTTTATCGACCAACTGAATGCGCCAGATTTTTCCGCGATTAACCAAACCAATGTGTATTTAGTGGCCGTCACCCTGGCGGTCGTGGCGAGTTTGGAAACCTTAATTGCCGTTGAAGCGGTAGACAAACTGGACAAATACAAACGGGCGACTCCGGCTAACCGGGAGCTGATTGTCCAAGGTATCGGCAACATCAGCGCCGGATTGATGGGCGGTTTGCCGCTCACCCAAGTGATTGTCCGCAGTTCGTTTAACGTGCAATCGGGAGCCAAAACCAAAGCGTCCGGGTTTATCCAAGGCTTGTTGCTATTGTTGACGGTCATGTTCATACCGGAACTGTTGCACAAAATCCCGCTCGCCAGCCTTGCCGCCATTTTAATTGTCGTGGCTTACAAAATGGCCAAGCCGCAATTGTTCATGACCATGTACAAAGCCGGCCCTTATCATTTCATCCCGTTTTGCCTGACTATCCTCGGCATGGTGCTGACGGACATCCTGATAGGTTTAGGGATTGGTTTATGCACCGCATTAGTGTCGATTTTGCTGGAAAACTACAGAAGTTCTTTGTATTTCCAAGAAATGCGTATCGGCAACAAAATTATCCTGCGCCTGACCGAACATGTTTCGTTTTTGAACAAAGCCAACATCCAACAAACTTTGGAAAACTTACCACCGCATTCGGAAGTGGTGATTGATGCGACCCGCTCCAAATATATTGATTATGATGTCTATGAAATTATTGAAAGTTTCAGGCAAGAAGCCCCGCTCCGCGACATCGAAGTGACTTTACAAAACGTGCGTGGCTATGGTTGTTTGCCGCCGCTGACCACGGCGCGTCCCCAAACCTTAGATTCACAAAAATCGCTGACCCCGGCTAAAGTGCTGCAAATCCTTAAAGAAGGTAACGCCCATTTCGTCAATAACTTGGAGTCGAACCGCAATTTATTGGAGCAAGTCAACGACACCCGCCAAGGCCAATTTCCTATTGCCATCATTTTAAGCTGCATGGATTCGCGCACCTCGGTGGAACTGATTTTCGACCAAGGCTTAGGCGATGTGTTCAGCGCACGGGTGGCGGGCAATGTCATCAATGACGACATTCTCGGCAGCATGGAATTTGCCTGTAAAATCGCAGGCTCCAAGCTGATTGTCGTGCTGGGGCATTCACATTGTGGCGCGATCAAAGGCGCGTGCAACCATGTCCAACTCGACCACCTCACCGTGCTGTTGGACAAAATCCAACCCGCCGTTGAAGCCGTGCAAGCACAAGCAGGCTGTACCATCAACGCCGACAACCCTGAATGGGTGCAGCAAGTGGCAGACCAAAACGTATTGCTGACGGTCGAACAAATCAAAGCCCGCAGCCCGCTGCTCAACGCCATGCTGGAAAGTGGTGAAATTGGCATTGTCGGCGGCATGTATGACATTGAAACCGGAAAAGTCAGTTTTTATTCGGATATTCCGTTAACGGATCAGGACAGCCCGTCCTGAGAGGACACGCAGTCCTTATTTTTTCGTGGTTTTCGTGATTCTTGTGCCCCTGAGGGTATTCGTGGACAATACGTAACATCAACTGTGCAGGACTGGGTTTGTAACCCAGTCCTTAATGTTTATTGGCCTATAGCTATTCGAAACGTTACGGAACGGGTAAAAAACCCGTTCCAGCGGTGGTATTTTTATCCACGAATACCCTATAGTGCACAAAACGCACGAAAAACCACGAAAACGGAACAGTTTTTAAGCTAGCAGCTACGGTAAACGTAGCCAGACCATTGTCATTCCGATGACACCCCACCTCATTTTTCGTGATTTTCGTGGACAATACGTAACATCAATCACTTAAAACCCATCAGGAGCAAATCATGAACACTGTCCTAAAGCCTCATTTTACGGCTAACGATTATTTGCAGTGGGAAAGCGGACAAAGCGAAAAGCACGAATACGTGGCAGGTGAGGTGTTTGCGATGGCCGGGGCCAGGCGCGAGCATGTCGTGGTCAGCTTGAATATCGCCGCCGCGTTTAAACAAGCCCTGCGCGGTAGCGGTTGCCAAACGTATATCGCCGACATGAAATTACGGGTCGAAGCCGCAGACGCTTTTTTTTATCCTGACGTAATGGTGTCCTGTTCGGCACAAGACCGCCGTGCCGGACTGTACCTGTCCGAACCGAAGCTGATTGTCGAAGTATTGTCCGACAGCACCGCCGCGTTTGACCGGGGCGGTAAATTCGCCGCTTACCGCAACCTCCCATCCCTGCAAGAATACGTCATCATCGACATCGAAAGCCGCCGCGTGGAATGCTTCCGCCGCACAGGCGAGAACGGTTGGCTGTTGCAAGATTACATCGGCGAGCAAATTTGCCAGTTTGCGGCCATAGGAGTGACCATGACACTGGCCGAAGTGTTTGAAGATGTGCTGGTTGAAGATGGAGACATTAATGCCATTTGATAAGTCATTCCCGAACGCAACAAAAGCATCTTAACTTTATAGCTCCAGAGCAAAAACACCATGCCCCATCCAGAATTCCCGTTAATTGACGGACTGATTTACCTAAACCACGCCGCTGTTGCGCCGTGGCCGAAACGTACCCGCGATGCGGTCGTAGACTTTGCCGAACAAAACGCCCGTTATGGTTCACGCTATTTTATGGATTGGCTGACCAAAGAAAACGAATGCCGCCAACAACTGCAAACTTTAATCAACGCCCCTTCCCCTGATGATATTGCCTTGGTGAAAAACACCTCGGAAGCCTTATCGTTTGTGGCTTACGGCTTACCGTGGCAAGTTGGTGACAACATCGTTTCCAGCAACGAAGAATTCCCCTCCAACCGCTTGCCTTGGCAATCACTGGAAAACCAAGGCGTGACATTACGCCAAGCCGATTTGTCCAGCGCGGCGACACCGGAAGCCGCGCTATTTGCCTTAGTGGATCAACACACCCGTCTGATCGCCATCAGTTCGGTGCAGTTTGCGTCCGGTTTACGTTTGGATTTAGTGAAAATCGGTGAGTTCTGTCAGCAAAACGGCATTTTGTTTTGCATAGACGCCATCCAAAGTTTAGGTGCGGTGCAATTTGACGTGCAAGCCTACCAAGCCGATTTTGTCATGGCGGACGGGCATAAATGGCTATTTGGCCCGGAAGGTTTGGGCGTTTTTTACACCACAGCCACGATGAGGGAAAAACTCAAACTGACCCAATACGGCTGGCACATGCTCAAAGACATCCATAACTTTGAAAACGTGCCCTGGGAAATCCACCCCACTGCCCGGCGGTTTGAATGCGGCAGCCCCAACACGTTAGGCATTCACGCCCTGTCGGCCAGTTTGTCGCTGTTGTTGGAAATGGGGATGGAAAAAGTCGAAAACTTAGTGCTGGAACGTGCAGGATATTTACAATCAGCGATTGCCCAACATCCCCAACTGCTTTTGTTATCAAACCCGCACCGCGCCCTTAAATCAAGTATTGTCGTTTTCAAACATAAAACGATTACTAACGAAACGTTATACCGACACTTACAAGCTAATCATGTCGTGTGCGCGTTGCGCGGCGGTGGCATCCGTTTTTCGCCACATTTTTATAACACATTTGAAGAACTTGACCGGGCATTGGCACTGATTGATGCCGTTTGAGAAGATTGCTTAAACAACAAAGCCAGAAAATAAAGACGACTGCGCATCCTCCAAAATAAAAATTTTCTCGCTAACGCGGAAAAAGGGACGGGCATCAAAGAACGGATATGGAGCGCGTACCCTCTGGGGCATAAAGGCATCCTGCCCGCAAGTGCGGCCAAGATGGCCGCGCTCCATGACAACCACCAAAAGCAAATAGCTAAAGGGTTGAATGGTTAAAAAGCCCGCACGGCACGGACTAAGAACCGATTACTCTTCCTGGGGATGTAATACAGGAGGCCACTACCAAAATCGTAGCTCCAAGCGTTGTCGTTACCGTACTCGGACGAACTCCAGTAGTAGGACCGCGCAAAACCCCCGATGTTGTACAACGACGCGTGGGCACCTTGGCCAATGTTTTGGTACATCAGGTACAGCTCGTCCTTGGATGGCAAGAACCAGTCATCATAACCGTTCAGCACCAGGTTGGCGGTGAGCTGGGCGGCATAGCGGCCCGCGCCTTGGGCTTTGATGATTTTGCTGGTGTTGGCCGCGCCCGTGCCTACAGCAGTGGCGGTAGCGCCTGTATTGATGAAAGTGCCATTATACCACTTGATGATACCTGCGCTGTGGTCTTTGGGCGCGGCCACCAGGCCATGCTCGCCCGTGCCGTCAATGTAGAAGATGAGGCCGCCTTGATACGTTTTGCCGATTTTAATGGTCTGGTTCTCAAAGCGCACCAGCGCGGATAAGTTCAGCAGTTCGGTGGCGGCGAGGTTGCTCGCCACAGCAGTGACGTAGCCTTTGCCTTTAGTGAAGGCCCATTGGGTTTTCGGGGCATCGCCCACCATCAGTTGCGTCCAGGCATTTTGATGTTGGCTTTGGTCTATGCTGGCCTCATAACACGGGAATTCGGCATCGGTGCTGAGGCATTCGGTGCTGTCCGCCCGTTTGCCCTTAGGGTAAATACGGTACAGGGCGTTTGTCGCAGTGGTGTTTTTCGGCACGAACACATGGATTTTATAGGAAGACGTGGCCGGGGCAGCCCAGTCGGCGCTGGATTCGCTGCCGCCTTGCAGTTTCAAGGTCGGGGTGACTTGTTTGCCTGCTGGTGCAACAGCATGGGCGATGCTTATGGCGGACAGAACCAGCACCAGGGTGCAGAGGGTAGATTTGTGAGTAAAGCTCATAGTGTTCTCCAAAGACAAAGATAAGTAAGTGGGTTACAAAAAAACCTTCCAGGTTTTCAAAACTTGGGGGGGTTAATGGGGGACAAGCCCCGCACAGGCCACAAGGCTTGTCCGTTACACTCTACGCAATTATATGCCAAAAATAACCGTGTGAATATTTCACATAGTTGACGTAATTAGTTCATTATTAAACAGATTTTTCACACAAAAAACTCAAAACTCATTTGCCCGCTTTCATCCGGTTTTTTGAACAAATCGGTGCGCAGTTTAGGTAGGCCTTGATCTAATCCTAGGCGTTTGGCAATCAGCCGGAAACGTTGGGCTAACACATCGGCGTAATTGCCTGTGCCTTGCATACGTTGGCTAAAGGTAGGGTCGTAGGTTTTGCCGCCCCGGCACTCGCGGATTAAGTTTAAGACGTGGGCGGCTTTGAGGGGATAAAAGGTCTGTAGCCATTCTTCAAATAATTCAGACACTTCCAGCGGTAGGCGCAACAAAATGTATTCCGCGCTGATGGCTCCGGCGGCGTGGGCGGCTTTGATGATGCTTTCCAGTTCGTGGTCGGTTAAGGCGGGGATGATGGGCGCGACCATCACACCTACCGGAATCCCGGCTTCGTGCAATTTGGCGACCGTTTCCAAACGGCGTTGCGGGGCGGCGGCACGGGGTTCTAAGGTTCTTGCCAAACTGCGGTCTAAAGTCGTTATCGACAAGCACACCGTCACCAGATTCTGCGCGGCCATCGATGCCAATAAATCCATGTCGCGTTCGATCAACGCTGATTTGGTGATGATATTGACCGGGTGGCGGGTTTCCGCCAAAACCTCCAGAATCTGCCGCATCAGTTTTTGCTGGCGTTCTAGCGGTTGGTATGGGTCGGTGTTCGTGCCTAAGGCCATCGGCGCACAGCGGTAGTTGCGCCGCCCCAATTCTTCGCGCAACAGTCGGGCGACATCCGGTTTCAGTAAAATGCGGCTTTCAAAATCCAAGCCCGGCGATAAACCTAAGTAGGCATGGGAAGGCCTGGCAAAGCAATAAATGCAGCCGTGTTCACAGCCCCGGTACGGATTGATGGAACGGTCAAACGGCAAATCTGGGGAATCATTGTAGGTAATCACCGACTTGCTGCTGTCGATGAGGGTTTCAGTCCTGAGCGGGGGCAGTTCGGCATCCAAACTGCCCCAACCATCATCAACTGCCTCGCTAGTTTGCTTTTCGTAGCGTCCGGCGGTGTTGCTGATACTGGCTCGGCCTTTGTGGATCAAGGGTTTGGGCATGAAACCTCAAGACGCTTGTTTCAATAAACTAAAGCCATTGTTTTTCTTCACCACTTGCACTTGGGTTTTGATGCGTTTCTTGACCGCATCGACGTGGGAAATCACGCCGACGGTTTTGCCGTAAGCGCGTAAATTCTCCAAGGTGCTCAAAACGAGCGTGAGCGAGTCGCCGTCCAAATTGCCAAAACCCTCGTCGATAAACAGCGAATCGACCGACTTATTGTTGTTGGCCAGTTCTGATAACCCTAACGCCAAAGCCAAACTGACGATAAAACTTTCACCGCCCGATAAGGTTTTGGGCTGGCGGCGGACATTATTTTGCAATGTGTCTTCAATCTCCAACGCCAATCCGGCAGGTTCCGGGTTAAAGCGCAAATAATAGCGGCCACTGATTTTTTCCAGGATGCGGTTGGTTTTTGCCAGCAATTGTTCGGCGATGCGCACTTGGACACGGCGGCGGAAAACCATGCCGTTTTCGCTGTCCAGCAGCTGCTTTTCGGCCAAAAAGGGTACGGCTTCCTGTTCCTTTTGTTTTAGCGATACACTCAATTTATCAAACTGTTGCCGCGCTTGGGTTTGTTGCGCCAAGCGGTTTTGTAGACGCTGGCTTTCTGATTGGGCAATGTCCATTTTATTGACCACTTGTTTCAGCTCCCGATACAAATCATCGGTGCTGGGGGCATTTTCAGCGACCATAAAATCGGTTTCGAGCTGTGCGGCCATTTGGGCGAGTTCTTCCTTACGGCTCTCCATTTGCTGTTGCAATTGGCTGGCGCGTTGGGTGAATTCAGGTTCACGTTGCAAAAATTGCAAGGCGTTGCGCAATTCGGTGAAGTTGGCGAAAGGTGATGCCGCCAAGGCTTCTTGCAAGGTTTGTTGCATGTGCTTGAATTGGTTTTCCTGTTCAGACAGCACCCGGTCTTTTTCGGCAATCAGCTGTTGTTTTTCAATCAACGCCAAATGCACACCAATCAATTCTTCGCCTTGCAATTGCTGCATCAGCGTGTTGATAAGCTGGTCACAACGCCCGATTTCTTGCTGGCAAGTGGCTTGTTGCGTGGTGCTTTCCGTTAATTCTGCCAACAACGCTTGCTTGCGCAAAAATTGGGTCTGATAATCTTGGCGGCGGACGTTCAGGCGGTCAAAAAACGCATCCTCTTTGCCTTTGCCGGGCATGGCTTCACCTAAAGCCGCCAATTGCGCCAAGACCGTTTCCGATAAGGCCTGTTCTTCCTGGCGCAGTTGCGCTAAGGCCGCCTCCAAATCCTGTTGTTCTTGACTGACACCTTGGGTGCTTTGGTCAAGCTGCACCGCCGTTTCTTGCAAATCCCCGATAGCGGCTTGATTTTTCACAATCAGCGCGTTGATTTTGGCGATATTGGCCGTGCGTTTTTGGTATTGGCCAATCAGCAAAAGGATATTTTTCAAATCGCTTTCGGCTTCTTTCAGCCAAGATTTCATCAACGACAGGTTGTCGATGTCCAACTCATCAGAAACCACGTTCAGGCGGTTACATTGCGTCGTCCATTCGGCTTTAATGGCTTGTAATTGCTGGCGTGTGGCGCGGTTTTTGTCGGTCTCTTTTTGTGCGGACACAATGCGCCGTCCCAATTGCTCAACTTTGCCGTTGAGCTGCAACATATTGATTTTTTGGTCGGCCAAGGCCTGCACCGAATTGCCCAACACAGGTGCATGGGTCAGATAAGGGTGTTGCTTAGAACCGCACAAAGGACAAGGTTTGCCTTCTGCCAAATGCGGACGTTCCACCGATAATTTTTTCATTAGGGCTTCACGGTAAACCGCTTCTTCCAAAGCCCGTTTAATATTTTCTTCACGCTTGAGCATGTCGCGCAGCTCTTCGCGCTCCTGCTCCAAAGCCTCAATATTAATATCAACCAGCGGTTTGCTGCCAAACCAACCAAACCAGCCACCTTGTTGTGGATTAACCCGTTGGTAATTTTCGGCAAGCCTGCACAATTGCTCAAATTGCTTGACGCGGTCTTGTTGGCTGGTTTTTAAATTGTCCAGAAGCTGTACAGGGTCGCCGTTGGTTTCCACCTGTTCAGGCAACAAGGCAAGCCTCGCTTGTTCATTTTCAACCAATTCTTCTTTGAGTTTGGCAATCGTGGCGTGGGTTTTAGTTAACGCCGAACTGGTGTTCTTGATGGAGGCCGTGGTTTTTTTCGTGCTACTGGTAAATTGCTGATAGGTTCCGGTCAGTGCCTGCAATTCGGCACGAAGCTTTTTCAGCTTTGCCGTTTCAGGGAATTTCTCAACCAACATCGCATCGCTGGCGTGTTCGTTAAGCCAAATTTCGGCACTGTCGAGCAATTCTTTTTTCTCGATGGCTTGGGCTTCAAGCGTTTGCAACAATGCTGTTTGGGTTTGTTTGTCCAAACGCGCTTGGTTGATTTGCAGCTTAATGTTATCAATCGCCTCATGCTGCTCGGAAAAACTCAGCTGCCCGGCTTGTTCAGGAATGTCCGCTTGCCCGACCAATTGGCCGCGCAGAAATTCCAACTCGTTTTGCAGCGCATCCCAGTCTTTTTTATGTTGCTGGAAGGTTTTTTGTTTGTCGTCCAAAGCTTCAAGATCGGTTTTGAAATTCAGCGCCTGCTTAGCAACGGCAATATTGTCCAAAGATTCCTGATTGGCCAACCAATCTTTTTCAAGTCCTTGCAGGCGTTTTTTCTGGTCAACCACTTGGATTTGCAAATTGGCGGTGCTTTTTAATGCCAATTGCTGCACCTCTATTTGCTTTTTCTCTGCTTTATATTCGTTCAGCTGCTCTTGGTAATCCGCCAAATCCTGTTCGGCGGCTTCCAGCTCTTCCGGGGCCAGCAATTTGATGGCGGCTAATTCTTGTTTAATCTTATCAACCGCTTGCTGGGCTTTGTCAGCGTTATTGATGATGTCATTACGGGCATCGGTGTAAATGTCCGAACCGATCAAGGTTTCCAAAATGGTCATGCGTTCGCTATCCAGCGCGTTCAAAAACGCCGAAAAATCACCTTGCGCCAACAACATGGAGCGCGTGAAATTGCGGAAATTCATGCCCGTCAATTCCGTAATCGCCGCGCACACGCCAGTCGCCGTATCGGCCAACACTTCACCATCAGACACACGCAACAATTGCATAGTAATGGCCGTCTGCTCTCCGCGTTGCGCCCGCCAACTGGATTGGTACACGGCATCGCCCAATTTGAATTCCACTTCGGCGTATGCCTCGTTGCTGTCTTGGGTAATGACAAATTCAGCCGGCTGGTCAAAACGGAACGTTTCACCGTACAAAGCCAAAGTAATCGCATCCAACACACTGGATTTGCCTGAACCGTTCGCGCCTGTAATTGCAAAAACGCCCGCGTCGGCAAACGGCCCTTGCGTGAAACTAAGCCGATTTTCGCCTGCTAAAGAGTTGATGTTTTTGAAATGAATATTAAGTATCTTCATAAGATTATGATTTTTATTGTTTTTATTTTTATGCACTGCCTAGGTAGTGCCCGTAGTAGTGCCCAAAAATAACGCGCTGGAATAATTCAACCATCAAAACGGCATGATACAGCATGGTATCTGATGGCACAAAAGGCAAACGCGGGGTTATTTTTTCCTAGCCACACCTTGGCTAGGCAGGCTAATTATTGGCGTATTGCAGGGCACAAAAAAAGCCGCTATGAAGCGGCTTTTGTTTTTAAGAGTTCGGGGCTAGGGTATCCCAAAAAATACCACTGAATACCATCAAATCCCCGAATAACGCCCTTAAGCGGTTTTTGCTAAAGGGCTATGCCTTGGTCGATTAGCCCTTGCTTTATCTGGCTTAAGGCTTCGGCATAAGGGAGGTGTTCCCAATGGGCGTTCACATACGCCCCTTTGGCTCCCTGCAAATGCTCCAAAGGTGTGGCCCCTTCTATGCAAGGGATGGTCAATAAACTGCATTGGTCAACGAAAAAGCCCACCTTGCCGCGTTGGCCAAGGCTTCCCAAGATGTCTTGGAAGGCGCGTAATTCAGTGGCCTTGTTAACCAGCTTTGCAGATAAGGCGGTGAAGTCATCGGCGGCTTGCCGCGCCTGCTCCATAACCAGCAAGTCCAGCATTTTTTCCCCCAAGGCTTCCAGTCCGTCCAGTTCGCTTTGTGCCCGTTCCATCCTTGGCTTGAGTCCGGCCAAGATTTGTTGGGCGTTGTCGATGGTTTGCGTGGCGTGTGCATCGGCTTTGGCTTGTGCTTCACGGGTTTCTTCAATGTCTTTGTCAAGTTCGGCCAGACATTGCGCCCTGTCCGTGCCTAACGCCATGTCGGCCAACCATTCTTGACGCTGTGCCAGCAATCCCGGCAAGCGGTCATTATGGATGTTTGCCGCCTCTATGGCTTGCTGGTTTTCATCCATCAGTTGCCGGATTTTGTCCAGCCCGTGCCGTTTTTCAACAATGGCTTGTTGGTTTTCAAGGATGGCCTTGATGGTTGCTTGCGGTTTGCAGGTGGCCAGTTCCGCCGTCAGTTCTTCGATTAGCCTTAGGGTTTCGGTTTGCGTTTGTTTGGCCTTGTCCAATTTGTCTTGCACTTGTTGGCTTTGGCTGATCGTTGCGTTTAGTTGGGCTTCATAATGCTTTGCGCCCCCGTCAACGGCTGAACGGTAGCCGCTAATGGTGTTTTTAAGCTCTTGGTGTTCCCGGTTTAGGCGTTCTATGGTTTCGTTGAGGCCAAACGTGCCTAACAGTTGGTTTTGTGCCGCGTTCAGCCGTTGTTCGAGTTGGGTCTTGCGGGCTATGGCGGTGGCAAGGGTCGGGTAGTCAGTGTGTTTCATGGTGTTTTCCTATGGGCCAGTGATGGCATGGGTGGAGAAGAGTTGGTGGGCGGCTTTTAGCCAGGGTTTTAGTTCAAGGGGTTCTATGCGGCGCAAGGCTTTGGTAATGCCGCGCCCGGTCATGCCGTATTTCAAGGCCAGTTCCCTATCCGCCATGCGCTGCCTTTTGTCCTGCAAAATGCTGATGTCACGCGCCAGCGTCAGCAATTTGGCACAACGGGGGATTTCCATCGGTTCGCCTGCATAGATGCCCACCAGTTTCTTAAAACTATCCAGGCCGATTAATCCTGCCAGCCAATGATCGGGCGCGGGGACGCGGGGAACGTTTAGGACGGTTCCGCCCCGGTGTTTGATTAAGGCCAGCAGGGCGTTTAGGCCAATAAGGGTTTCAAGGTGGTGCAGGCTTTCGGGCAGGTAATCGTGGAGGGCTTCGGAAACGGGCGGCATGGGTTCACCTTGCGGGATGGTTGGCGTTGTGTTGGCGCAAATTTTAGCGGGTTTTTATCCCGGTCATTAAGCTTTAAGGTTAACTTTATCAATGGGTTATTTCACACAATGCCATACCGTGTTAAGTTTAGGTTTTGGCATATCAAAGGCCGCGCATTCCTCAGGCCTTTAGTGCTCAATCCACTATCGGCAATGCGTTTATTAACAGCGGGTTACTCAAATGAAACTAGATCAAGCCATCAATGAAGAACTGGAAAGGGCAGTAAAAGAGCTGCCTGAGGATAAATGGCTGGATAGGCTAATTGAAAAATTCCCGTTGGCGGATGTGGCTTTTTTGCTGGAAATGGTCATGATCGAAAGTGGCGGTGACTGTATCGCCAATGATGATAGGCAGAAACAAACGGGCGGCGGGTCGGGGGTGTAAAGTATTTGCAAGCCACCACGATTATTTGCAAATACTTTACGCGGCAATGGGAGGAGGCGAACCCGTTGGGGGCGGGTTCGCGGCTTGGGCGGGGTCAGCCTAGCAGGTTGGCCATGAGTGTGGCCAACGGGGTTGGGCGGCGTTTGGGCGGGTAGTAGTCGGCGGGGTTCAGGCCACACGCGGTGAACAGGTTGGCCTGTAGGCGGCTGGTTTGGTAGTCGGGCAGGTGTTTGAGCAGTTGCCGCTTGTGGCGTTTAGTAGCAGCTTTCCACAGCGTGGCCACGGGCTTACCGTGGGAATCCAGGTGGATGTGGTCGCGGTCGTAGCGGGTCAGCTCCACGCCCTCCTTTTGGGCTTGGATGATGAAATAGCGCGGGTCAAATTTCATTTTGTGGCCTCCTTGTTGGGGCATCGGTCGGGGTTTGCGGGGCGATTTTTGGGGCAATGTTTCGGGCAATATAGTTTTGTTTTTTTGCAAAAACGGTACGGACAAATACGGACAAATTCGGGAAGCCGCGCCGTTACTGGCTTTCGTCATTTTTGCAAGTACGGACAAATTAACGGACAAATTCGCCGTAAAATCGCTGTAGGCCACGGCTACCAAGGCTTACAGCGATTTTTTACAAAATGGCAAAATTTACGGACAAATTACGGACAAAATGCCTTTTATGGGTGTTTTGATGAATTTGTCCGTAATTTGTCCGTAATCTCAGTACGGACAAAATAAAAAACGCTGTAAGCCTTGCCATCCGTGGCTTACAGCGTTTTAAGAAAGGCTTTGGCGGCATTTTGTCCGTATTTAGACAATGCTGGTTAAGCCTTTTATTTCAATGGGTTGGAATTTGTCCGTTTTGTCCGTACCTGTTTTTAACAAATAAACCTTTCCAGGCCGTCCCCTTGCCCCGGTTTCGGTGTCAATTTGTTCAATTAGCGGCGGGTTTTCAGCCAACAAATAACCTAAGGTTTTTTGTATCCGGTCGGTGGACAAGTTCTTTTTGAAACACTCGTTAATCAGCTCACGAATACTCACGCCTTCCGGGTGCTTGCCAAGAAAGGCCAATATCTTTTCGGCATGGGTGCGGTTTTCCCGTGCTTGGGGCGATGCGGCCTGATCGGCAAACACATACTGGATGGTGGCCTTCCAATAATTCACCCAAGCCACGGCGGTGTATAGATGCTTGGCCTCAATCACGCGGGTTTTGTCGGTCAGGGCAAAGAGCATGGCCAGCCGCAAGGCATAGGGCGCACGCCGCGCTAATAAGGCGGTAATCAGTTCGCTATCGTGGCGTTGTTTCAGCACTGGATAAACCGTTTCGTAATAATCCCGCGCCGCTTCGCTCAGGTGCATTTCCAAGGTGTTGCTGGATGCGGGATAGCCGCCTTTGGCAAAGCGGATAATGTCGGCAGTTTCGGTGGCCAGTCCCTTGAGGGTGGCTTCCGGTGTCGGCTTGGGGAAGGCCACCAAGCCGACATTCTCGGAAAACACCATCAGGAAGCGGTTTAAAAAGCCGTTATGGATGTCACGGGCACTTAACAGGCTTTTCAGTTCCGTGGGCGTGATGTTGGCATGGATGCCGATATGGGGCGCACTGCTTGCGGTGGTGCGCTTTTTGGTGGCGGGTTTGATGTCCGAACCGTCCCAGGCATCGCGTAAGGCCGTTGACAGCGTGTTGCCTTCCCGTCTGCCTTGGTGCAGGACGTTGGCGAACTCGCTTTCTGTCACCCATAGCCGCTTATCGTCAATCGCCTTGTTTTCGCCGTAACCGTCATGGATTAGCCCCGCCAGCCCTTCCCGCGATGACAAGCCGCCGCTATGGGTCATGCCCAATAGGCCGCTGTGCGTCAATTCGATATGTTGCCTGATGCGGTGGGTCAATTGCTGGGAATCGCCTTTACCTCCCGCCGCCGTGCCGCCTATGTGCATCGTAAACAAACGGGGGTGGTGGTAGGTGTTATTGATGAACAAAAACGTGTCACGGCCTACATTTGCGCCCAAAAATGACAAGTAAGCCAGCATGGCCGCTACGGGGTTGGTTTCCGTGCCGTGTGCGGCAATCCGCCCCACCTCCCCGGCAAAGCCATAGAACATGGCTTCAGTCGGCTTGGGCGGGGCGATAACGGTATCTTCGATAAAGTCATCCTCCACCGGGGCGGCGTTGGCCTTGGGTTTCTTTTTCCGGTTTTCTTCCGCTGTCTTTTGGCTGATCGGGCGGGTTTGCCGTTCCAGGTCGGCCAGCCGTTCGGCGGCGGTATTTGGGGGTTGTTCAATCATCATTCACCCCCTTGGCTGTCCGGTGGAAGCAAGCCCGCCGCGCTTTGCATGGCAAGGCTTAGGTGGCGGTCGGTTTCCCTGGCAAAGTTGGCCAAGGCCAAACTGGTGGGGCAAGCGTGTTTTTTGGCCGATTGCTCAAACGCCTGCATGAGGTGTTCATTCTTGGCCTTGGCAGTGGTTATCAAATGCTCGATAAGGTTTATATGGGCTTCAAATTCAGCCACCCAGGGCGTTTTTACGGGGTTAGGTTTGGGAAACTGCACTAGGTTGGTTTTTTGGCCTGTGGCGGGTTTTTGGGGCGTTGCTTGGGTGTTGTTGTCCATTACGCACCTCCCACAATGGCCATAATCCGTTGTTCAATCTCATACAGGCCGTCATCCGTCCAGCCGGGGACGTAGCGGATATGCAGGATTTCATGGAAGAGCCGGAACGCTTCGGCATCCAGCTTGTGCAATTCACCCAAGCTGTGCGGAAACGGTACGCTAGTCCGGTAGGCACTGATAAAGGCATCGGCTAGAAACTGGCCTGAATGCCCACCGTCGGCAATGCGTTTGAGCAATAATTCCGGTTCAAGCGGTAACGGCTCAAGGCCGCGTTGCTGTGCCTGTTCTTGCAGGATGTCAGCCAGGGAACGGCGGGGCATGGGGTTGATTTTAAAGCCTTGGGGCGTGGCTTGGGGTTGGGCGGGTGTGGCGTTGCGGCGTGAATTGGCCGGATTTTGGGCGTGGTTGCCCGTGGTTGGGGTGTTCATGCGGTAAATCCTTGTCTAAATGAGGGATAACCGCCGCCAACGCTTCCTAGGGCGTGGGTGGCGGGCTGAAATGGGCTAGGAAAACCGCGACAAGGTGCGGTCGGCCTTTCGGCCTCCCAAAACAGCCCGCCATGACAAAGCACCAGACGGATTAACGCCTGTGTTTTCGATGGGCATAAAAAAGCCGCGAATGAATGCGGCGATTTTTCGCCTTGTCTAAAAACGGGTTTCCTACGCCCGTCCTTCGCCGTTTTCAGCGAAGGCGGGCAAAGTGTAGGGCGGTGGTTGCCGCGTGTCAATAGGGGTATAATGGCTCTGTCCATGCGTGGACTCCTTTGGGTGAAGGGATAAAACGGCCTGTCAAGCCTTGGTGCGGCTTGACGGGCTTTTTTTGTGCCTGTCGTTTTGGGGCGCGGGTTGCCAATTGTCCGGCAAGGCGTAACGGGCTAGGCCGTTGCCTTTGTCTTGATCGGTGCTGATCGGCCAACCGTTATCCCGCAAGCGTTTGATGATGGCCGATAGCCGCGTGATGCAATGGGCGTTGAACGCGGTCACGGCATCCACCGGACGGCCTGCCAGCAAGTCGGCCTTGATGCGGTCGGTTTGGCTGTTGTGGTTCATTCGGTGGCCTTGGGCGCGGTGGGGTCGGCATAGGGTGGAATTGGTTTTACGGGTGGCCTGTAGCTGTCCCTAGCGCGTATGACAAGGGCTTGCTCCAGTTGCCTTATGCGCTTTTTACATGCCCCTACCACTTGACCAAGGTCGCCCAATTCTTGATAAATTACTTCGGTGCTTTGGCCGTCCGTGCCGGATAGTAGCCGCCTGTGTAGTTCGGCGGACAGTCCGGCGGCGTTTTTCACTTGGCTTATGTGAAGCCTGAGAATAAGCGGCTTAATGGTTGCGCCTTGGTTTTCCAGCCATGCGGCCAATTCGGCGGGGGAGTGTTTGCCGGACAGGATGTGCCTGTTCAGGTCTTCCACGGTTTCATGGCTTAGGGCGTTAATTTGGTACTGTTTGCTTTTCATGGCTTTTTCCTCCAGTGGCGCGGGCATTGGTTGTATGCGGCTTGGCTCTGCCTTAGCCGCGCCTTGTCTTGGCCGGGTGTCCTGATGGCTTGGGTCTTGTGGGCTATGCGGTAGGCTTGCTTGGACATTAGACGGCCTCCTTGTCCGCCAGCCATGCCAGCACATCGTCGGCTTTCCAGGCTGTGATTTTGTCGGACAACTTGAGCGGTTTTGGAAACTTGCCTTGTCTGACAAGCCGCCAGATGGTGCTTTTGGACATGCCTAGGCGCGGGGCCAAGGTCGATACTCGCAAGTTTGCACCCGCTTTTAGGGGGTCTTGGGTGGTGGGGGATTGTGGGTGTTTTGATTTTGACATGTTTCACCTGTGGTTTAGCGTTAAATGCGTTCGGGTGAAATTAAACGGCACTTTGAAACGCTAGAACAGGTGAAACAGTTGGGCAGGTTTGCAAGAAAAGGGGTGGTTAGGTTCTCTCTAAGCCGCGCCGTTTCTGGCTTTTAGTGGTGGTTAGGTTTTTTATTCCAAAGAAGGTGCGCCGCCGTTTCCGTCCGGGTTAAGCATCCTTGCAATGCGTTCTTTGGCTTCTTTTGGTAGTTGTTTGTGGTGCTTTTCAAGCCAGCCAATAATTAACTTCTTACGGCTTCCAGTTTTTTGCTTTGGCGGATTGCTTGATAGCACTTGCTGCCATGCCTCAATGGCAATACTCAATTCACGGCTAAACATTGGGTGAGAATCATCAATATAGGCGGGGCGGGTATTGGAAAACGAAGTTAAGGCATGGGCTTTTAAAAGCTCCTGCTCTGTAAGGACAAAATCTTTTTGAGTTAGAATCAAATCAGAATTACCATCAATGTGGTTCATTTGTTCATCAAAACTGGATTCTGATCTACTGAAAGGGGCTTCCCAAACGAACATTTCATCTTTACTTTCAAATTTGAATGTCTTGTATCTAAATTTACCTTCACCAGTAAGGCTAACTTGTTTTACTTCTTCACGATGAAAGCTAGGAATATCACTTGAAACGATTCTTAGTATTGTATTTCTATGTATTTCGGGCGCGTCAGGTAAGAGCCGTATCCCGTCAATATTAAATTTTCCTGTGGTTACATCCAGCTTTGACCGCTTCGCATAAAATCCCCTTGTTATCGCCCTAATGGTTATCTTTCCCATTGCTCCCAAAAACAGTAAGTCATCAATCGAGCAACCAATAATCGTTGCTGCACTTAGCGGGTAATACTCTTCATCAATAATCATATCCGCCTTTCACGGGTTATCCTTTCAAAAAGAAAAACCGCGCCAGTGGGTGAAAGGTTGCCCACGTTCGCCCCGTCGGGCTAGGTGCGGTTTATTCGTTTTGCATCGTTTCCTTACGGTTTACATTCAGCCGGCGTTTTTTGTCGCTTCAGGGTGCGGTTCCGGCCTGATCGGACGCTGGCCACCGCCCAATATTGGCAAAATGGCGGTTTTTTGCCGTTTTATTGTGCGTCCAATGGTGAACAATGCGGGGGTTATAGGTTTGTCCGCGCTTCCCCCTGGGCCATTAAAAGCCGCTGCGCATTTCGTAACGTTTAGCGGCTGTTTTTGTCCGGGTTCGCCGGAACTGCCAAAGGGGCTTGGTAACGGCGGGACAGGCGGACATGTTCAAAGCCGTTTTTGCTCCAACGGTACACCGCTTGGCGGCAAGCGTTGGAACAATAGCGGCGCGGCCTTCCGGCATTCCAGGACGGTTTTATTTCATTCGGACAGGTGGGGTGTTGGCAATAGGTGGTCATGCTTGTTTCCTGATCGGTGTAACGTTCCAAGCTTGGCCTGTTTCGCAAGATTCAAGGTAGTTGGCCCATAGTTGCAAAGCTTTCTTGCGTTCTTCAAAAAAATCATGCCGCCCATATATTCCGGCCACGCCTTTTACTTTGTGGTTTAAACATAATTCGCTGGTGATTTCATCAATGCCCAATTCCTGTAATTTGGTTTTTCCGGTGCGCCGTAAGTCGTGGACGCTGAACGGGTCAAGGCTTTTGATTTTTTGCTTTAACGCGCTGTTTAGCGTGGCTTCGCTGATATAGGGCAAGTTACGGCTTTGGGCTTTACGGGCGGGCAATAGGTAATCATTGCTTTCTGATAGGGTGAAGAGTTCGCGCAAGGCTTCCACGGCTTGCCGGGGTAACGGTATGGTTATGGCGTTGCGGTTTTTGGTTTTGCGGTCATCGTAGCCTAGCCGCCATGTTCCGGCCTCAAGGTTGAATTCATTTTTCTTGGCTTGGGTGATTTCTGATTTTCTGACACAGAGTAACAAGCATAGTTTGATAGCTAGATAGTTCTCACGGCCAAAGCCTTTGGCCTCCGCCATTTCTTTGAATAAGGCCGCAATTTCGGCTTGGCTTAAGTTACGGTTGCGGGCTTCTTGTTCGCCGCCTGCATAGGACTTGTTAAGGTACATGGCGGGGCTTACGGCAATAATGTGCTGTGCGGCGGCATAGGCAAACACTTGCTTGATGGTTTCCAGTATTTTGTTGGTACTGGCCGGAAAACCGCGCTTTAGATCGGCCTTAAGCATGTCGGTAATGTGTAACCCGGTGACGGCTTCCACGGGCATTTTTCCTAACGCCTGATTGATTCGGTTGATTTGCCATTGTTTATTTTCTGGCCGCTTAAGGCGGGGCAATACTCTGTCATCAAAATAACGGGCGGTCAGTTTTTCGACGGTGAAAAGATCACTTTCACGGGCGGCGGCAAGCTTGCGGTTTTCCAGTTCTATTTTGGGCGAAAGCCCGTTGGCTATTTGCCCATTGTATTGCTTGGCAAGTTTTCGGGCATTGCTTAGGCTGATTTTCCCATAACTCCCCAAGGTGATAATTTCCCGCTTTTTGTTTTTGCCCATACGGTAGCGGAATTTAAAAACAGGCGTGGTGAATCGTTCCGGGAAGGTAAGGAAAAGATTGGTGTCCACCGCCTTAAACTCGAAGTGCTCTTGGCTGCTAATCCAGCCCCGAATATGTACGTCAGTTATTTTGGTCTTGTCTGGTTTGTCGGTTGTCATATTGCCCTTACCTGCCCTTTAGGATGCCTTTGGGCACTACGGTTTTTAGTAGTGCCCGTAGTAGTGCCCACTAAAAGCGATATTACCTGAATCTTGGTGACACTACAAGAAACAATAAAACCAATATTTTCAATGGCTTTGTATGTTTATCGGGCGGCATGACACGAGGTGAAACAATACTTTATATTCTTGAAATTAATATTAAGTATCTTCATAGGATTATGATTTTTATTGTTTTTGCGTTTTGGCAGTGCCAAAAAATAACGCCCTGGAATAATTCAACCATCAAAACAGCATGATACAGCATGGTATCTGATGGCACAAAAGGCAAACGCGGGGTTATTTTTTACAAAGTGTTGGCATCAATCACGCCAAACTATTCAGTTAACCAATAAAATCATAAAGCTCCCTCTCCCCTTGGGGAGCATAAGTATCTACACAACTTTTCTACACAGTAAAAACAATGGGTTGCAACAGCACCAAGCTCCCTCTCCTGCTGGAGAGGGTTGGGGAGAGGAGAATAAAATCAACTGGTTATATTCCCCCTCATCCCAGCCTTCTCCCTCAAGGGAGAAGGAGTGCCCACTTGTGTAGATACCTATGCTTGGGGAGAGGGTTGGGGTGAGGGTTATATAAATCAATCATTTATCCCAACCTTCTTTCAAAAAAGCCGAGTAATCCAAGTCTGTCAGGCTCATCAAGTTCAGCCCAGTAGGAGCAGGCCATGCCTGCGACAAACAACGGACGGTAATCATCACGTCAATCGTGATCGCGGGCATGGCCACGCTCCTACAACATCACCCTAAAAAAGCATCTACAAACATAAAGGGCACTCAAAGGATTTTAATAAAATAAAACCATGCCAACCCCATGATGCTCAGAACAAAATTAATCCAGCCATCAATAAAACACCCACTTTTCGAGTGAAAAACTCACTCTTTTCCCGGTAATCCTTCATTTCACATCATTTCGCCACTTGCTATGCTTGTTAGCTTTTTTATGCCTGGCCATTTTGCGACCCTATGGAACAACTCACCGACCTAAAAGCCATCCTCCACTCCAAACGCGCCAACATCTACTACCTCGAAAAATGCCGAGTCATGCAAAAAGACGGGCGCGTGCTGTACCTGACCGAAGCCAAAGACGAAAACTACTACTGGAACATCCCCATCGCCAACACCACCGTCATCCTGCTGGGAACAGGCACGTCCATCACCCAAGCCGCCATGCGGATGCTTGCCAGCGCAGGCGTATTGGTCGGTTTTTGTGGCGGCGGTGGCACACCGTTATTTTCCGGCAGTGAAATCGAATGGCTCACCCCGCAAAGCGAATACCGCCCCACCGACTACGTGCAAGGCTGGCTAAAATTCTGGTTTGACGAACACCAACGCCTCACCGTCGCCAAAAACTTCCAACACGCCCGCCTCGACTATCTACAAAAAATCTGGCAAAAAGACCACGACTTAAAAGCCGAAAACTTTTATACCGACGACCAGCACCTAAACGCAGCACTAAAAACCCACAGCGAACAAATCGACACCGCCACCAAAGTAGGCGACTTACTGCTGCGCGAAGCGGCACTCACCAAACAACTCTACCGCTACGCCGCGCAAAGCATAGGCCAAGGCAGCTTCACCCGCGACCACCAAGCCACCGATCTCGCCAACGGCTTTTTAAACCACGGCAATTACCTAGCCTACGGACTCGCCGCCACCACGCTCTGGGTACTCGGCATCCCACACGGCTTTGCGGTCATGCACGGTAAAACCCGACGCGGCGCCTTAGTGTTTGATGTCGCCGATTTAGTAAAAGATGCCATCGTCCTGCCCTGGGCCTTTGTCTGCGCCAAAGAAAAAATGGGCGAACAAGAATTCCGCCAACAACTCCTACAAAAATTCACCGAACACAAAGCCCTGGATTTCATGTTTGAACAAGTCAAACAACAAGCCACATTAGAACCCTCTCCCCTTGGGAGAGGGCAGGGTGAGGGTAAACTCTTATGATGGTCACATTCATCAGCCAATGCCAGAAAAAAGCCCTAACCCGCACCCGCCGCGTATTAGATGCCTTCGCCAACCGTATCGGCGACAACACCTGGCAAACCGTCATCACCGAAGATGGCCTGATTGCCGTTAAAACCCTGCTACGCAAAACCGCCACCAAAAACACCGCCGTGGCTTGCCATTGGCAACGGTCGAGAAGCCGCAGTGAATTGGTTTGGATTGTGGGGAATCGGCGGTGTTTTAATGCCGAGGGGATTGTGCCTGTGAATTTTACCCAAACAGAAACAGGTCAATTTATGGATAACAGCTTATGGAAAACAATAGAAGTTATCAAATATGCGGCAGCCATTGCTGGGTTATTCCACGATTTTGGTAAAGCCAATAAATTATTTCAGGACAAGATTGATCCCGATAAGAAAACACCCGGATTTGAGCCTTACCGTCATGAATGGGTATCTCTACGTTTATTCCAGGCTTTTGTTGGTGATAAGAATGATGCTCAGTGGCTGCTTGCTTTAGCTCAAATTGAACGGGATGACACATTGACATGTTTTAAGGATGGCTTGGATGGCAATGTTGCCAACAATAATCCCATCGTTCATTTATCCCCATTTGCACAATTAATTGCTTGGCTGATTTTAACGCATCATAAACTACCCCTTTGCCCCACATGGAATAACTTGCTGACACCTCAGCTAGAATGTGTAGATCATTGGATTACAAATAATTTTGAAGCAATATGGAATTCCCATAATTGTAAAAACAAAGATCAACTTGAACGGATACATGACAATTGGAATTTTGAAAAAGGCCTACCCATTCAAAGTATGCAATGGCGATCAAAAGCCTGTTTGGTTGCTTCGGAAACCAGAACAAAAATATCGCCACAAATACAGGAAAATACCAACTGGTTAGACTTTCACTTATTTACGACCCATATTGCTCGATTATGTCTAATGTTGGCAGATCATTATTATTCTGATCAAAACCCTACCTTGGAATGGCAAAATCCGAACTACCAAGCCTACGCAAATACTTACAGAAAAACCAAGCAACTTAAACAAAAGTTAGATGAACATCTTATTGGCGTGGCATTTCACGCACAGAAAATTGTTAAAAATTTAACTAAATTTAACGCTAGCCTGAAACCGCTTGAAAAAAACTCCTATCTTGAGAATCCTGTTGGTAAGAAAGATAAAGACAAATTCGGCTGGCAGGATGAGGCTAGAAAATTGGCGCAAAATAAGGGCAAAGATAGCCTAAAACAAGGTTTTTTCGGCATTAACATGGCTTCTACTGGAAAGGGAAAAACCTTGGCAAATGCCAAAATCATGTATGCGCTGGGCAGTGAAACAGGCCGGATACGGTTTAGCGTAGCACTTGGATTACGCACCTTAACATTGCAAACAGGCAAAGAATTTCGGGATATGTTGGACTTAAGCGATGAAGAGCTGGCTATTTTGGTCGGAGGTATTGCGGTCAAGCAATTATTTGAAAACGAGCAAAGTAAAACCGAATCTGGGAAAAAACCGACACCACTAGAAGAATCCAGCCAGCAAGAAAGCACAGGCAGTGAATCGGAAGAAGCGCTTGATGCCGACTTATTTGTTGATTATTCAGGTAATAGCTACGAACACAGTTTGAGCAAGTGGACAAAAAAGGATGCACACCTAGAGAAACTTCTGCAAGCACCTGTGTTGGTTTGCACCATTGACCACTTAATCCCGGCAACAGAAGGAACGCGAGGCGGTAAGCAAATTGGCCCAATGTTACGCCTGTTAAGTTCAGACCTTGTGTTGGATGAACCGGATGATTTTGGCTTGGATGACTTACCCGCTTTGTGTCGGCTAGTAAATTGGGCAGGTATGTTGGGTAGTCGTGTTTTGCTATCTACGGCAACTATGCCGCCAGCGTTAGCTTTTGCTCTCTACCAAGCTTATAGGGAAGGCTGGAAGCAATATGCCCAGGCTAATATTGAAGGCTGGGACACGCATATTTGCTGTGGATGGTTTGATGAATTCAATACACAAGCCGAGGCTGTTAAGGATTTCGATGTATTTAAAACCTTACATAAAAAATTCGTTAATAACCGCATTAAAAAGCTCGAAGAAAATACCCAACCGCAACGTAAAGGTCGCATCATTCCAATTTATGAATCAGGTTCAAGCATTGCTGACCGATTAGCGCAGACCATTCAACAACATATTATTGAATTACATCAACAGCATAATCAAAGTAAAGAAGGTAAAACCATTTCTATTGGCTTAGTGCGTATGGCAAACATTGACCCGTTAGTTGCTGTTGCCAAGGCCTTGTTGAAACAGGATGTAGGGCAAACCGATACCTGCATCCATTATTGTGTTTACCACAGCCATTACCCCCTTGCCATGCGTTCGCATATAGAAAATCAGTTAGATAAAATTTTAAAACGGAAAAAACCGGAGCAGGTTTGGCAGGAAAAAGAATCGGAAGGAGGTGTAGGTTCTACTCTCAAACGGCATAAAGAAACCAATCATATTTTTGTAGTTCTTGCTTCTCCCGTAGCTGAGGTTGGCAGAGACCATGATTATGATTGGGCAATTGTAGAACCCAGTTCCATGCGCTCCATTATCCAATTAGCGGGTCGTGTGCTTAGGCATCGCAACCATATTCCTGATGTAGCTAATATTTTGTTACTAAGCCAAAACTACAAAGCTCTTGCCAAAAAACCAATTTGTTTTGAAAAACCAGGGTTTGAATCAGCGAAACTCCAAATGGGGGAAAAAGATTTAGAACATATTTTAGATAACAAGCAATATCAAGCCATCAACGCAGTTCCAAGAATAACCACGCCTGAAAACTATCAAGACCAAAAGCCACTGTTTTCTAATTTAGTTGTTCTTGAACATAAGGCACTTGAAATGCGCTTGGTCGGAAATGACCAAGGCGCAAAAGTTTGGTGGAGAAACAAGCCGCACTGGTGCGGTGAAGTTCAACGGCAACAGCGGTTTCGGGATTCAAAACAGGATGAAGCTTACTATCTGTGGCTAGTAGATGACTACGCTACGCCTAAATGGAAATGGAAGAATGAGCATGTATATCCGGTTAAATTTGCCGACCCAGTTACTATCGACATTTCAAATAGCGGTGACATAAAAAAAGGTACGGGAAATTATTTCTGGTTTGATCTTGACCCTTTAAGGATTTACACCGAACTGGCTAATGATTTCGCCAGTGATTTACCAGAAGTAAGCCAGAGATTTGGTGAAGTACGGTTAATAGAATATGAAAGTAACTCACTACAGGAATATAAGTATCACCCAAACATGGGTTTGTATAAAGAAATAGGAAATAACAATGACTGAAGAAAATAAAATTTTTGAAAACTGGGAAGAAGTTATTTTGAGCTTCTTGGAGAAAAAAAAAGAAAGCGAGGAAGAAAAGTATTTAAAAGAAAAAATTAAAAACATAGCCAATGCTTTTGAAAGTAAAAAATATTTTGGTGATGAAGAAATTAGAAACTTCTTTGACCCCAAAAAGAACAAAAAGGAAAAGAATCAATCCGCATTAGACTTTCAAAAGGGAAAGTTGGAAAAAATTTTTTCTTTTAAACAGCAGCCAGATGCAATAGATTTGAAAAAAATTAAGGAAGACTACCAAGATAAACGAAACGAAATAAATGATAAATTTTTACCTTACAAATGGATTTCTGAGGCAGCGCAAAAAGCCGCCAGCGTTAGCTTTGCAACTCATGTTATAAAACTAACACATTCCAAAATTGATAGCCCGTCATTCTATGATTTGATTGATGCACAAAGAATGGATGTTCTAACAACGTCAAATGTTAGAGACAAAATCATAGATGGTGCTGTTAGTGGAAATCAGTTCGCTCCGATTCATCAGTTTTTAGAACTGGATTTTAACGGCCAAAAATTGGCATCTACATTTAAAGATGAAACCAATGAAATTTTGAAGCCATTTGCACAAACCCGTGAAGAACTTATAAATTGGAACAAAGGCTTTAGTAAATCACTGAGAACTGATTATCTAAGTAGTCACTCATTAGCTAAACAGGTTTATTTCTACGATGAAGAAAAAAAGCAATATCACCTGTTATGTCATGTGAAATCATCCTCTCTAGCCCATGCACTTTTTGAAAAAATTGTTAACGACAATCAGCTAGCCGTTAAAAAACTTCGCGAAAAAAGCAAATTTTCAGAACAAATTACAGAATATTTCCCCCAGAAAGCAAATATAAGTGTGACCGCCAGTAACCATAGCAACGCTTCTCAATTAAATGGGAGACGAGGTGGAAAACTTTATCTGTTTTCCTGCCAACCACCAACATGGCAAAACCAGCTTAAACAGCCCATTTACTCCCAGTCATTTTTTTACGCTGTCTTTTTAGATAAAAGCACAATAACAACGCTCGATTATCTGCATGATTTTTTACTGCGTCATCAGCATATTGATCTAAGCATCAAAGCCCCAGAACGCCGCAAGTGGATAGATCAATGGGTAAACGACATTATTGATGAAATATTGGCGTATGCGGCGGCGATTCAAAATTTAGAACCCGGATGGTCGGCTACTGACAACATAAAACTCAAAACCGCGCATCAATATTTTCTTGACCCCTATCGGGACGATGAAGCATTTCAAACGGCGCGAACAGCCAGCGATTGGCAAGCCACCATTTGTAATGACTTTGCCAAGTGGCTGAACTACAAACTTATGGGTAAAGACAAAAAATTTACCCCTCAACAAACACACTCGCGTATTTGGGTAGAGCTTTTAGAGCAGCCGCTCAGAGAACACAATAATACAATTGAAGCCAATTTTCCGCGTAAGGAGAATCCATGAGTCAGTACATTCTGATTAACCGTATCCAGGTACAAAACGCTAATGCGATTGCCGGGTTTACTTGGGGATTTCCAGCAATCACCCATTTTTTGGGTTTTAGCCATAACCTCGCCCGCAAACTTTTTGCAACCGAAATTTTTGGGGACATTACCTTAGAGGGCTGCACCGTCATATCCCACAAACAGCAAGTGCATACCTACAAACCTTACGATTATCAATTTACCCAAAGCAGAAATCCCCCCTATTTAAAGTCGCATAGTAAAACCGCCACGCCGCCCGTGATTGAAGAAGGCAAAATGAACATGACGGTTTCATTGCTTATCGCTTGCAAGGGTAATATCGGCAATCGTCAGGATGCTTTCATAAAATGGCTAGAAAGCGCCTGCATGTTGCAACGCTTGGCGGGTGGAACCATCATCAAAATAGGTAGTGTTGAACTAATTGACATCCAAAATCAAAATGCCCTCCATACCATCAAGCGCAAATTGTTACCTGGGTTTTTACTGATGGATCGTTCGGCCTACCTCGAACAACATTTTCAGACATTACAAAAAAACAATCCAAATAGTGAAATGCTTGATGCTTGGCTAGATTTTATAACCCTCAAACAAAAAGCACGCCCTAAATCCCACCTCATTAGTGAATATTTGAGCACTCTAGTAAAAACTGAACCGACAAACCAAGACTGCCTACAACGCTTGAGCTTATGGAACACACAACTTGATAAACCTTATCAAGAAAATGACATACCCGATGATTTAAAAAGCTATTTTGCTCAACTTCAACCGAGCAAGGCCAATGAAAAGCTACTGACCCAGTGGAGAAACTACTGTACGCCGACAGAAAAAACCGAAGCTGATTGGGAATATGTTGCTAAACCGGAAACAGGGTATTTAGTGCCCATTATGATTGGTTATAAAGCTATATCTGATGTGTATGAAAACGCTGAAGTCGAAAATACCCGTGACCATGAAACCCCAGTTTGTTTTGTTGAATCGGTGCACAGCATCGGCGAATGGCGAAGCGTACATCGTGTGCGAACTGCCGAAGACCTTCAACAATCTTTGTGGCACTACGCTTACGAAGAACACTGGTACTTATGCAGGCAATATCCTACTAACCCAAAAACTCTTGCAACAACCGAAACCGATGCTATCCATTCTGAAAATCCAGAAGATGATTTCAGCTAATTAACCCAACTAATCACTTACAGACAAAAGGAAATAAAAATGACTATAAAATTACCGAGCCTACTATCTTTTGAGCGTAAACTTGAGCCTTCAGACGCATTAATGTACGCAGGAAATTGGATTGACATTCCTGTTTACACAGATGTTGTCAATATCACAGAACCAAAGGCCGACGATAATGACAAGGTTAAAAAATGGCAACCTATAAAAATAAAACCTCGTTTTAATCGTTCCACCCAAAGCGCTTATGCCATTAAAGATAAAGACATTGAAAAAACACAACCAAATCCTGTTTCATCAGGCGACGATGATGCTTTTTTACCGCCTGATAAAGACACGCTTAAAGTAAGTTTCACGCTTAGAATAATCGGCAACCTTGGTAAGCCATACGCTTGTAATGACCCAGGATTTGAGGGAAAAATTAAAGTCTGCGTAGACCAATTTAAAATTAATGGCGAAGGCTTAAAAACGTTGGCTTATCGATATGCTTACAACATAGCCAATGGTCGGTTCTTATGGCGCAATCGAGTTTGTGCTGGAGAAATTAGCATTCATGTTTTTGATGGGACGGATAATGCCCCTTTAGAATTTAACGCCTATGACTATTCGTTAAAAAACTTTGACACAAACAGTTCTAATGAAAAATTACAAGCTTTAGCTAATATTATTGAAAACGGCCTTAATGGTGGTGAAACTAATTTTTCTTTTATAAAGATTGAAGCCTATGTCAAATTAGGTAATCGTCAGCATGTATTCCCATCCCAAGAAATGAATATGAAGGAGAAGGGGAAAACGTTGTTTAAATTGGACGATTGCGCAGCCGTTCATAACGTTAAAATCGGCAATGCAATACGTACCATTGATGACTGGTACGGAAATATGCTTTTAACCAGAGATGGCAGTAAAACCAAATCAGTTGAAATAGCCGATCAAGACAGAATCCCAATTGCTGTTGAACCCTACGGTTCAGTAACACAACGTGGCTGTGCATACCGAGCAAACGGAACAGATTTGTATACACTCATGCTTGATTGGATTAATGGCAAGAAAATTGATGAAAATCAAAAAACGTATGTGGTGGCAAACTTGATACGCGGTGGAGTTTTCAGTGGAGAAAGTGAGAAGGAAGCTAAATGAAATACTACTTAGAAATTACTTTGCTGCCTAATGAAGAAATACCAATAAACTTTCTTTGGTCAAAAGTGTATCAACAAATCCATCTTGGCTTAGTTGAAATGCAAGATGCAAAAAGAAGTGTACCGATTGGTATTTCATTTCCCAAATATCGTATGGGGGAAAATTTCGGCGTATTGTGCAATAAATGCCGATTGTTCGCCCTAGACGAAGCCACGCTCAGCCAGTTTAACGCCAGCCACTGGTTGGCGCGGTTGAGCGACTATGTGCATTGCACCAGCATCCGGCCCGTGCCGGAAAAGCCCATTGGCTACGCCCGTTACCAACGCCTACAACCCAAAGCCAGTAAAGAACGCTTGGCAAGGCGCTATGCCAAGCACCACGGCGTGGACAGGGCGACCGCCCTGAACCATTACCGACAGCACCAGCAAATGCCCTTGGCCGAGCCGTTCATCCGCTTACAAAGCCTGAGCGGCGGGCAAACGTTTTGTCTATGGATCAAAAAAACCGTGGTCGCCGAACCGTCGGGGGGCGTATTCAGCAGTTATGGCCTAAGCACCACCTCGACCGTCCCTGAGTTTTGACCCATTTTGTCCACTGCCCCGCAGGCAGCTAAAAAATGAATTTTGACCCAAATTTTTTGCGCTTTTTAAAAACATAGAAAAATCAGTTGGTTGTGTAGTGGTGTTTTTAGGATGGGTAAAAATGCCCAAAAACCCTGTATACTGCTACACGACTGGCTTTCAGAAGTATTGAGGTCAGTTCACTGCCGCACAGGCAGCTTAGAAAGTCACGCACCTTTCAGAATTGCGCCTATAATTGTTCACTGCCGCACAGGCAGCTTAGAAATATTGAACGCTACCGC
>CAYUQV010000020.1:0-55444 GCA_964446885.1 uncultured Methylocucumis sp.
AGGCTATGTATTCGCCAATCCAACAAAAAGTAACAACAATACTTCGTTTGTTCCATAAAGTAACAAAAATACTTCGCAAATTTCGTTGCAACAAAAAATAATGATAGTAAAAACAGTCTGTTGCATTTTAGTTTAACGTTCTGGATTTTTGATTCCATGGGTTAATCTACGAAGCGTTCTGAATTTTACAAAAAGTAACAAAAATACTTACACAAAAATAACAAAAATACTTCGTTGGACGTTAGCTGGCGGCTATAGCTTAAAAGGTTTTAGAGGCAAAGCCTTATCAACTTTTAATAAAGCAGATATAGTAATGTTCTTTTTTCAATAAGTTAGCCGAACAAGTCAGTCAAGGGACGCGCCGCGCCCGTTGGTGGTTTTGAAGTTCGCCCGTTCCAAAGCTCCGGCTTGGGAACGGGCCAAAAACACTTGGAGAAAGTTAAATTACCCCCGGCAAAGCCTGGGGTGTATTGCTGTTAGCCCCTCAAAGGGGCCTATTCATGAATCGCCTAAAGGCGATACCGTCATTTCAACAAACTGAGTTGCTCATAACGATCATCTTCTTGTTCCTGCTCCCTGATATAGGCCCTAACAACCTCTTCATCCAGCCCCACTGTCGATTGGACACCTGAACGGCTCCAACACGGCGTTATCGTCAAACTGAATACCCACAAGGGGCACTAGAAAAGTGCCTTTTAAGGTCAAACTGTCCAAGCTGGTCGCCACAAACGGCGACATTGACTGGCTCATCACCAATGAGTTGGATGACAACCTGACCACGCAGGTCGCCCAAAAAGCGAACGACGTACGCTGGCAGGTCGAGGAGTTCCACCGCGAAATCAAACAGTTGACGGGCTCAGAGAAGTGCCAATGCCGGAAGGCACGGTCGCAACGCAACCATCTTGCCTGTTGCTACCATGCCTGGGTTTCTTTGAAAGTGAAAGCCAAAGAACTCAAAACCACGCTTTACCAGATCAGGAAAAATTTGTGTTACGGTTACTTAAAAGCTGAACTGGATAACCCTAGGATTACGGCTTATTCTGGGGTATAACGAAAGTCCTAATACAAAAGTATTTGGAATCATAGGCTTCAATCTTCAATGTCCCGACTTTTAGGGATCATTAAGCGGCTAAACTGCCGATTTTTATACCAAACCGCCACACGAAAGGCCAGCAATAAAAAAATTACAATGGCATAAAAAACGGGTTGTAGCAGATTGCCCTTAAGTTGCCAGAAGTAATGGATAATGACAGCAATTGCTGCTGGGTAAATAAAACGGTGGAGTTTTTTCCATGACTTGCCCATCCGTTTTTTTGCGGACTTAGGGGAGGTAATAGCCAGTAATAAGATAATGATGTAGGCGAATACTCCAAACCAGATATACGAACTTTCCACAATATCGGTAACTATGATTGACCAGACCAGAGCATGGTCAATACAAAGATATGCCAGTACATGCAAGCTTGCATAAAAAAATGCACACAAACCAAACAATTGCCGGTAATTCGCCATTCCTGGCCACTTAGTGATTTTTTGAATCGGGGTGATTGCAAGCGTTACCCATAAAAAACGCAAAGACCAGTCCCCCAGTCTAATATGCAATGCTTGAATAGGATTGGCGCCTAAGTTATCGAACACCATATCGATAATTATCCAAAATAGCGGTATTAATGAAGCGGTAATACACAAATTCCGCAATTTAAAGAATTTTTCTAAAAGTAGCTCCCAGTCGACGTTCGAAAAATATGGCGGCAACGATCTTAACGGATTAAGATGAGAACTCAGCGCGTCAAAAGACTTATTCAAAGATTCCCTAATAATTTGCAGTAACATTAAAAAAAATGCACCAGGTCCATATCACGATATAGTGAGGCTACTTGTTCGCCGTAACCGTTGAATAACTCTGTTTGTCGGCGAGGTGAAAAAAAACGGCTGCCTATTTGTCTTTCACTGTTTTGGCTCCAGCGCGGATGCGGTACTGAAGGATTGACATTGGCATAAAAGCCGTATTCGTTACCAGCATATTTATTCCAGGTCGTTATCGGTGCGTTTTTTAATAATTCGATTTTCACGATGGCTTTGATACTTTTAAACCCATACTTCCAGGGAACAACCAGCCGCAATGGGGCGCCGTTTTGTTTCGGTAAAGTTTCGCCATACATGCCAACTGCTAATATGGTCAACGGATGAACGGCTTCATCGATTCGCAGCCCTTCCACATAAGGCCATTCCAGCATGGTGTTGTGCATAACTTCAGGTTGGTGGGCCGAGGTGAATTTGACAAATTTTGCTGTCGACAAAGGCTTAACCCGTTTCAATAAACTGGCAAGCGGAAAGCCTACCCAAGGGACGACCATTGACCATCCCTCGACACAACGAAGACGGTATACAAACTCTTGCTGGGTTTGTTTTAACAAGTCTTCCAGTTGAATCGTTAAAGGATTTTCGACTTCACCTGATATTTCAACAGACCAGGGATCAATTTTAAGGCCTTGTGCCAAATCAGTTGAGTCTTCTTTATTGAAAGTGAATTCGTAATAGTTTGTATAATTCTTGACCAGATGAATGGGGGTGGGGATGCCTGAATTGGTAATTACGTCGGCTTTTGGCAAATTTTGCCAATTAGGTTCTCCAGTGGCAAAAGCTGATGAAATTGCTGATCCAGAAACTGCAGAAGCCAATAGAGCCTTGATTATTTCTCGCCGCTGTTTAAATAAAAGCGGGTCTGTAATTTCACTTGAGGGAATGGTTTTTTTGGTTTTAATAATCATGCTTAACCTAAAGACTTAACGGATTCCATGGGTACAAACAGTGTCTGCCATGACAAGCTTTAGCAAATCGAACATTTAATTCTCAAATGTGAAGTTTGGATAAAGAAAGCTATAGTGGGCTTCAACTATTATTAATAAACCCGAATTTTTCATTTGGAAACTTTCAAGTTTGTTAACTCCCGCATTCCCTTTAAGGGCTATCATGGTTTCAACAAGTTGGACAATCGATTAATTTCACTTTCCGCATCGACCTGGTAGGTGATGTCGTATTGAACGCCAAGGTAGTAAAGCACTCTTTCCTTGCTATCCAATAGCGGCGTTATTTTAAGGTGGTTATGGAATAAGGTGCCGTCTTTCTTATAGTTTCGTAATGTTACATCCACTGCTTGATGGCTTTTCATCGCTTCATTTATTTTATATCGTGCATCTTGCTCCCTGTCCTCCCCTTGAAGAAACCGGCAATTTTTACCGATGATGTCCTCTTGGCTATATCCGGTTAACCTTTCGAATGATTTGTTAGCGTAAATAATCGGACAATCTTCGATATCGGGATCGGCTAAGGTTACGCCATTGACACATTCGTCTAAAATGGCAGTGAGGACTTGAGGGATGATACCGCTATCTTTTTTTACAATGAATGGCATAAAGAATCTCCGATGATATGGCTAACACGCAAGTTGAGAATACTGCGCTGTAATGAGTTCTTTAATATTTTCAACCGTATTTTCAGCCCCATCTTCAATGGCAACGCGTATTAATTTTTCAAATGGCCACATGTAAAGCTCAATTTCTAGAAGATCAAACCTGAAAGACAACTTGGTTTGAATGCCTTGATCCTCGTCTTCAATTTGAAAAGTTTGTTGATACGGCCTACCTATGCCTTTTAATACAAACAGCGAATTCGGAGTGAATTCGGTAATTTCAAAAAATGATTCAATTCGTTCGTCATTATCTTCCCGTACCTGCCTACCTTTTGCGCCTTTAAAAACCTTATCGCCATCTAAGGGTTGCAATTCTATGACTTCAGGTGCCCATTTTTGATAGTTGAAAAAAAAATTTTCGGCGATAAAACAAAAAACATCATTTGTTTTGGCTTTGATGACAATACTGGCTTCACCAAAAACTTGCCTTGTAGTCCCAAACGATACCATTGCTTTCCCCCACTTGTTTATTTATGACAATTATCTTATCAGCATATCTTTTGTTGACAATATATTTCCTAAAATTTTTAAAATATGTCAGATCGATAGTTGTGCCGTTTCTGACGCGTCCATTAAGGTGCATCACAGCGATAAAAGCTATAATGCGTCCATCGAATTTCGGTTTCACGTTTTTGACTCGTTTCTTGAAATTCCCTATGTTGATGCCATTTTGTTGTCTTGATAGGCGTTGATGATTAGCTGGTATTAGCGATTGAAACCATCCAGCTTTTTTCATTTTTTTCATCACACAGACATAACGTTCGAGATTGAAAAACAGTTATCGGAATTTATGATTACGCTATCCCTGCATCGTACCCATCATTAAACCCTACGTTGCGAACACGACTATAACGACAACATGTCCTGGCGTTTTTGGATAAGTTGTTTGGCATCCGAAAACAACGAGTCCCAGAGAAAATCGGAGTAGGGGTTGTGGTCGCTGAAAACTTTACGCAGCTTTTTTTCACGGCATTTATAACTGATTTATCGCGTACACCCCTAAGGCTGGAAATCATCATTATTGTTTCAGCATTGGTTTAAAAAACTTAAAAATGAAGATTATTAGCGCTGATTTGTTGCGTAAATAGTAAAAACATCGATATTTTTGTAAATTTTTCAATACACTATGTTGATAAAGCTATTTTAAGATTTATAACTTATTGTAATACAAGCCTAATTTATTTAGTTTTTAAGGCTTTCCCAGTTTTTTCCTATTGGAATGTAATTTGCTTAATTCCTGTATATCCGTGCTGCGTTTCAGTTCTTAAACTTTATAAAGTTAAAGTAGACTGATTTAGTTGCATTTTGCTTCCTGGTTTAATTTTGAGGGGCTTTGTTGCATAAATCCAATGACGGTCGAATGACCCCTTACCCCAATCTGTCAGACGGATTTAGGGCATGGCTACCGTAATCGGCGAACCCAACCGGGTAAACCGATTTAACAGCGCCGCCCGGATTTGGAGTTCGGCGACTTGGCTGTTGAAGATGCGGGCATTGACCCGTTCGCCCAACAGCTTGAAGCAACGCATTTTGGTTTCCACCAAGCTGCGGCGATGGTAACCGCTCCATTTTTTCCAGATGGCCCTGCCCAGCCTTTCGGTGGCCCGCAGTGTTTCATTTCTGGCGCTGGCCCCCGGCGTGTTTTCTTTCCAGGGTTTGCCATTCTTGCGGACTGGGATGATCGCCCCTGCATCCCGTCCGGCAATCGCGGCATGGGCCTTCTTGGTGTCGTAAGCGCCGTCCCCACTGACTGAATTGATCCGTTCGCCTCGGGGAACCTGATCCAGCAGATCCGGCAAGACTTGGGCATCACCCACGCGATTGGAAGTGACTTCTATCGCCCGAATTTCCAGGGTTTCGGCATCAATCCCCAAGTGGACCTTGCGCCATTGCCGACGATACTCCGCGCCATGCTTCTTGGTTTTCCACTCACCTTCACCCAACATTTTCACACCTGTGCTGTCGACCAACAAATGCAAACCATTGGGATTAGGCCGATAGGAAATACAGACCTGTAAACGTTGCTGACGGCGGCAAAGGGTCGAGTAATCAGGCATCGGCCAATCCAGGCCGGACAACTTCAATAAACTGGCCACCATACCCGTGGCTTGCCGCAGCGCCAGGCCAAACAAGTTCTTGACCATCAGGCAAAATTGAATCGCGGCATCCGAAAACGTCTCTGCCCGACCCCGCTTGCCACTGCCAGGCGCCAACCAGTCCATGTCCTTGTCGATCCATAGCAACATTGAGCCACGTTGCTTCAAGGAGTGGTTGTAGTCCCGCCAATTGATGGTTTGGTATTTCTTGGGGTGTGGCTTAGGCATTCCGGTTCGCTACTAGTGAATTTCCTGGTATATGGGGGCATTGGATCATTTATGCAACAAAGCCCCCGTGCGGCGGCGATGCCGTTGATGACAAAGGAAATGGCGATTAACGCGGCAATCCAGGCGAATTGGCTACTGGCGTGGTAGAGCAATAAATCTTCACCGATAAACGCCGGGGTGATCGGAAAACCCACCATGCCCAGAAAGCTTAAGAACAACAGCATCGACAAACCGGGATAAGTTTCCGCGATGGCCCGGTAGGCAAATGGCGTTTCCTTAAACTGTTTTTTGCCGGGCAATTTGGTCAACACCACAAAACCCAACAGCCAAGACGGGACGATGCCGCTGACAAACAACAAGATGTCAAACTGTGCTTCAGGATGTAAAAATCCGACCGCCCCCGCCGCCAACAAACAACTCATGGCAATGGAATTCCAAACCCAAGTGAAGCTATGTTTTTGGCTGAACGCGCTCAATGATGACAACACCATCATGAGTGCCACCGGAATGGCCATCAGTTGGCTGCCCAAATAGCCGTAATGGATTAACGCCCCAAATACGCCAAAAACACCGCTGCCCACCAGCAGTTTTTCCCAGAATTTACAGGCATTAATAGCCGCACCGATACGTTTTAACGACTCCCACAGCACCGAGCGCACCAGCCGTTCCAAATTGCCTTCTTGCAAGGCAAATACATACAGCGTGTTTTGCAGGACTTCCGGTAAGGTGTCACGTAACGATTTGGGCAAACGGCTTTTCATGGCCGGGCTGTTGATGTCCATGCCTGTGTCAATCGCGCCTTCCACACGCAGCATGTGCGCGACAATCGAGGGCGACACCAGCAATTGGTAGCACCGTAAAAACGCATTGCCCAAAAAATGCACCAGCACTAAGGTTTCAAGGCCTGCCGCCAATTCCATGAACATGATGCCCACTTGGGTAATTGAGGCATAGGCAATTTGGCCTTTGATATTGGATTGGGTCTTTTCGGAAAGGCTGGCGATGATGACGGTTGTCAAGCCAATGGAAAACACTAACATCCGGGTAAAAATGTGGTAACTCCAAATCGGCGTGGTGCGCAACAACAAAAATACGCCCAAATGCACGGACAACGCGCCGTAAAAAATCGCGCTGGATGGCGTTGGGCCTTCCATCGCCCTTGGCAACCAAAAGCAAAACGGAAATTGTGCGGATTTGCCAGACGCGGCAATGAAAACCAGCAAAGACATAATCAACAAGGCCGGATAACTGGCGGGTGATGGGGCGGTGTCGGCAAACAACACCGCCAAATTGCTGAAATGGTCAGATTCATGGAACAGGACATGGCTCATCCACGCGCCCAACAATAAGCCAATGTCGCAAAACCGATAAACCGTATAAGCACGCAAGGCGTTACGCACGGGTTGGACACGATGGCGGTAAAAAGCAATCAGCAAAAACGAGGAAATGCCGACAATCTCCCATCCCGCAAACAGCATGTCGATCGAACCCGCCAAAATGACCATGTTCATGCCAAAAGCAAAGCCAAAAATGGTCAAAAAGAAGCGTTTATAGCCGATTTCCCGATGCAGGTAGTTGCGGCAATAGCGCACGATGACCGAAAAAATCACCCAAATGGCGAATAAATAAACGGCCCCGACTTTATCGAGATAAAACAAAATCGGGAATTGGTAATGGCCGCGCTCATACAGCGTGAACCATTCAAATTCATACCCTGAACCACCCAAGTTCGCCCACAGCACCAATAAGGCCAAAATGCTCAAGCCCATCGCGTGGGTTGTCCAAAAGCTCAAAGTGCCAATACGGTGTTCGTTTTTGCCGAACAGGGCAATCAGCAGCAAGCCCAATAACGGCAGTAATTGGCACGTCAATATCAAATAATTCATAAGGCTTTCCTTAATTGGTGGACAGGAATGGTGGTACGTTTGCCCAAGGTAATGGCTTCCGAACAATCCGCATTCGGCACATCCCCCAGCATCGCGCTATCAATGGCTTCCCAGCCGCTACTGAAATAATAAAACAGCTCATGGCTGACGGGGTGGCAAGCCGCCAAACGCACCCAATCGTTATCCAGCCATTCCATGAGGCCGCCAATTTTAGAGAATGCCTGATCCAGTACGTCGGTGCTTTGTTCGACGACAATCATCAAGCGGGACGGTTCGTGGACTTCAATCATTTGCGAAGGCAGACCTGTGCTTAAATCGCCTTCGACACCGTTGGCGACACCCAGCAGGCCAATCACGTTATGCGGCAATTTACTGCCTGCGCCATACACGGAATTGTCGATGCGGCAAAAGAAATATTCCAAATTGATGCCGCCACACACAGGAATTACCGCCGACAGGATTTTTGCCAACAACGTACCGTCCGGGTCAGCGTCTGGGTTATACGAATGTAAAAACGCCCGGCGATCCATGAACAAATCTTGGGTCAATGACCGCCTGCCGACAATGCTGTATAAATTATTGGAATGGTTCAGTTCCGGGCGCGGCTCAAAAATCGACGTAGCGCGGGCGATGACATGGTCATGGGCTTGGCGGCGCGAATGGCCTTTAGGGGCCAATTCAAACCAGCGGCAACGTTCCAAAGCGTTTTTGTCCAAGGCTTCCTGCATGGCATGTTGGAAAGCTTTAAGCTGACCATTGATCCGTTGTGGGTACAAATGCTGGTCAAAATAGCTGATTTCATCACGGCTGGTATTGTGCAGCGCGGGCACGAAATAGGTGTTTTCAGGGATCACTATGCCGCGTCCGGCCAATATTTCCCGGACATTGGCATGGTTTGCCATCCATGCGAACGCCCGCGCATTGGGTGCGCCGGGTTTGCCGGAACACGCCCCGCAATCATAAGCGGCAAAATGCGGGTTGTTGGTGCTGCTCGATCCGTGGGCAACGACCACCACTAAAGGCGCGAAATCGTGCGTCAAACCGATGTTACGCAGCAAGCCTTCGATTTTGTCGGCCATTTCCGTCAACGAAAATCCCAGCATTTTGCCATCGGCGGTCGGCTCATCGCTTTCGCGTAACAAATGCAAATGGGTGTGTGCGTCCACTTCGCTGAGTTTTTTGATTTTCAACAACTGCGCCCCCGGCCTGAACACATCCCAAACCATTTTGGCCGCATAAGCGATGCCCAATAAATGGGTGAACAACCAACCTTTAAGTAAGGAATGGGGTTTCATATGCAACTTGGAAAAGCCACTGGCCGACGCTTTAGGCGCATCGTCATGCAGATGCGACTCGCGCACCAAATGCTTAGGATTGATGATGTTCGGACATTGCGCGACCGGATAAGCATCGTCAAAGCCTTGATACAGAAAATCAATGCCAAAAAATCCCGCCGCCCCGAAGGTTTCAATATCAGGCCGAATTTCCTCCAAATGCCGCCGCAATGAACATTCGCGGTCATCAATGCAGAAAAAGGCTTGGGCAACGGGCTTAGGTTTGGTGTTCGGGCTGCTTGGTTTTAAGGCCGCCAACAATTCGGCATGTAAGGAAAATTCCATCGCCTCGTGCCACACTTTCAGGCGCAACGGTATAGCGATGTTATCTTCGTAATCGCTCAATAAAGGCAAGGTGCTTAAGTTGGGCAATTGGGCGATGCTTGTAAACTGTTTGCCGCGTTTTTTCTGGACAATCGCCAGTTCCGCCAACAGTTCCACCGCCAGCAATTGTTTTAAGGAAATTGTCCGCCTCTCCAACAAAATTTTGGGATCCAATTCAATCAGCCGCACCATGCCAGCCCAACCAGGATGCGCCAGCAACAACTCCAATAAATATTGTTCGTAATGCGTTTCGGAGCCGACGATTTTTTCCAAGCACGTCAAAATCACGGCTTCCGGGTCTAAATCCAACAAATCGCGGATGCCGCTTTCATGAAAGGGAAACAAGGGCAAAAAGCTGTTTTGCGCCAAGCGCCGGATACACTCCCAAAAGCTTTCACCAGGCTTGGACATCGTCCAATGGCTGATGCCTTGGTCAAGAAAATTCGCCAACAACCGGAAGATAATCGGATGCACCAGCGAATTTAAATCGACTTCCAACTGGTTCAGCCAGTGGGTTCTGATACCGTGGTTTGCCAAAGATACGGGCGGATAATGCACGCTATGGTCAGCGATAAACAGGCGTTCACGTAAAGTTTTCGCACCGCTCGCGCTGCAATCGGCATGGGCTATCGCCCAATCAATGGCAAAATCTTTGATCCGGCCTTGTTGGTATAACTGCTGATATTCCACCAACGGCAAATAACTGCGGGCGCCAAACACTTTCGCCGCCAACGCCACCCCTCTATGGAACGGATGGTGTTGCACGGCGTGTAAGGTGTTGTGGTGGATAAAATCTTTAATCGGCCCCTGAGTGGGCAGCCAATGCGCCACATGATCAATGGCATGGTCGAGGTTAAAAAAAGCACCGCTAGCGGCAGCCGGATGTTGATTGGAATGGAGCGGGGGGTGTTGGGCCGTCATCACATAAAACCTGCAAAGTGAGGCAAAATTGCTATGCCAGATTACCTGCATAATGTGTGCCTAACTATAAGCATATGATTTATTGGTTATTTTATTAATAATATTCCTATAAGTGGTGGTATTGACCCAATCGGCGGTTTATTTGCACCGGATAGGTCAGTTTTCACAAGCCCAGTTTTCACAAGCAATGGGGCAATTAATCGACTGAATGGGTTAAAGTTGCGGATACCCCCCCGCTTTGGAGCGCGGGCATCCTGCCCGCGCTCCACTACATTAAAAACTGAAAATTTGACCGTTCAGAGCCTATCTGATCTTAATCAGCACCGAAACGGGTTGTTAGCGTGAATAGTTCATATTTTTAGCGGGATTATTTTGCTACACTCCAACACCTTTGATTACTTGGCACAGAGCAGGCCGATAATCGTCGGGCAAACTCCATCGCTTCATAAGCGATTGTTTTAATAATCAATAACAGGAGTAGACATGGCTATTTTAAAAGGCAATAACCAACATAATAATCTCGTTGGCAGCATCACTGATGATGCCATTTATGGTTATGGTGGCGATGATGTACTGATTGGTGACGCAGGCGATGACGTTTTGAAAGGCGCATCAGGTGCTGACATCTTGATTGGCGGTGACGGCAACGATGTCCTGAATGGCGGCGAAGGCACTGACATTTTAATTGGTGGTGCAGGGGACGACCTCTACGTGGTCGATTCCAACGAGGATGCCATCACTGAATTGGCCGACGCGGGCGTTGATATGGTACGGTCATCGGTCACTTGGGTGCTGGGCGATCATTTGGAAAATTTGGTCCTGACCGGAACAGGGGCAATCAATGCTCTTGGTAACACCCTGGACAATAAGCTCAAAGGTAACGGCTCCGACAACCTGATGGATGGCGGTGAAGGTGATGATGTCCTGAATGGTGGCCTGGGTGTAGATAACCTGATGGGCGGAACGGGCAATGATTCCCTGAAAGTCGATGACCTGAATGGTGATGAAATAGACGGCGGGGAGGGTATGGATAATCTGCAAATTGGCGCGGATAACCAAATATTGGATTTGCGTAATGCCCCCAACCTGAGAAGCATTGAAACCATCCGTCTGGCGGACAGCCACAGCACCTTGATGGTTGATGCGGTCAGCGTCATTGCCTTAAGTGACACTGACACCTTGAAAGTTGACGCCAGCGATGGTGGCAACACGCTGAAAATAGATGGCGGTTGGACGGATGCCGGGCTTGTAGATGGCTACCATATCTTCACCAAAGGCGATGCTACCTTACAAGTCAATCCCATCATCACGGATATTCGACTCCCTGATACTTATACCATTTCCGATGCCGCCACCGCTGCTCATGTCGGTGCTATTTTTGATGATAAGGTGCAAGAAATCACCATTGATTTTGGCGGAAAAAGTTATGGGTCGTGGGGCTTGTCCACCATCGACCTGAGTGGTTTTGGGGCGGAAGACAAACTGTTGATAGCCCAACGTGACGGGCTTGTGGATTCGAGCTTTTATGACCAGCCGTCCCAGCTAGCCGAAGGGGATTATTTCATCGAAACCAGCCAGTATTATGGTTATCTGTCCGGGCATTATTACCGCGACTCCGTGTCCTGGCAACAAGGCGCAAATGAGGCTTATCTCAAGTCATTTGGCAGCTCTTACACTAGCTTCGGCACCACCCCGACAACCACGGGTGGCCTTTCCGCACCTGCCATCAGCGCTGGCTATTGGGTAAACCAATTCAGTGTCCAATTGACCGGATTGCCTGGTGGTTCGGCGGACAGTGGGGTTGTGTTCGTTTAAACCCGTCTCCCTGATTAGCCTGCTGGGGAAAAACCATTAACAGCCCCAGCAGGTTCTGCCCATTAGCCCATGACATGCTGATTAACACAACTTTATCCTCCATCAGAACCCTGCAACAAAACGGCGAACTCACGCAAGCACTCGCCTTATGCCAGGATGTTGTGGCCCAACACCCCAAACATCCGGCAGGGTTGGCGTTATTAGGCGTACTGCATTGCCAACAACAAAACATCCAACAAGGCCGCGCTTGCCTGCAAGCTTTGCCGAAAGATACCAGTCATTTTGAAACCAGTGTTTTGGCCGACATCGCCGCCATCCACTTGCTGCTTAAAGAACCTACCCAAGCCTTGGATTTTTTAAACCTAGCCCTCAACCAACAGGCCGATTTTTACTTGGCACAAGCCCGGCGCGGCTTGGTGCTCATGCAATTAGGCCAGTTCACCGAGGCCTTGGCTGATTTACAAACCGCACTGCCGCACTGCCCTGCCCCGCAACACGCGGCACTGCATATCAACATCGCCCGTTGCGCGTTGTGGGTTAGCGACCATAATTTGGCACTAGCGCACGTGGAATTGGCACAAACCCTAGGTGGCAGCCATTTACAGCCATGCTTGTGGGTTGCGGTGGACACGTATATTGCCCTGAACCACTGGGAAGCCGCCGAAGCCGCCATCCACCAAGCCTTAGAAGCAGGTGCGGAAGAATTGGCGTGTATAAAATTGTTGGCTCTGGTGTTGGCGGCACAAGACAAGCATGACCACGCCAAACAGTTGTTGCGCAAAGCCTTGGACAACCATCCTGAAGATGTGGAATTGCTGATCCAACTTGCCAATATCACCAAAGTGCAAGGCCATTATGGCGAAGTGGTGCGTTATCTGCGGGCCGCCATCAAACTTGAACCGGACAACGCCTCGTTATGGGCACAATTGGCGCATTTAGGCAAACGCCATTTTGACGAACGCGGCGCGGTAGCCGCTGCCGAAAAAGCACTGGCCCTGACCGAACACGAAATGGGGCTAAAACGCGCCGAAGCCTTGGTCGCCATTGCCAGCGTCAATGAAGACAGCCAAGCCGAGCTTTATTATCAACAAGCTTTAGGCTTAGTCCCCGATTATGTGCCTGCCTGTTTGGGCTTGGGGCATTTGCTTTTGCAATGGGGACGGGTTGAAGAAGCGGTCGCGTATTTTGAAACCGTTGCCGCACGGCATCCGGTGGCAGGCGTGGGAGCCTTGATTAACGCCCGGCGTTTCCCGGAAGACGAGACCCTATTGGCGCATATTGAAAGAATCGCCTATTTGCCCAGTTTGCAAGGTGCGGTATCTAGCGGTTTGTTGTTTGATTTGGCGGCTGCTTGGGAACATAAAAAAGACTATGCCAAAGCCTTCCGTTTTGTGGATGAAGCCAATGCCGCCAGCCGCAAGTTTTTGAATTACAGTGCCGGGCAACATACCCGGCAATGTTTGGCAATACGCAACACCTTCACCGCTGGATTTTTTAGCCGCACCCAAGCCTATGGGCATCCGTCTGTCTTGCCTACCTTTGTGTTGGGAATGCCGCGCTCCGGCACAACCTTGGTGGAGCAAATCTTAGGTGGCCATCCTGACGTGTTTGTCGCCGGGGAAATTGGCATTTTGTCCGGTGTTGTCCATAGGCTCAACGCGTGGGAACGGCATATTGGCTCCGGTTTGCACTACCCTGAGTGCGTGCGGGATTTGACCGCGACCCAAGCCCAACATTTCGCCAACGAAATTCTGGCCGAATTGCGCCAATACGCCCCGGAAGCCCGTCATATTGTTGACAAATTGCCGCATAATTTTGAACACATTGGCCTGATCCGGCTATTGTTCCCCAATGCGCCGATCATCCATGTCCTGCGCGAGCCGCGTGATGTCGCGGTGTCCAATTACTTCACCGATTACCAAGCCAAATTTGGCGGCATGGGCTTTGCCTACGATTTGGCGGACATAGGCATGCAATTGCGCGACCACCAAGCTTTAATGCGGCATTGGGATAGTGTATGCGCCAAGCCTGTGTTGACCATCCGTTATGAAGATGTGGTGGCGGATACCGAAGCGGCGGCCCGGCAAATTTTGGCGTATTTGGAATTAGCGTGGACGGATGCGGTATTGGCGTACCAAAACCTGGAGCGGGCGGTGAAAACCGCCAGTGTCTGGCAAGTGCGGCAGCCGATTTACCAAACCTCCAAAGAAAAATGGCGGCGTTACGCAGAGTTTCTGCAACCCTTGGAAACTGTGTTGGCAGAACCTGTCGCTGTTGATATGGAAACTGACGAAGATACCTTACCGGCAGGGCATTTCTTCACGGGCATGACGCATTTGCAAGCCCATGAAACCGAACAGGCTGCGGAGATATTCCAAGACATTTTGCAGAAAAACCCACGTCATGCCGCCGCGTTGTATATGTTAGGCGTGGCGCATTTTTACCAAGGCCAAGCACAATCTGGCTTGGCCCTGATGCAAAAAGCCATCACCCAACAGCCTTATCATGCCAGTTGGTATCAAAACGTAGCGATGGTTTGCACACACCTTAACCGCTTAGAGGAAGCACAAGCCGCCCTAAACAAAGCCCAAAAATTGCAGGCCATGCAGAAATTAAACGCCACAGATTTTTGATTCATCATTTGTCCACGAATACTCTCTGGGGCACAAGAAACACGAAAGGTACGAAAGATTATGGATTGGGCGACAAACCCAGCCCCTGAGCCGGAACGGGTTTTTTACCCGTTCCGTAACGTTTCAAGCAACCATTGGCACACTAAAAGGCTTAAGGACTGGGTTGCAAACCCAGTCCCGCACTGTTGCAAACCCAATCCTACACTAGGACTGCCCGTCCTCCGAGGACGCGCAGTCCTTCCTGCCATCTTTTTTGGCATCATAAAATGATACGTTTGATGGTTTTTTTCGTGCCTTTCGTGTTTCTTGTGCCCCAGAGGGTATTCGTGGACAATGTTTTTTTCCTAGCGCAGGACTTTAGACTTGCCAACATTAACCCAGTGCCAAAATTGGCGGGCTGGAACGGGTTTGTAACCCGTTCCGTAACGTTTCAAGTAACCATTGATACAATAAAAAGCTTAAGGACAGGGTTGCCAACCCAGTCTTGCATTAGATTGCGCTACAAAAATGCCCTGATTTTTTGAATTTTAAGCTGGTATGTGTCATAACAAGCAACATGCCCTCCCCTGACATTGACTAACCCAGGAAACGCCCCATGAGCCATCCGCTAAAAACACTCCTCGTCAAATCCCTACAACCTATCGCCGCGCTGGCCAATAAACTAGACCCGCTACACCGCCTCTGGGCCAATGCCCGCCTCAACAGAGCCTTAAATGGCACGGTGCATCCGTCGGTCGTCGTGCTGGACACGCCAGAATTGCATGGGACTAAGCAAATCCGCTTGGGGCAAAACCTGTATTTGTACCGCGATTTGTATTTTGAAACCCAAGAAACAGGTCGGATTGATATTGGCAATGATGTGGTGTTGTCACGCGGGGTGCATATTGTGGCGTTTGCGTCCATCGTACTAGAAGACGGCGTGATGATCGGTGAATATTCCAGCTTACGCGATGCCAACCACCGCATCGTCAGCGAAGGTTCGATGCGCGATAGCGGCCATGAGGGCAAACCCATCCATATTGGCAAAAATGCCTGGATAGGCCGGGGCGTAACCATTCTAGGCGGTGTGACTATCGGTGCAAATGCCGTTGTGGGCGCGAATGCGGTAGTCACCAAAGATATTCCCGCTGGCGCCGTGGCAGTGGGGATTCCGGCGCGGGTCATCAAGGCCTGACCATGCTGTCGTACATCGCTTATTTGCCTGGATTATGGGCGTATTACGTCGCGCAAAACCAATCGGTCACCAAAGCCTTTATCTGGGTGTACATGCCCACGTTATTGCTGTTGCCGGATTATTACCGTGCCATCACGCCCGGCTTGCCTGACCCGTCGTTCAACCAAAGCGCGTCGGTGGCCTTGTTTGCCGTGTTCATGATGCAAGGCGCACCGGGTTATAAATTCAGTTTCACCGACTTGATTGTCGGTTTTTACGCATTTTCGGTGTCTTTTTCCGAATTTTTGGCGTCCGGTTATTCCGATGCGCAAAACCTGATGTTTTTTGAACTCACCTCGGTGATGTTCCCGTACATTTTCGCCAAAAGCCTGATTGAACCGTTCAATTTGCGCTATGACTTCGCCAAAAGCGTGGTGCTGTGCTTATCTGTGGTATTTGTATTTAATTTATGGGAAAACAAATTTGGCTATAACTTGTGGCAAGCCAATTTGGGCATGTTCTTCCCCGGCCAAGGCTTGGGCTGGATCACTACCTTCCGCTTTGGGTTGGCGCGGGCGGCAGGGCCCTATGGGCATTGTTTGCTGGATGGCGTAATTATGGCGGTGGGCTATCGCCTGCAACGCTGGTTGCAATGGTCAGAAGCATGGCCGCCCAAAATGAAACAACTAAGCTGGGTTCCGTGGTTCACCCCCGCGCAATTTTTTACCTTGATGATCTTAGGTGGCGTGTTTTCGACCTTAGGCAAAGGCCAATGGCTGGCGGGTATCGTCGCGGCGGGCATCACTATTATAGGGCGCTCCAAACAACGGGTGGCGGCGATGACGGCGGTGATTGCGGTCATGGTGTTTGTAGGTTTGCCTGTGTTGCTTTGGTTTTTAAGTTACGCCTCCGTCGGGCGCAAAAATGCCAAAGATGACAACCAAGAAACGGCAGCTTATCGCTATGAGCTGGTCACAGAATACATGGATGTCGCCAGCGAACGCTTATGGTTTGGTTGGGGTTTGATGAAGTGGCCGGAAGTGCCGGGCTTTGAGTCCATCGACAACCATTTTTTGTTGACCTACCTCAACCACGGCCTGATCGCCCTGACACTGTTGCTGGTGATTATCTTCGGCATGATGGTGCGCCTAATTCGCCACGGTTTCCGCAACCCGCCAAGTGAGCCTAGAGGCAGTTCGTTGGCATTCAGTTTGGCGGCGATTTTTTTAATGTATCTTATCGCCGTAGCAACCGTGGCGATGATGAACCAAAGCTGCACCTTGTTTTTTATCATCGTTGGTTTATCAGATGCCTACTTGCGGCTCAGTCGCTGGGATGGCGACCAAGGCGGCGAAAAAGCCAAAATTGTCCCGGACACACGCAAGTTTAAGTTCCGCAAGGTGTTGTAAAAAATTTTGGCAAAAAAAACGCCCAAACCATCACGGCTTTAAGGTCGTTTGGTTTGGGCGGTATTTTTTTTGAAAAATCAGTTAAATCAACACCATATTATCGCGGTGTATCATTTCCGCATCATCCGCGTAGCCTAAGATTTTTTCAAATTCAAAACTGCTTTTGCCAGCAATCAGACGCGCATCACCGATGCCGTAATTAATCAGGCCACGGGCAATTTCCAAGCCGTTTTCATCAACGCAAGACACCAATTCGCCCCGGTCAAATTGCCCGGATACGGCTTTGACACCCACGGCCAAAAGGCTTTTGCCATCGTTTTTTAAAACTCTGACTGCGCCCGCATCCAAGACCAATTGTCCCCTAACCTGCAATTGCCCGGCCAGCCAACGTTTTCTGGCCGCTAATGGTTCAATGTCAGGCACAAAATAAGTGCCCAATTCAATCCCGCTAATCACCGAGCGGATGACCTCGACCGCACCGCCAGATGCGATCACTGTCGCGGCACCGGAGCGCGAAGCCAAACGGGCGGCACGGACTTTGGTGGACATGCCGCCACGCCCTAAACCGCTACGGCTTTCCCCGGCCATTTTTTCCAAACGGTCATCATTGACGCTGATTTCAGGGATTAACGTAGCATCCGGGTAGACGCTGGGGTCGCCCGTGAATAGGCCTTGCTGATCAGTGAGGATAATCAGCAATTCGGCCTCGACCAAATTGGCCACCAAGGCCGCCAAGGTGTCATTGTCACCAAAACGGATTTCTTCCGTGGCAACCGTGTCATTTTCGTTGATGACAGGCACGACACCAAAATTAAGTAAGGTCAACAACGTGCTGCGGGCATTCAGATAACGCTGCCTATCCGACAAATCATCATGGGTCAGCAACACTTGCGCGGCATGTAGGCCGTGGGACTGAAAGTTATCATCAAAGGTGCGTACTAGCCCCATTTGCCCGACGGCAGCGGCGGCTTGCAATTCATGTAGCGTGGTAGGGCGCGTTTTTAAACCGAGGCGGCTCATGCCTTCGGCCACCGAACCGGACGACACCAGCACCACGTCTATGCCTTGATGGCGCAAATCGGCCATTTGTTTGACCCAAGCGGCAATGGCCACTTTGTCCAAGCCCTGCCCGCCTTTGGTCAATAGCGAACTGCCTATTTTAATGACGACCCGTTTAACTTTTTGAAAATCTGTTCTGCTCACAACTGGTGCCTCTTGTGGGTATCTTTCATACCTGTAATTTTTAAAACGCCTCAAGCAAAATCAATCGTCAATCGCAGTGGGAAACCTTGGATAATTTGGCTTTCCGGGAGCTTTTCATCGGCGTTAAAAAACAGCATCTTGCCGTCTTTATCACACAACCAAAATTCTTGTGCCCCTTTGGCAAAATACAAGCGTTTTTTCTTGTTCATTTCAGCGCGGCTATTGGATGGGGAAATAATTTCAATAACTACTTCTGGCGATTCTTGGTAAGGGTTTTGGCGTTTGTTACGCTGGAAAAATCCGTAACTGCCCCAAGCCACATCGGCGACTTTTACACCCTGACCCGTTTCAATGCTACATTCCACCAAGGGTCTGCCCTGTTGTCCAAGCCGAATGAGCGACTCGATAATCAACACTTGATAAAGGCCGTGTTCATTGCTCGCCGGACTCATTTCAATTTTCCCCCATTGATTGGTTTCCACCTTAAACGGCAGATCTTTAAATGCCGTGCTGTCACAGAGTTCTTGCCAATTCATAGTTGACCTCGATTATTCTTTACTGCATGGGTTGGAAGCCCATACACTTGGATAATACGTGTTGGACACTTGGAGCTGTGGGTAGAAGGGCTTACCAATCATGAGGCCGCCATTTAAAATTACCCGCCGCCTAAAATCAATCGTCGCTTGGTTTTTTCTGCTCTTCCAAAAACTTCATAATAGCAAACATCAATTCTTTAGTTCCCGTGCCATTGATGGCGGCGATCTTAAAGACCGGGGCAGTCCATTGCAGTTCGTCGATAATCGCTTGGCAGTGCGCGTCAACTTCTTCTTCCGGCAAACGGTCGGTTTTGTTCAGGACGAGCCAACGTGGTTTGTGAGCCAGGCCGTCACTCCATTTTTCCACTTCACGAATGATTTTTTGCGCGGATTGGACAGGCGTGTCCATGCTGTCATACGGGACGACATCGACCAGATGCAGCAACAAGCCAGTACGGGACAAATGTTTGAGAAATTGCAAGCCTAAGCCGGCCCCTTCTGCCGCACCTTCAATCACACCCGGAATGTCGGCAATGACAAAGCTACGCAAATCATCAACCCGCACCACGCCTAAATTCGGATGCAAGGTAGTGAACGGGTAATCGGCGACTTTTGGCGTGGCCGAAGAAACGGCGCGAATCAGGCTGGATTTTCCGGCATTAGGCATACCCAACAAGCCAACATCGGCGATCAAGGTCAATTCCAAGCGCAATTGGCGGTGTTCGCCGGGCGTGCCTTTGGTGGCTTTTTGCGGGGCGCGGTTGATACTGCTTTTGAAGCGGGTGTTGCCTAAACCATGAAATCCGCCTTGGGCGACTAATAGGGTTTGCCCCAATCGGGTCAAATCGCCAATGATTTCGCCAGTCCCAGCATCAGACACTTGTGTGCCCAGCGGCACGGAAACATAGCAGTCTTCACCTTTTCTGCCCGTGCATTTGGCACCCATGCCTTTTTGGCCTTTTTCGGCGCGGTGCACGGCGTGGTAGCGAAAATCCACCAATGTGTTGATGTTTTCAACGGCAACCAAATAGACGCAACCGCCATCGCCACCATCGCCACCATCGGGCCCCCCCATCGGAATATATTTTTCGCGCCGGAATCCGACCGCACCATTGCCGCCATCACCCGCTTCAACGCGGATTTCTGCTTCATCAACAAATTTCATAGTTCCTAATACCTCTCACCGCACACCGCTAAAAAACCAGACTATAAAAACAAAAAAAGCCCCGCCATGCAAACAGCGGAGCTTTTTTAGTATTGGGCTGACTTGCTGGTTGGGATACCCCAAACCGTTCAGTTAAGCCAATTATGCAGCAACGATGCTGACAAATTTACGGTTTTTAGGGCCTTTAACCTGAAAAACGACTTTGCCGTCTGCTGTTGCAAACAAGGTATGGTCTTTACCTAAACCGACATTAAGGCCTGGGTGGAAATGTGTTCCACGTTGACGGACAATAATGTTGCCTGCGATGACATTTTCACCGCCAAATTTTTTCACGCCCAAGCGTTTCGCGTTTGAGTCGCGACCGTTACGGGTACTACCGCCAGCTTTCTTATGAGCCATTTCTTTAACTCCTGATTATGCAGAAATGCCAGTAATTTGGACTTCTGTGTAATATTGACGATGACCTTGATGCTTCATATGGTGCTTACGTCTTCTAAATTTAATTATTTTTACTTTTTTGTGCCGTCCTTGTGACAAGACAGTTGCAGTCACTTTGCCGCCTTCAATAAAAGGCAAGCCGACTTTAACCGCATCATCAGACTGGATCATCAGGACTTTATCGAACTCAATGCTGTCGCCTTCGCCCAATTCCAGCTTTTCTATTTTTAGGGTTGTACCTTCTTCAACGCGGTACTGTTTACCACCTGTTTGAATTACCGCATACATTTGCGTAAGCTCCGTCAAGCATTAACTATTAAAAAATCAGTCCGCCATTATATGTTTACGGCCTAACTGAGTCAATGTAAATTTCATAAAATTCAATTAGGACGGCACAATAGTGCCGCCCCTTACAACTAGAAAGGCCATGCAGGCTTTAAAACCCGGCAAAGCTTTCAAGCGTCCAACGCTTCCAATTGTTTCCAACGGTTAACGATCAGACAAAACAATTCCGCTGTTTTTTCGGCATCATAAAGGGCCGAATGCGCTTTTTCATTATCCCATTCCAAGCCCGCCGTTTGGGCGATTTTTGCCAACACGGTTTGCTGGTAAGCCAAACCACCCAAGGTTGCCGTGTCAAACGTGCTGAACGGATGGAACGGGCTGCGTTTGATTTGGGTGCGCGTGATCGCGGCATTCAAAAAAGCAATGTCAAACGCCGGATTATGCCCAACCAAAATGGCACGGGTGCACTGGTTACGCTTCATGGCATGGCGGATGGGCTTGAAGATTAACTCCAAGGCATCGTGCTCCTCAACAGCCATGCGGAAAGGATGATGCGGGTCTATGCCGTTAAATTTCAGCGCGGCCTCATCCAGTTCCGAATTTTTAAAAGGGATGACGTGGGTGTAATAACGCTCAGTGACACCCAAATTACCCGCCTCATCCAACTCGACAATCACTGCTGCAATTTCCAGCAAAGCATTCTTTTTAGGATTAAATCCTGCCGTTTCTATATCAACGATAACAGGTAAATATCCACGAAAACGTTTGTCTAAAGGGGTTATGGCCGGGGTATCCATACGTATGTCTAATTCCTGGTAAAGAGGCAGTGAGCGGGCATGGTACGCGAAATTGCCGCAAGAAAACACCTAATCATCGGCGACACCCGTCACAGCAGCTTCCAAGCCAAGGTTTCCCCGGCTTTTAAGGGCGTAATCATAAAACTCTCTTCGCCACACGCAGCAGGTACTTGCCAAGCCGTTTGCGCCAATGTGACCGTCTCTGTATTTCTTGGCAATCGGTAAAAATCCGCGCCATAAAAACTGGCAAAACCTTCCAGCTTATCTAACGCGCCTGCCTGCGCAAACGCCTCGGCATACAGTTCCAATGCGGCAGGCGCACTGAAGCAGCCGGCACACCCACAAGATGCTTCTTTTAAAGCCGTCAGATGCGGTGCGCTGTCCGTGCCCAAAAAGAATTTCGGATTGCCGCTAGTCGCCGCCGCCACTAACGCGACACGGTGTTGTTCGCGTTTCAACACGGGCAAACAATAATAGTGCGGCCTGATCCCGCCTGCCAAAATCGCATTACGGTTATATAACAAATGTTGCGGAGTGATGGTCGCGGCAATATTAGCCGGGGACGATCCGACAAACTGTACTGCTTCGGACGTGGTGACATGCTCCAGGACGATCCGCAAACCAGGGAAATTTTTAACCACGTCCATCAAATGCCGTTCGATAAAAACCCGTTCACGGTCAAAAATGTCACAATCCTCATCCGTCACTTCGCCATGCACCAACAATGGCAATCCGTAACGCTCCATGGCCTCTAGCAACGGATAGATTTGCCGGATATTACCCACCCCGGCATCCGAATTGGTGGTCGCACCTGCCGGGTATAATTTGACGGCATGGACAAATTCAGATTCCGCAGCCTGTTTGATTTCCGCTACGCTCGTGGCCGCCGTCAAATACAGCGTCATGAGCGGTTCAAACATCATATTGTCAGGCACGGCTTCTAAAATTTCTTCCCGATACGCCAACGCTTGCGCAACCGTGGTTACGGGCGGCTTCAGGTTAGGCATGATGATGGCGCGGGCAAATTGCCGTGCGGTATAAGGCAATACGGTTTTTAAAACCGCACCGCTGCGGACATGGACATGCCAATCATCAGGACGGATTAGGGTTATTGTTTTCATTGTTGGCAACGAGTCTGTAAAATGCACAGTATTCTATAGTAAGTGCCTTGAAAAACTAACATCACGGCCTATTGTAGTTATTATTTTTTGTTTAGGAGTTACCAATGCCAATTTATGAATATCAATGCCAGTCTTGTGGTCATGAACACGAGGCGTTGCAAAAACTCAGTGCCGAGCCACTTAAAATTTGCCCGGCGTGTAGCCAACCGGAACTGATAAAGAAAATCTCCGCCGCTGGTTTCCGCTTAAAAGGTGGCGGCTGGTATGAAACTGACTTTAAAAGCGGCAACAAGAAAAATGTTGCCGGAGAAGCTTCCGCGCCTGCCCCTGCCGCTCCCAGTTGCCCGGCGGGTGGTTGCAAAAGCCATTAACCCATCCATTTTGCCCGCACTTCGCGGGCCCTTTTTTAAAATAACCAAGAACAACAGGGAAATATTATGCGTACCCACAAGTGCGGGGAAATCAACACACAACAGCTAGGCGAAACCGTATCGATTTGCGGTTGGGTCCATCGGCGGCGCGACCACGGCGGCGTCATTTTTATCGACTTACGTGACCGCGCCGGACTCGTACAAGTGGTTGTAGACCCCGACACAGCAGAAACGTTTGCCACCGCCGAACACGTGCGTAGCGAATATGTCTTAAAAATCAGCGGCATCGTCCGTAATCGCCCGGCTGGCACAGTCAATGCGAACATGCACTCCGGCGCGATTGAGATTTTGGCAAAAGACATCGAAGTGCTGAACGAATCCGAAACGCCACCGTTCCCCGTGGAAAGCGAAATCGAAGTCAACGAAGAATTGCGTTTGCGTTACCGTTACATCGACTTGCGCCGCGTCGCCATGCAAGAAAAAATGAAAGTACGCCGCGATGTCACCCGCGTGTTGCGTAATTTCTTGGATGACAACGAGTTTTTCGAAATCGAAACGCCGTATTTGACTAAAGCCACACCCGAAGGCGCACGCGATTACATCGTGCCTAGCCGCACCCATGAAAATGCGTTTTTCGCCTTGCCGCAATCACCTCAGCTGTACAAACAGATTTTGATGGTCGCAGGCATGGATCGTTATTACCAAGTTGTGCGTTGTTTCCGCGACGAAGATTTACGCGCTGACCGCCAGCCCGAATTCACCCAGCTGGATATTGAAACATCGTTCATGACCGAAGACGAGATCATGAATATCATGGAAGAAATGATCCGCCAATTGTTCGCCAAAGTCATCAACGTGGCCTTGCCTGAACAATTCCCGCGCATGAGCTACCAAGAAGCCATGTCGCGGTTTGGTATCGACCGCCCGGATTTACGCATCCCCTTGGAACTGGTGGATGTCGCCGAAGATTTGAAAGACGTTGACTTTAAAGTCTTCTCAGGCCCAGCTAACGACCCTAAAGGCCGCGTAGTCGCGATGCGCGTACCCGGTGCAAGTGAGAAACTTAGCCGCAAAGACATCGACGAATTGACCAAATACGTCGGCATTTATGGTGCAAAAGGCTTGGCTTACATTAAAGTCAACGATTTGTCGGCAGGCTTGGAAGGCTTGCAATCCCCTATCGTCAAATTTGCCCCTGCCGAAGCCTGGGCCAGCATCATGGCGAAAACGGGCGCACAAAACGGCGATTTGCTGTTCTTCGGTGCCGACAAAACCAGTATCGTCAACGAAGCGATGGGCGCATTGCGCGTCAAACTCGGTCACGATTTGGGCTTGATTGAAGGCGATTGGAAACCCGTTTGGGTCGTGGATTTCCCAATGTTTGATTGGGATGAAAAATCAGGACGCTACAACGCCATCCACCATCCGTTCACCGCGCCAAGCTGCTCGGTTGAGGATTTGGTGGCAAACCCTGGCGCAGCCTTGTCACGCGCTTACGATTTGGTGTTGAACGGTACAGAAGTTGGCGGTGGTTCTATCCGTATCAACCGCCCTGCCATGCAGCAAACCGTGTTCGGCATTTTGGGCATCGGTGAAGAGGAAGCGAAAGAAAAATTTGGCTTCCTGTTGGATGCCTTGAAATACGGTGCGCCTCCGCACGGCGGTTTGGCATTTGGTTTGGATCGCTTGGTCATGCTGATGACCGGATCAACGTCTATCCGTGATGTGATTGCCTTCCCGAAAACCCAATCAGCAGCGTGTCCGTTAGTGAGTGCGCCAGCCGTGGTAACGGATGAGCAATTGAAGGAATTGGGGATTAAATTGATTAAGCCAGCAGGAAAAGAAAAGGCTTAAACGAAAACGGCTCAGGTTTTGCATCTGAGCCGAATCAAAAAACATGTCAAACTGAAGTGGGCGCAAAAAACGCCCATTTTTTCAAACTGTTTTACTTGGCATCCGATTCGGTTTCTGAAACCATCGCCGAGTAACAATCCAACATACTTTCCGTAAAGTTTGAATTGGCTTCGGCCAAACCTTTAGGCGAGCCAAAATCAGTACGCAATTCCTCCAAGGCTTTTTTCGGGTCGGCAGATTTGTCCAAGGTCAGCATTTTTGCATAATTGCGGTAAGCCATCATGCGGGTTGGGTCAAATGGAAAAACGCCCGGCATTTTCGCGGAACTGGTATCCACCACGCAGCGCGCCAAACGTTCCAAATCAATTTTATACTCTTTAAGATGCTGTTCTTCTTGCAGCTTTTGATCTTTCTGGACACGTGCCAAAACCGCGTCTTGGAACTGTTGTTTATCGGCACATGCAGTCAACAAAAAAGGCGTTAACGCAATAAGCAATATTTTTTTCATGTAAGTTCTTTACCGTTGTAGTTATTATTAAGTCGCTAGGACATTATACCCGCAAGTTTTGTTCACACCGCTTTAGCGTCAATTTTGTTCAATGCCTGCACGGCTTGGGCAATCCAGATTTGCGCTTCTTCATTGATGTCCTGCGCTTTACGGCCTTCACTGGCAATCGCAGGGCCAATTTTTACGCGGATCGTGCCAGGATATTTGATAAAACTATAACGCGGCCAGACGTTTCCGGCATTATGTGCCACGGGAACCACCACATGGCCTGTCTTTTCCGCCAACAAGGCGCCGCCCACGCTAAATTTTTGCACATCGCCCGGTGCCGAACGTGTGCCTTCCGGGAATACCACCACCCACAAACCCTCTTCCAAACACGCTTTGCCTTGGGTCAACAAAGCCCGCAACGCTTCTCGCGTTTTTTTACGGTCGATGGCAATCGGGCGCAAGGTCGATAAAGCCCAGCCCCACAACGGAAACCACGTCAACGAACGTTTCAGCAACGCCGTTTGGGTGGGCGGCAGGATATAACGCAAGGCCAAGGTTTCCCAAGCGGATTGGTGGTTACACAAAACGATTGCCGTTTGCCCAGTATCTAAATTTTCCAGGCCTTCGATTTCATAAACCACGCCACAAAACCATTTCGCCATATTGACAACCAAAGCACACCACGCTTTGGAGATTTGGTAACGGACATTAAACGGCAACACCGTAGTCAATAAAATCAACACGCCCGCTACGGTCGCGGTGGAAAAAATACTGATAAATAACAAGGTCGAACCCACATAATTTTTAGGGCGCGTGTCGGGTAAGGTAGCTTGCTGCGTCATAAAGGGAATCAAAAATAGGGATGTTAAGGTTAGGGTGTCCGGTTAAAGTTTGCAGGCCCTTGCCTGTTTTCACCAACACAGGCTTCGCGCCGGCGGCGATGGCAGCTTGCAGATCGCGGTAGGAATCGCCAATCATGAACGTTTCGGTCAGATTGAGCGAATGCTCCGCCGCACATTGCAACAGCAACCCCGGCTTGGGTTTGCGGCAATCACAGGTGCTGTCCGCACCGTGTGGACAAAAATACACGGCAACAATGTGGCCGCCGTGTCCGGCCACCAATCGGTGCATTTTGGCGTGGATGCTATCCAGTGTTGCCAAGTCAAACAAGCCCCGCGCCAAACCGGATTGATTAGTGATGACCGCCACTTGGAAGCCATGTCGGTTAAACAAAGCAATCGCTTCCAGACTGCCAGGAATCGGTAGCCATTCATCAGGTGATTTGATGAAGTCATCCGAATCTTCATTGATTACACCGTCACGGTCGAGCAGGACAAATTTAGACATAATCTAGCTTTTCAATGCCTTACCAAAGGGTAGCCACTGGATATTGGGCAATATAATGATCTGGTGTCAGTATAGTCAGCCCATGTTCAATAGCTTGGCAAACCAACATTCTATCGAATGGGTCTCGATGAAGGCTAGGTATACTCTCCAGTTGCAATACCGCCCGGTAGTTCAGTGACAAAATATCAATAAAATGTTGTTCACATTGCTGGGCAATAAATGCCTCCGGTTGAGCAGGTAAAGCGAGTTTACCAATGCCATGTTTAACTAATATTTCCCAAATCGAAACCACACTGAGGACGATGCTGTTATCTGGGTTTTGAAAAATGTCTTTAGCTTTTGCCGTCAGCTCAGGAGCATCAGTGGTCAACCAAATAAAAGCACAGGTATCCAATAAAACCCGCATCACTTGCCTTCGAACGCATCGAGTAATTCATCGGACAAAGGCTCGAAAAAATCCTCTGTCACCGACCAAAGCCCTTTTGCCAAACCAATCGGGCGTGGTTTTTTTTCACTACTTGCCAGCAAATCAGGACTGAGTTGCGGCTGGATTTTTTGCCACAAATCTATCGGCACGATAACGCCCGTTATATTGCCGTGTTCGTCACTGATGGTTTGCATGGCTGTCTCCGTTAAGATTGCAATTTCGCCAAATCCGCACAAGTCAAAAATTGCTCAGACAATAAATTCAACAAGGCCAAACGGCTGGCGCGCAATTCCGCATCATCGGTCATCACCATGACGTTATCAAAAAACGCATCGACCACTTCGCGCAAGCTTGCCAAACGGTTTAAAGTCGCTTGGTAATCGTGCTGAGCCAATAAGGGTTGAATATCTTGTGCCGATTGTTCAGCAGCCGCCAGCAAGGCGATTTCAGACGCTTCCACCAACTTACCGACATTCGCCGCTGGTGCAGAATCAGATTTTTTCAGGATATTACGGATACGTTTGTTTGCCGCCGCCAAGCTGTCGGCTTCTGGTAATTGGCGGAAAGTTTTTACCGCCGCGATGCGTTGCATAAAATCCAGCGGTTCGGCGGGTGCTAAAGTCATCACGGCATCAAACTCGTCCGCGCTATAGCCTTTGTCCAAACAGTAGCCTTTCAAACGGTCAAAAATGAACTCGACCACGGCGGTGTGCGTGGCGGCTTTGTCGAAGCTGTGCGCGAATTGCTCTAAGGCAAACGCGCATAATTCAGGAATGTTCAGGCTCAGATTGTTTTCGATCATCGTCCGCAACGTGCCTAAAGCCGCACGGCGCAAGGCATACGGGTCTTTGTCGCCCGTTGGGATCAGACCTGCGCTGAAAATCCCAGTCAGCGTGTCCAGTTTTTCGGCAATCGCCAAAATTTGCCCGGTCGTGCTAGGCGCGGTTTCGCTGCCGGATTGTTTCGGGAAATATTGCTCTTCCAAAGCCCAAGCGACTTCCGCCGCTTCGCCTTCGACCAGTGCGTAATAACGCCCCATTAAACCTTGCAAGTTGCCGAATTCGCCGACCATATTGGTCATCAAATCAGTTTTTGCCAGCAAAGCGGCACGGGTGGAGTGTTCGACGTTAGCGTTTAACTGCGTGGCGATACGTTCAGCAAGTTTGCTGACGCGCACGGATTTTTCGTAAACCGTACCGAGTTTTTCTTGGAACACGATGGTTTTCAAACTATCAACGCGATCCGCCAAGGTTTGCTTGCGGTCTTGATTCCAGAAAAATTCCGCATCCGCCAAGCGTGGCGTTACCACACGCTCGTTGCCGTGCTGGATGGATTCAGGCCGTTTGCTTTCGATATTGCTGAAAGTGATGAAATGCGCCAACAAACCACCGTCGGCATTTTTCACCGGAAAATATTTTTGGTTGGTTTGCATGGTGGTAATCAGCACTTCGGCGGGCAAGGCCAAAAAGCGCGGGTCGAAGTTGCCCGTCACCGGCACAGGCCATTCGTTCAGTGCGGCGATTTCTTCCAACAAATCTTCTTCAATATGCGCGATACCGCCGACTTTCGCGGCGGCTTGTTCGGCTTTTTCGCGGATGATGGCTTTGCGTTGTTCAATATCGGCAATGACTTTGCCTTGGTCGAACAAGGCCGCTTGGTAATCGTCCGGCTTGCCCAAGCTAATCGCTTGCGGTGCGTGGAAACGGTGGCCTAGGGTGCTGTTGCCTGTAGTCAGACCTAAGATTTCGGTTTCAATCACTTTATCGCCAAACAACAACACCGCCCAATGCACAGGCCGGACAAATTCGGTGGCGAAACTGCCCCAGCGCATCCGTTTGGCAATCGGCAACGCGGCGATGGCGGCGCGGATAATGTCGGGGATGATTTCGGCGGTCGTTTGGCCTTTGACGGCTTGCGTGTAGCTCAACCACTCGCCTTTATCGGTTTTCAAGCGTTCCAACTGATCGAAACTTGTGCCGCAGCTAGTCGCAAAACCCAACGCCGCTTTACTAGGCGAACCATCCGGCGCAAACGCCGCCTGAATCGCCGGGCCGCGTTTTTCCACGGTTTTGTCCGGCTGGGCAGTTTGCAAGTTTTCAATCAACACCGCCAAACGGCGCGGCGTGGCTAAGGCTTTGCTGGCGGTAAAATGTAAATCGGCAGCTTTTAAACCTGCGACGATGCCATCTAGCAAGGCGTTGCTAAGTTTTAGCAGGGTTTTAGGCGGCAATTCTTCGGAGCCTAATTCGAAAAGTAAGTGTTGTGTTTCTGTCACAGGGCGACCTTTTTTAATTAATTGTTGCTACAGGTTTTGTAACGTGGTTTTGTCGGCGTTATAAGGGTTTGCTTTTAGATACTCAACCCATTTGGCTAATAGATTGATACCGCTAGTGTTTTGTGTTTTTAAGTCTCGAAACAGATTTTTAAACCGCAGATCGGTTTTGATGGATTCGCGCTTGGTTATTTTTGTAAGTTCTTTTAGCGTTGCTGGTAAATCATGATTTACCAAAGAAATTCCATAAAGCGCTGCTTCATCAAGCAACCATTGTTCAATCGGTTTGTGGAATATCAAATAATGGTTTTTATTGTTTCGGACATGGAGTTCTAAATTTTGTTTGGATACCAATAATTCAAAATCGTCGGTATGCTCCAGTTTCCGTTTATCCCTATCCACAATGCCAACAGCGAAATTGTCGTTCAATTGTGTCCTGATTAACTTAACAACATCATTGCAAGTGTGCTGGTGATTGTATCCTTGAGAACCTTTAAACTTTTGTGGTGGAACAATCGTTTCAACCAAATTGGTATCTAAGTAACACTCTGGGATGATGTGGTAATTAATATTCTTAATCATCCGTAAATAATTCGTGGTTGAAAAATAAATCTATACCGTACTGGTAAACGTCGTTTACTTCTTCGTCAGTCAACCGTCTAATAACAGTTTCGCCATTTTTAAAATTGGCGATGAAAATAGCCACGTCATTGCGTTCATATTCCAAGAAATCATTTAACACATAAGGGCTGTGAGTGGCGATGAAAAACTGGTTGGTTTCTGAGTCGATAATGTCTTGGGTTATTTGCCGTATGTAAGGAGGGAAACAGTGGGCTTCGGGTTCTTCGAATAGCAAGATTGAATCTTGATTTGAAGCAATGGCTGCCTTGAAAAATATCAAGCGTTGTAATGTGTCCGCTATAGAAGTGTAAGGAAAAGAAATGATGTTATCTTCATCCAGATTTTTCATTACTTTTAAAGCATACTCCGATTTATCGAATAATAGCTTTAATCCATAATCGGAAAAAATATTTGCCAAATCTTTTTTTACTACTTTAAAAGCTTGAAGGACTTCAAAAATATTTATGCCATACGGTGGCAGTAAATATTGAATGAATATGTTCGATTTCCCTAACGATGGATTTTGTGAAAATTTATAAAACTTAGCTTTAGGTGGCAAAGATTTAAGTAATGAAATCGGGCTATCATTTTCTATGCAATTATCATCGCTAACAATAAATACCACATCACGATCCCCGCTCACTTTGTTATTTATTAAGCAAGAAACGGAACCATCCCGCTCGCTATAAATAGCTTTACAATAACTTCCATCATCTGCTTTAACACTTATTTCTTCGCTGACGTTACCGTCAAAAAATAGCTCTGGCAAATTTTCGTACCTAACAAATTGGGTTAGACTCTGGCTTTTGTTGTAACGAAAACAAGGTATGCTGAACAACCCAATCGCCTCCAAAATATTAGACTTCCCCACATTCGGCTTACCAATCAGCAAATTAATGCGTTTGCAATCGCTTAAGGTCACATCCTTAAGCGATTTGAAATTGGTAATCTGAACCGAGTTGAAGATGTTTGCCATGTTATTTTGCTACCGATGCGTTAAGCGCAGAAAACCAGCCGCTTTGAATAAAGTTGCTGTAGTTATGGGCTTGATGGCAAGTTACGGATGGTGTTATCAACTTAATCACGTTAGTTATTCAGGCGTTTCAATTCGTTGCAAGCATGACGCAACGAAGCAGGGGCGTTGTCAGGCAAGCCATTAAGGCAAATCTCTTCTTTTAATTTTTTTGCCAACTCGCTGATGTCTTGGTTTTTATATTGATTTTTATAGCTAATAATTTTTCCAGAGCTATCCGTTTTAGTTTCAATATCCTCAGCATTTGTTTGAATGTAATGAAACCACGATTCAATGTTTCGGATTGGCGCAAACAGCAAAATTTTCTCGTTATTTAATCGCGTGGATTGATTTAATCTGGCTTTTTCAATATCCAACTTTTCATCAAATTCCTTTAGCCTTTCTTGGATAGTTTTTTCATCGGCATCTATCATTACCATCAACACGATGTTTTCATTCGCAAAACGCCGATAATCCTTAACAGCATTTGGGTAATATTTTAAAACGGTGGCGTTGTTATAAGCAGGTAACTTAAATATTTTTCGATTTTCTGCACCTAATGCTTTTGCATAAGAACTGAGAAAATCATATTGGGCCATATCTTCACACAACACGGTAATGCGATAACCTTTAAGATTAATCGCCATAAATCCAACCCATTTCAATTAATTGGGCAAGCGATAAGCCATCCTCTTCTTGTTCAGTGATTTTTTCGAAGGCAGTGTTATTTTCTTGCCTTGAAAACCAATAGCCGGAGTCTGGAGCTAAGAAATTGATTAAACTAGGATGATGAGAAACTAGCAAAGCCTGTAGATTTCTTTCTTTGCATTTGTCTCGTAATTCGTTAAGCCACGGTTGTATTTCAGGCAAAGCTAAAAAATTTTCGGGTTCGTCAATACAAATCATTGAGTTTTCTGGGACACAATAAATTAAAGCATAAAGCGCAATTAATATTTTTTGACCATCTGAGAGTTCATTGAAGTAATAAGTGACAATTTTTTTCTTGTCGTTTGAGTCTTCAAAATCTACTTGTAAAACCTTAACCTGTCCGGCTTGCTCAATATGAAAAATATCAAACCTAGGCAAAATATCACGCATTACATTTTCAAAAACAGATATTTCTCTTCTATATTTTTCGTTGAGATGAGCGAACCATTCAGAAAAATTTGAAAAATCTGTTTGAACTTCCGAATTGGCTTTGTAAATGGTTGATAACATTTCATAAGGTTTAATTCGAACTATAAATAAAGACCTTAAGTAATTTAAAAATTTTTTACTTGGAAAATGCCGACCTATGCTGGACCTAGAATTATCGAATGAATATTCTTCGTTATTGCTTACGAATGAGACAGTTTTTTCACCCTTAGATTGAATATAAATATCACCATCGAGCATTAAAGATTCTTCTTTAACACTCACTTCCTTAGTCCAATTAACAAATTCTATGATTAGTAAGTATTTGAAAATTAATTTATTTATTTCAATATCAAGCTCAAAGCTGACTTCAGTTTTTTCTACGGGATTATACCCTAACCATCTAGGCGTATCTGTATAATCAAAAACGTTAGTGACTTTTTCTTCTCCGACAATCACCCGTCGCAACTTCGCCAAAACCTCAAAAACCGTAGATTTCCCCGACCCATTCGCCCCCAAAAAAAGACTAATATCCTGATCAAAGTTAATTTCAAAATTAACTAAGCATTTGTAATTATGGACATACAATCTTTTTAACATGACGGATAACCTTTAGCTGGTTTGGCACATCGGAAAGCCCAAAGACTCACGCCGCGCATAATAGGCTTCAGCCACGGCACGCGATAAAGTCCGCACCCGCAAGATATAGCGTTGGCGTTCGGTGACGGAAATGGCGTGGCGGGCATCGAGCAAATTGAACGTGTGCGAGGCTTTTAAGACCATTTCGTAGGCTGGCAACGGCAAGCCCAGTTCAATCAATTTTTGGCATTCTTGCTCGTAAGTATCAAAACATTGGAACAAAAACGGCACGTTGGCGTGGTCGAAGTTGAACGCGGACATTTCCACTTCGTTTTGGTGGAACACGTCGCCGTAAGTGACGACACCGTGCGCGGTGCGGGCCCACACTAAGTCATAAACGCTTTTTACACCTTGCAAATACATCGCCAAGCGTTCCAGGCCGTAGGTGATTTCGCCGGATACGGGGCGGCATTCCAAACCGCCGACTTGTTGGAAATAGGTGAACTGGGTGACTTCCATGCCGTTCAGCCACACTTCCCAGCCCAAGCCCCATGCGCCTAGCGTCGGTGATTCCCAATTATCTTCGACAAAACGGATGTCATGCTCCAATAAATCAAAACCCAGAGCTTTCAGCGAGCCAAGGTAGAGTTCTTGGATATTGTCCGGTGATGGCTTCATCAGCACTTGATATTGGTAGTAATGCTGCAAACGGTTAGGGTTTTCGCCAAAACGTCCATCCGTGGGGCGGCGTGATGGTTGCACATAGGCCGTACTCCAAGGTTCAGGGCCGATGGCGCGTAAGAAGGTGGCGGGATGGAAAGTACCTGCGCCGACTTCTTGGTCTAAAGGTTGCAACAACACACAGCCTTGCTCGGCCCAGTAAGTTTGCAGGGCAAGGATAAGCCCTTGAAAGGTAGATAAATCGTTGTTTAGACTCGACACGGTGGGTTTTGTGGGGTTGAGTTAAAAAAAGGGGGTAATTATAACGTAAAACGCGGGGCTTGACGGGCAGGCATTGTCTTTTGTGGCATAAAAAGGGTTGGCTCATTCTTGTAGCCAACCCGGTAGGTTTTAATGGCCTGAATGCGAAGCCAGCGGTTCTTTGGTTTCAATTTTACGCAAAACATAAGCGTTGGCATTTTTGCCTGCATAACGGTTGCCGTTATCGTCAAGCTGGGTCAGGGTATTTTCGCTGACAGAATAGTGGCGCACGGTCGGGTTTTTATGCGGGGTCAAATCAATGGTGTTGACTTTTTCACTCCAAGTAAAACGCCCCTTTTCGACAAATTCCCGCTCCGATTTGCCGATGAATTGGGTCATCAAAATATAAGTGCCGTTGCTGTTCAACGCCAGCGATGTCTTAACGCCCCGGCAATCGCTACACGGTGTGAAACCGTGGTAAACACCCGGCCAATCAACGCTATTTTGCGAATTATGGATGTCATGGGATTCGTGTCCAGCCTGTCCGTCCGTTTCGGCAAAGACCAGCGGGTTAGCACACAAAGCGATGAATGAAAGTAATGCCAGTTGTTTTTTTAATAATTGCATAGTGTCCACTTAAAAGTTGGTGTGTTGGATGGGCTTATTATTTTGGTTGTCTTGGGCGTAGTTCTGCGATTGGTCGAAATTGAGCAGTGCCTTCGTCAATTTGTATTTTTCTTTTGGCAAGTATATTTTGATGCCATTTGGGTGATTTGATTTCTAATTTATCACGAATAAAATGATCCCATGAGGTTTCGCTTGCTTGATTTTTTTCAACTTTATTCATTAAGTTTATTTCTACAATTTTGTTGGATTGCTTATTATACGTTCTGCAACTTGAAAATATTGTCGCGATGCCATTCAAGATATTTTAAATGTTCCGCCTCAATTTTTTTCAAGGACATTTCTGGGGATATTAATAATTGTTTTTCTTTCCCATTTAACGCTTGGCTTATGAGAATTTTGCCGTCATCAGAAAAACTAATAAAGCCCTGATCAAAAGCCTCATCCAATATAGGATTTAATAGTAGGCCATTGAACTTATCCAAACGTTCAAAATTGTTGGAATCACGCCAAGGCTTTATATGAGATGCTTTCAAAAAACTAAGTAGGCTGACATCAGAAACCGAACATTCTTCCCAATAATTTATTAGCTCATCTCTATATTTTCCTTGACCCAAGCGAGCTTGGATAAGCATTACTCTTGTTGTTTCTGAAGCATCATTTAAATTATCTTTTGCATTTTCAATATCTTCATATTCAGATGCGCTAGGTTTTACAGATAAAAGTGTTCCAGAAAGCCATCCTACAAATCCTTCCAAAGCTTTTTCACTTTCTACATCAACTGCTATTCCATAGTAAATTCTATTCTCTCCTTTGTTTTTTCTTCTATTAAATTCTTTTAAATTTGAATTATGGTAATAATTTGACCAATCAGGATAAATACCGACTAATTTTAAAATAGATTCTTTTTGATTTTTGTATTCGGAATGAATCACAAGTGGATTAGTTGTCACAAATTCTGACGTAGTGTTTCCGCTCGGTGTTTTTACATACAGTGGATTCTTAATATCATCGCGAATAAATCCATTGATTCGTGCATGGGTAATATGCTGTCTAAATCCTATTTCTTTTAGATGTTGCTCGATTTCTAACGAATTTAGCATTGATTATGTATCCCAAGATTAAGTGACCCGAATAACGGTTGTGCAACCTGACAGAGAGACGGTCTATGTCGGGTTACGTTATTTCGCTAGGCTCAATAAGCTAACCCGCCCCACCCAATCCGTTTTCTTTCGCCTTACCCACCCCAAACGATTCCAGCACCATCAGCCCTACGCCAATACTAATCGCGGCATCGGCGACATTAAACACCGCGAAGTGCCAGGTTCCGACGTAAAAATCGAAAAAGTCGATGACGTAGCCGTAGGCCAAGCGGTCAATCAGGTTGCCGACCGCGCCTCCCAAAACCAGCGATAAGGCCACGGCCAGTAGGGTTTCGTGTTTTTGCAAACGCGCCAGCCATACGCTTAAGACCGCGCTGACGATGACCGCCAGCCCGGCAAACAACCAGCGTTGCCAGCCGCCCGCGTCGCTCAAAAAACTGAACGACGCTCCCGTGTTAAGCACATAAGTCAAATTAAAGGACGGGAACAGCGGGATGGATTCGTGCAGTTCCATGGTGCCGGCAATGGCGAGTTTGCTGGCTTGGTCTAAGACCAAAGACAGCACGGACAACCACAACCATTTAAGCATAACGTCTGACTTCCCCATCGCCCGCGACGTTTTCGACACAACGCCCGCACAATTCCGGGTGTTCGGCGTGGCTGCCGACATCAGGGCGTTGATGCCAGCAACGCACGCATTTGCCGTGTTCGGACACGCGGACTTTGATTTTCACGCCGTCAATTTCACTGGCTACTGCGTCTTCTGGTGCGGCGCTTTCGGGAAATACGCTGGCGTTAGAAACGATGAACACAAAGCGCAATTCCTCTTCCAAGGCTTGCAAATCAGCTAGATACGCTTCGTTGCAATACAAATCAATTTCTGCGTTCAAGGATGCGCCTATCTCGCCTTTGGTGCGGCTTTTTTCCAGTTCTTTGCTGACATCAGGGCGGATCGCCATGATTTTTTGCCAGAATTCGCGGTTCATGGCGGTGTTTTCATCTAATGTAGACAAACCTTCGTACCACGTTGCCAAGAACACCGATTCGCCACGTTGCCCTGGCAAATACTGCCAGATTTCTTCGGCGGTGTAGCTGGTGATGGGCGCAAGCCAGCGGGTCAAAGCTTCCAAAACATGGTACATCGCGGTTTGCGCCGAACGCCGCGCCAAGCCGTCAGTTTTGGCGGTATATTGGCGGTCTTTGATGATGTCCAGATAAAAGCCGCCCAAATCTATCACGCAAAAATGATGGACTTTTTGGTAGACATGCTGGAATTGGTAAGCTTCGTAAGCAGCTTTGACTTCTTCTTGCAGCAGAAAAGCCCGGTCAACCATCCAACGGTCTAAGGCCAGCAAACCGTCGGTAGCGACGAGGTGTTGGGCAGGGTCAAAATCGGCCAAATTCGACAACAAAAACCGCGCCGTGTTACGCAAACGGCGGTAGCCGTCAGTGGTGCGCTCCAAAATCTCATCGGACACGCGCATTTCACCGCGATAATCGGTGGCCGCTATCCATAAACGCAACACATCCGCGCCCAGGTTTTTCATGACGTTTTGCGGCGGAATGACGTTACCCTTAGATTTGGACATTTTTTCGCCTTTGGCATCGACCGTAAAACCGTGCGTCAACACGGCTTTGTATGGCGCGACATCGTTCATGGCGACCGACGCTAACAATGACGATTGGAACCAGCCACGATGTTGGTCTGAACCTTCCAGATACAAATCGGCTGGAAATTGCAGTTCGCCGCGCCGTTCCAAAACTGCCGCATGGGTCACGCCCGAATCGAACCAGACATCCAGCGTGTCGGTGGTTTTATCGTAAAACGCCGCTTCATCGCCGAGCAATTCTGCCGCTTCCAGCTCAAACCAAGCGTCTATGCCTTTTTCTTCAATCCGCAGCGCGACTTGTTCAATCAATTCAGCGTTGCGTGGATGCAATTCGCCCGTTTCTTTGTGGATGAAAAAGGTGATCGGCACGCCCCATGTGCGTTGGCGAGAGATGCACCAGTCAGGGCGACCATTCATCATGCTTTCGATACGCGCTTGGCCCCAGTCGGGGATCCATTGCACTTTCTGCACTTCACTTAAAGCCAACTCGCGCAAATGGTTTTGTTCCATAGAAATGAACCATTGGGGCGTGGCACGGAAAATGATGGGCGTGTGATGCCGCCAGCAATGCGGGTAACTGTGCAACAACGCATGGTGATGCAACAATTTGCCGCGTTCTTGCAACAATTCAACAACTTCACCGTTAGCAGTGAAGACGTGCTTGCCTGCAAATAGCGGGGTGCTCGGCAAAAACACGCCATCGTTGCCAACAGGGTTATCGACAGGCAAACCGTATTTACGTCCGACCACATAGTCTTCCTGACCGTGGCCGGGTGCGGTGTGGACTGCGCCTGTACCCGCGTCTGTCGTAACGTGGTCGCCTAAGATAATCGGCACTTGGCGGTCATAAAACGGGTGTTGCAACAATTGGTGTTCCAAATCCGAGCCTTGGCAATCGGCAATGACGTGATAATCATCAATGCCATACCGCAACATAGTATCTTTAAGCAAGGCTTTAGCAATCAGCAAACGCTCGGTTGGACATTGCACCAAGTCATAATCGAGGTCGGCGTTTAAAGCCACGCCTTGGTTGGCAGGCAGTGTCCACGGTGTGGTCGTCCAAATCACCACCGATACCGGGCCGTGGCCTTCGTGGCCTTCCACATGTTGGCAACAGGCCAAAAATGCGGCTTCATCAACCGCTTGGAAGCGCACATCAATGGCTGATGAGCGTTTGTCTTCATACTCGACTTCCGCTTCCGCCAAGGCCGAACCACAATCGGTACACCAATGCACGGGTTTTGCGCCCTTGGTGATATGGCCTTTCGCGCTGATGCGTCCGAGCGAACGCACGATGTCTGCTTCAAACTTAAAATCCATGGTCAGGTAAGGATTTTCCCAGTCGCCAAAAATCCCCAAGCGCATGAACGCTTCTTTTTGGATGGCAACTTGCTTGCCCGCGTATTCGCGGCAGGCTTTGCGGAACACGGCAGGGGTAACTTTCGCCCCGGCTTTGCCGACTTTTTTCTCCACTTGCAATTCAATCGGCAAACCGTGGCAATCCCAACCCGGCACATATGGTGCGTCAAAGCCACTGAGCGTTTTGGATTTGAGGATGAAATCCTTCAGCACTTTATTGACGGCATGGCCGATATGGATTTCGCCGTTCGCATACGGCGGGCCGTCATGCAGCACAAACAAGGGCTTGCCCGCACGGTTAGCGCGGATTTTTTGGTACAGTTCCAGTTGCTGCCATTTTTTCAGTTGTTCCGGTTCGCGTTGCGCCAGATTGCCTTTCATCGGGAATCCGGTGTTAGGCAAATTTAAAGTTTTTTTGTAGTCCATCATTAAGCTCTTGTTTTTATATTCAATTTTTGATCGGGTGTGCAGGGTTGCGTTGGCCAGTTTGCCAAACGCGCCAAACCCAGCATTGGCGGTGTTTTAGGCGGTAAAAACCTGCCATAAATGCCAAGATAACTGTACATATTACGACTAAGCCTGTGATTTCGGGAAGTTATTTTTCAAGCCAAACACGTTCCGACGGATTACGGTGACGCAGGTTTCTTTAAGGCCACTTTGGCCTCGTCCCATAAGGCATCCAATTCCGCCAATTCGCAGTCGGTCATGCCCCGGCCTGTCGCGGCAACCCGTTGTTCGATAAATTGAAATCGGCGGGTGAATTTTTGGATGCTTTGTTTGAGGGCGATTTCCGGGCTGACTTTTAAGTGCCTTGCCAAATTGACCGTGACCAGCAATAAATCACCGATTTCTTCTTGGATATGGGCTTGGTCGCCCGATTGCCAAGCGTCTTTGACTTCATCCAACTCTTCCAACACTTTATCAAAAACGGGCAGAACGTCCGGCCAATCAAAGCCTTGTTGCGAAGCGCGGTCTTGGATTTTTTCGCAGGCCATCAGGGCGGGCAAGCTCATGGCGATGCCATCCAAGGCACTGAGGTTTTCGGGCTGTTTTTCTTGCCGCTCTAACGCTTTAGCTTGTTCCCAGGCTTGGTGGCGTTGAGCGTCGTTTTCAAACACGGCATCACCGAACACATGCGGATGACGGCGGATCAGTTTGTCGCTGATGCTGGCGGCAACGGCTTCAAAATCAAACAACCCGCTTTCTTTGGCGATTTGCGCCTGGAATACGACTTGCAGCAACAAATCGCCCAACTCCGAGCGTAAATCGGCCAAATCATTGCGCTCGATGGCATCAACGACTTCGTAGGCTTCTTCAATGATATACGGGATGAGTGTGGCGTAATTTTGTTTCAAATCCCACGGGCAACCTTGTTCGGGATGGCGCAGTTGCTCCATGATTTCCAGCAATTGTCGGGTGTTGTTCAGCATGGTTTGGAAAGGGGCGTAAGTCACTGTCATTAAGTTAAGTAAAAAAACCTGCTGATTCCAACCCTAAGGGCATAAAGGAGAAGGAGGGATAAGTGGACTAAAATGAGGCCAGTTTACTTATTTAATCCCCCTCACCCCAACCCTCTCCCTCAGGGAGAGGGAGCAACATCACCTTAACTTAGAGGCAGTGAGGGTGGGTGATGGAGCGCGGGCATCCTGCCCGCAGGTTTACAAGCAAGGCTTAGAAAGAATTGCCGAAATTCTCGCGGTAACGTTGTTTGAAACTGTCCATATTAAAATGATGGTTTTGTGTGCCGTGATGTTCGATTTTAATCGCGCCCAGCAACGAGGCGATGCGTCCGGTCACTTCCCAATCCAATTCGTTCATGATGCCGTACAACAAACCGGCACGGTAAGCATCGCCGCAGCCAGTCGGGTCATTGATGGCGTGGGGCCTTGCAGCGGGGATAATCAGGCTACGGCCTTGGGTATAAATTTTTGAACCTTTGCCGCCCAAAGTAACGATGACAGCCTCGACCCGTTCGGCGATTTCTTCCAATGACAAGCCCGTGCGTTCTTGCATCAATTCGGATTCATAATCGTTCAGCGTCACCCACGTGGCTTGGTCGATAAACTGCAACAACTCGGCGCCATCAAACATCGGCATCCCTTGGCCTGGGTCAAACATGAACGGGATTTCTTGTTCAACAAATTGCGCGGCGTGTTGCTGCATCCCTTCTTTGCCGTCGGGTGAAACAATCCCGATGCTGATGTCACGGCGGTCTGTTGGAACGGAATTCAAATGCGATGAGTTCATCGCACCCGGATGGAAGGCGGTGATTTGGTTACCGTCTTCATCGGTCGTGATATAGGCTTGGCCTGTGTAGTGGTTATCCAGAATCCTGATAAATTCACTGGACAAACCGTGCTGGCTCAACCAATGGCTGTAAGGTTCAAAATCATGCCCGACCACGGCCATAATCAGGGCTTCTTCGCCCAATAGGTTCAGGTTGTAGGCGATGTTTCCGGCACAACCGCCGTATTCGCGGCGCATGACCGGAACCAAAAACGATACGTTCAGGATATGGACTTTTTCCGGCAGGATGTGATGTTTGAATTTGTCGTGGAACACCATGATGGTGTCATACGCCATAGAACCGCAAATTAACGCACTCATTATTTTTCCTTCAAAGTAAGATTAACGCCCAAGTGACCGCCGCCCAAACCAGCGACATCATCACCGCCGCCGAACCAATGTCCTTGGCGCGGCCTGACAATTCATGATGTTCAAACCCGACCCGGTCAACGACCGCCTCAACGGCAGAGTTTAACAGCTCAACCAGCATCACCAAGACCATGCTGCCGATCAGCAAAAGTTTTTCGACAACGGTCTCGCCCAGCCAAATGGCCAAGGGCGTAGTGACGATAAATAATATGACTTCTTGGCGGAAAGCCTCTTCATGTTGCCAAGTCGCCTTAAAACCTGCGGCGGAAAAAAAGCAGGCGTTCACAAGGCGTTTTAGGCCTTTTGCATTTTGGTTAGCCATGTTTGCTATAGATTAAGTTGGAAATAACTTCAAAAGACGTTCCCTGTTTGACAAATCCATTTTACTCGGTTATTTGCAGATAACCCGGAGCATCCAATAACGCGGCCAATTCGGCGGGTTCGTCTGCCTTGACGGTAAAAATCCACGCCTGATAAGGTTGGTCATTGATTTGTTCAGGTTCGTCTTGCAATACGTCATTGACGGCGATGATCTCGCCTGTGACCGGGCTGTGCAAATCGGAGGCGGTCTTGACCGACTCGACCACGGCACATTGTTCACCCGCGACCACCCTGCGCCCCAAATCGGGCAAACTCACAAACACCAAATCCCCTAATTGTTGCTGGGCAAAATCGGTGATGCCAACGCGCACGACTTGGTCGGCTTGCAGGTCGGCCCATTCATGGGTGTCGGCGTATTTTAAATTTTCGGGTAAATCGCTCATGTCAGTCCCTCATAACACTGGTTTTGATTGGCTAGGCCTATGGTTTTTGTCCTATCAGAAAGGCAATCAGGCAACATATGCCCGACATTGAATCACGTGGCCTTTACCGATAGAATGCCGCATAGTTTAACAAACATTATCCGCCCATGCCTGAGATACTCATCTACACCACCACTATTTGCCCGTATTGCATCATGGCGAAGCGGCTACTGGACAAAAAAGGTGCGTCTTACACGGAAATCAACGTGGATTCCAAACCCGGTTTGCGTGAAGAGATGATGCAAAAGACCCGCCGCCGCACCGTGCCGCAAATTTACATCGGAGACCTGCACGTCGGTGGCTTTGATGACCTTTATGCTTTAGAGCAACAAAAAAAATTAGACGCATTGCTCATATAAACTAAAACACTTGGCACTGCCATTGCTTAAATGCCAAAAACTGGCACACTGGCGCAAATTCGCTTGATATTTTGGTTTGATAATGAACGCACACACCGACCGTATCGCTTCCCCCTGTATCCGCAATTGTTGCCTGGACGAACAAGACGTTTGTTTGGGCTGCTTCCGCTCCTTGACTGAAATCACCCAATGGACGCAAGTGAACGATGCCACCCGCCAACAATTTCTCGACAACGCCGGACAACGCCAAACCGACTACCGGCAACAAGAAATCCGGCGCAAACTAAAAGCCTAAACGGCGGCACAATCACTGTTACTGAACCGACGTGGCGCTTTTGTCCACACATCGCAAGACACCCATACCCCCTTACAGATCATGATGAGAATATTGTCCAGTTTGCTGTTGCTTGTCGGCTTGTCCGCGTTAGTCCTGTACCTAATGGGCATTGAACCCAGCACGGTTTTTGACGGCAAAGACGACCCCAAAACAACATTCATCGCGACAGACTCCAAACACAAACCCGGACGTTTGGCCTACAACTCAGTCAAACCCATCTTAGAAACCCGTTGCGTATCCTGCCACACGGGCTATGACGCGCCGTGCCAACTGGATTTGGCTTCTTACGAAGGCCTGCAACGCGGAGCCAGCAAACAAGCGATTTATGGGCTACGTTGGCAAGCCCTCACCCCTACCCGCTTGCTGGTTGACGGCAAAACACCAGACGCATGGCGCAACCTAGGCTTTTTTGCCGTCCTCAACGAAAAATCCCAATTTCCTGAGATCAACCTCAATAACTCTTTAGTCGCCAAAATGCTGGCCTTGAAACACGACAACCCGTTTCCTGACACCAGCACACACCCTAAAGGCGATGAAGAATGCCCCACTCTGGAGGAATTCAACGCATTCGCCCAAAAACATCCGTTTGCCGGAATGCCGCACATCTTGCCGGGCTTAAACAAAACCGAACACGAAACCCTAATGAATTGGCTACAGGACGGTGCGAAAAACAGCCCTCCCGCCGATTTATCCGAAGCCGCACTGGCCGAAATCAGCAAATGGGAACAATTCCTCAACGATCCCGCACCTGCCGTGCAACTGACCGCCCGTTACCTTTACGAACACCTTTACAGCGGCCACCTGCATTTTAACGGCCATCCCGCCAACGAATTCTATCGGCTGGTGCGCTCCAAAACCGCACCCGGCTTACCAATTCAAGAGTTGGCCAGCCAGCACCCTTACACCGCGCCTGACAGCAGCGCGTTTTCTTACCGATTACAAGCCGTCACCGAAGCTCTTGCGGACAAAAACCACGCCGTCTATGAATTGGGCGATGCCAAAATGGCACGGATTAAGGAATTGTTCTTAAAACCCACCGTAACCGTCGCCCAAGTGCCGCCTTACCCGCAACAAAATGCCGCACAACCGTTTGATACTTTTAAGGATTTACCCGTTTCCGCCCGTCACCAATTCTTGCTCGACGATGCCGGGTATTTTTTCTCAGCGATTTTCAAAAGCCCCGCACTCATCCAACACACAGGACTGAGCGGCTTGCATGACCAAACCTGGATTGCCTTCCTAAAACCCCGCACCGACCTGGATGCGCAAAACCAACAATTTTTAAGCGAAAACAGCCCGCTGTTACGCCTGCCCGCCGCCACCGGGGAAAATGCCGGATTTACCGAATGGTTTGAACTAAAAGGCCTTAACAAACAATATCTTGAACACAAAGCGGAATTTACCCAAGCAGCCTTGCTTAAGGGCGTAACGGTTGACGAAACCTTACTTTGGAACGGCGATGGCAGCAACGATAACGCTTACCTGACCCTGTTCCGCCATGATGATAACGCCTCCGTCGTCAAAGGCTTCCAAGGCCACGCGCCTAACACCGCCTGGGTCATTGATTATCCCCTGTTTGAACGCCTGCATTACCTGTTGCTGGCAGGCTTTAACGTCTATGGCGACACGGCTTACCAACTCAGCACCCGGCTGACGCTGGACTTGTTGCGTAGCGAAGCGGAAAACAACTTCCTGCAATTTTTGCCTAAAGCCGTGCGCCCCATCGTCCATGACAGTTGGTATCAAGGCCTGGACAGCCAATGGCTAGGCGTGTTCGCCAAACCCGATTTCGCCAACCAAGCCGAATCAGCCATCAGCTACTCAAGCCAAGACTACACCCGCGAACTGTTCGGCAAACTGCCCGCCATCGCCGCGCCTATCCCAACACCCGCCGCCCCCCCTGAAAATGCGCAGGCCCCGGCAACGATAGCAACCCCTTGTCCACAAGAGCCTTGCCCTGCGCCAACGGTAGCCACCCCAGAACCGCCTGCGCCATTGCCTGATTACGACAATTTCGCCAAGCAACTGGCCGAACTCAAAGGCCCGGCCATCGCCGCCCTGCCCGAAGTGTCATTTTTGCAAATCAGCACCGCCGCGCACCCCGAACAAAAAACTGTTTACACGCTGATCCGCAACCGCCAATTCCGCCACGTCGCCGTACTATTCGGCGAAAACCAACGCCGCCAACCCGAACGCGACACCCTAAGCGTCCTACCCGGCTTGGTAGGCAGTTATCCCAACCAATTTTTCGCCATCACCAGCGACCAAATGGAAGGCTTCATCACCCAACTGCAACAAGCACAAACCGAAGCCAGCATCGCGCAATTTTTCAGCGCGTACGGCATCAGCCGCAACCATCCACAATTCTGGGCCTACTACGACAACTTCCTACAGCACTACCGCAATGGCAAGGCTGTACAGGTGGGGGTATTTGATTTGGGGCGGTATGGTAGACGTTAAGGGAACGCCCTTAAGCTAAGAAAAATCATTCGATAGGAGCGGGCCATGCCCGCGACAAACCTGAGCAGGGGCTGGTATTTATTCACCGCTAACATTTTGCCCTACTGCTGTAGCATCAATAATAAGCTGTTCTTGTCATTGCCGTAACATCGCTGTCATTTCCTCAGAAGCAAAAGGAGCTTTGACAGGTTCAATACTATGAAGCAGTTTTAAAAACTGCTGTTTTTTTCATCTGCTTCTTTTGCGCTTTTATGCTCTAAAAACAACACAAAATCTAAAGCATCCGCTTTTAACTCTGTCGGCAATAAAAAAACATGCTCTTGTATTTGTTTATCTAATCGCATTTTATATGCCTCCAATTTTGAAAATGATTTAAGGAATGCGTGAACGGCTTTTAAGAAAGCTTTTATTTTTTATGTATTCGATGACCATATTCGTGTCTATAAAAATCATCGGTAAGCCTTTTCTCTAAGTGATTGTGCATAAGATAAAACGTCTTTTACGTTTTCAAAGGGATTGGTTAGTGTTTCATTTTCTGGATTGCTTGTTATGCGATAAACATTTTGTTTAGGATTAAATTTTGTAAATTGAAATTCCTCATTATGAGTAACTTCCAAGTTTTTTAAGCTGTCTTGAATAAAGTTAAGGAAAGGCATTTATTTTAGTGGCAGGGCTGTGATGAGTGTTTGCCATATTAAGAATCAGCTTCGATTTTAAAAAGTTTATTGTTTTGTGATAATTTGACTACAAAATATTTTTCTTTATTTAATTCATCTGGCAATTTGTCTTTTAGAATCGAAGCTACAAATTGTACTCTTTTATTTTCAACTAACTCTGCTATTTTCAAAAGTTGATTGTCATGCATTAACTCTTTTTTGTCATTCAATAAAAAATGTAAACAAGGGATATTTTCTTCATCAGCAAATAGGGTGTAAGCAATATCGAAGCATGATATTTCGCCTTGCTTTTTTCCTGAGCTAAAATTAGTATTAAAAGCACTGAATTTATATAAATGTCTTTCTTTTTTGTCAACAATAGGATCAAATTTTACAGCATATTGTTCCCCATAAAGTTCAGATGAAATTGCAGCAAAGTGTTTATTAAATTTATTAACTTGTTCTCGAATTTTATGTTCAAACTCTTGGGAAAATAGTTCAGCGTCAATATCATCTAACCGCGTATGTAAATCAACTAACTTAACTTCGACTTCTGATAGCTGTTGAATTGTTTTTTCATATTCTCCTTTTCTTCTATATTTTTCATTCAATTCTGAAATTAATTTTTCCAACTCTTCAAAAGATTCGCTGCGAGCGATAATGGCAGTTAAATCAGCTTCCTCTTGTAAAAGACGTTTTAAATGTTCTGATTTAGATTTTATTTCAGTTTCAAGTTTTGGTAAATCTTTGGTGATATATTTTACCTTTTCTGTAATCATTCGATTATGAAAAAAGACCATTTCTTCAAAAGTTTTCTGAATATCGATTATTTGAGATGTAGCTTGGCTATAAATCATTTCTAATTGTTTTAAATCAATTTGTGAAATGTTAGCATTTAAATCATGCTCCGCTTCACAAATTAAATTTTTTCTGATATTTAGCTTACTAATTTCAGAACTCAATACATTAATTTGATATTTAACATTGTTTAGATTATCTAAATCTTCTTCAAAATTTTTATTTAAATTAAACGTTGCCTTTTTATCATCTAATATTTTAATTTCATTTTCTAACAAGGATAAAGCGGTTTCATAAGCAGATTTAGTTTGAAACTCTTCAAGACGTTTTTTAAATTTGTTTTCTAAATCAATTTCTTTTAATAAATTTTGTTTACTATCGCCATGTTCAAAATCACAACCAAACAAAAATAAATACAGTGTTTCGTACTCCGCATCGCTAGTATAATTGTCCAATGTTTTAAGTGTATTATTAACACTTAAGTCTTTATAGCGAATGTTATGAGATATAATTTGTCTAAATGACGGCTTTTTTCCATAATGATTTGGAAATAAAAAATTAGTCAAAGACTCTTCAAACTCATCATCTGTTCTTTGTATATTGTTTACGCGCTGAATTTTTTGATTACGCAATAAAAAGTTTTTTTCTATCAAAATTTCCCGCGAATATCTACTTGATAAATCTTCCTTTAATAGTAATTTAATTATAACTTTATTATTTACCAGAAATTCTTTAACAAGTTTATATTCTTCTCTTTTATTCTCTGGATCAACATAAATGTTTTTAGGGTTTGCACCTAAACAAAAATCTATCAACATAAGGATAGTTGTTTTTCCAACATTATTACCTGTTTCTTTAGATTTTTCGCTTGGTGTGTCATCAACAATTAAATTCAAGCCCTCGTGAAAATTTATTTCACGAATAATTGTTTCATTGGTTGAAATGGTGAGTGACTTTAAGAACATAATATAATCTTTCCATTTTCATCAAAAGCAATTAAATTTAGCAAGAATAACCAATCTAAGCAAAGTATAAAAACAGGCATAGATAAGTCATGTTTGTTTTTTGTATTTAAATATAAATCCAATATACTTATGACACGGTTATTTTGCAATACTTCTAAAATAAAAGCTCCATTGTAATAAACGGTATGCTCAGGGTGTATATTATCCGGTAGCAACATAATTATAACCATTTGGATTTTCAAAAATTTTACAGCGAATAAACGCATCAACAACTAAAATATTCAAACAAAGTTCCAATTCATCATAAGGTATTTTTTCATAATTTGAACTATTTTGGATTTTGTCTATTAAATCATTAATAACTTTAAAAAATAGCTCATCAGAAGTTAATAACTTTTTATGGATTATATAAATTTTTCGAATTGAAGACAGCACAGATAAGCTTTTATTAGAACCTTGTCTATCAAATTCTGAGTAAATGCTATCAATTATAGCATGATGAATACTATAATCATCTATTATTGATTTAGCACTATCTAATTCATTAAATTCAATTTTTCTTTCTATTTCATATTCATTAATTTGATATTTATCATTTTCTTGATTCAAATTTTCTTTTGATAAAATATTAATAATAGCCGCTAAATTAGTTTCAATTTTCATTCTGTCAGGTTCTGAGCCTAACTCTTTTTTTATAAATTCATAAATCAACTTTTGCTTGTCTATCTGAGTTGGTATTATCCTTAATATAGAATGAACATCATAAATATCTTTTGATGGTACAAAACTAAGGTTATAAGGGTTTTTAAAGTCTTTTTTTCTTAAATCATTAGCATTTTTTGATATAGAAATAAATTTAAAATCAAAATCTTTATATTGGCTTAATATATTCCTTGATAAGGAAAATTCTATTTTTCCTCTTGTAGCTGTAGCAGAAACTTGAATAACTATTTTGTTTTTTAAATCAAATAGGTCTATTCCTTCGACATTTTGTTTTATGGGATTTAAATTTTTCAATTCCCAGTTGAATAACAAATTAAAAAAATCTGCATAGAAATTTTCTGAATGCAGATGTAAATCAAGTATATTCAAATTACCGCGTAACTCAACACGAGTTGCGAGAATCGATAGTTTTTCTTCTATATAGTTAAAATAATTAGACCTATTCATATTATTAATAAATTCCTTAATTCGATATAATGTGCCTCATTATAGAAAGCCGCTAAAGCAAGAAACCACATTTCCAACATTTAAGCCACCTTAATGCGCTTTGTTTCACTCAGCACAACCTGCAAAATAACGCCTTTCTCTCATTTGCCAAAACCCATATCCGCTCAGGCAAACTCTCACTGACAAAAATATCCGAATCACACATATATATACACCCAATCAACTTGAAGATACCGAGTTGATATTTTCAAAATCATTGAAAAATCAGTTTCTTAATGACTAATCAATACGATTTCTTGAAAGGTGATTGGTACATCCGCAATAACAATCATGCTGTGTGGCCGTTGCTGAAAACGCAACACATCCACCTCAACAGCCTCCGCCGTTGTATCCATCACGCTGAAATGATGCAGCTTACAGGCTTGCAAAAACTGATCAATATGCACAGATGCAAACTCACACGCCGCTCCGTGCGAAAACCACCCCGATTGAAACATCAACAAAGCCGCATAAGGCTTAATTTGCGTTACCATTTGTATCGGATTCTGCTGATTCAAATACTGGCCGGGTATCTCTAACGTGATTGGCCTATTTTTCTCTATTTTATTTAAAAGATAACCCGTTGTTTACAAAAATAAATTCTACCTTCTACAAATGAAAGCCTAATTCACCAATACTCATTTTATCCTGCAAAACAAGCGGCTTCACTTGTTCCGAATCCCCAGCCCTTGCCGCTCCTCAATATCCAATGCCTCCCGGCTGGTATGCACAAAATAAAACTCCCGTTCAGGATATTGCTGATGTAGCAAACGGTATTTTTGCAAGGCGTTTTTGGCATCCACACAAGGCTCAATCACCGCTAAATCATCCACATGCCTGTGTTTGTCCGCTTCAGTATGTGCCTGTAATGCTTCGATAATCAGCCATTGTTTAGGATAAATTTGTTTTACCTCTTGCCAGTGCATCATGCCCCATTATTTGCCATTCAATTAAAATTAATTTTTATATTTAAAATCAAACACTTTACACAACCAAGCCATTTCACTTTTCAAAATCATCTTTAAGACAAACCACGCCTGCAAATCCACCTAGCTTCTTTTCGTTTTCAAACGTATAAAGCGGCGTTGCCCCATTACTTTTGGCTTGTCGGGCAATCAAGCAATCTGATAATTCAACTTTGCTATGTTCGCTATAATCCAACAAGGCGCAATTCAACACCGACCAATTTTGAAAACAAAATTGAGTGTTATTGGCTAACGTCCGCAATAAAGCACTAATCTCTTTGCGGCTACACGCAAACACGCCTTCTAAAATCCATTCCATTTCGACAATGACAATATCCGAAATAAATACCTTATCGGCTTGGTTAATCATGCGCCTTGCCTGCTCGACTTGCCATTTTGGATTGTGGCTATCAACGGGCTGCAATAAAAACCGCAATATAACGTTGGTATCTACGGCTATCATCGTAAAAACTTTTCCATAGCACGTTGTTTAACAAGCGTTTTCATTTCTTCGTCTGTAGGGAAGGTTTTATTTTCCAACAAATGATGAAAGGCCCCTGCTAAATTTTCATCCGACATTTTGACCACATGAGCCACGCCATCACGTTCAAAAATCTCCACATAATCACCCGGACTTAAATTGATGGACTGGCAAATGGCTTGTGGCAGTGTAATTTGTCTTTTTGCGGTCACTTTGTGCATAACGTTCTCCTTTTTGGTATTACTATTAGAATTAAAGTAATGCAAAATAGCCAAAATGGCAAGGCTGAGGTTTTATTTCAGGCACAAAAAAAGGCCAGTAACCATGGCGGTTACTGGCCTTTTTTGTGCGCTTATGAATGATTTGATTTCCCTCTCCCTAACCCTCTCCCAGTGGGAGAGGGAACACTTGTCGGAGTTAATTCAGCTCGTTGCTTATCAGTCCAAAGCCCGCGCCAAGCTGGCGAAATCGGCTAGTGTTAAGGTTTCGGCTCTGGCGGTGGGGTCGATGCCGGCGGCTAGGATTTGCTCGGCGGTCAGGGATTTGCTTAGGGCGTTGCGTAGGGTTTTGCGGCGTTGGGAGAAGGCTTCGGTGACTAGGCGGGCGAAGCGGGGGACATCTGCAACGGCGACGGGCGGTTGGGGGTGCGGGATGAGTTTGACCACGGCGGACATGACTTTTGGCGCGGGGTCGAAGCTTTCGGGCGGGACTTCAAAGAGCAATTCAGGGTCGCAGTAATATTGCATCATGACACTCAACCTGCCGTATTGTTTGCTGCCGGGTGCGGCGCAGATGCGGTCAACCACTTCTTTTTGCAGCATAAAGTGCATATCTTCGATGCACGATGTGCTTTCCAGCAGATGAAACATCAGGGGCGTGGAAATGTTGTAAGGCAAATTGCCGATGACGCGCAGTTTTTCACCTGCTTGTACCAGCTTGGCAAAATCAAAGGCCAAGGCATCGGCGCTGTGGATGGTCAGGCGCGGGTGGCCTTGAAATTTGTCGCCTAGCAAGGCCACCAAATCCCTGTCCAGTTCCACTACATCCAAGCTAATGCCGGATTGCAGCAAGGGTTCCGTTAATGCCCCCATGCCGGGGCCAATTTCCACCCAATGCTGGCCTTTTTGCAGGGCGGCACTGGCCAGGATGTCGTTGATAATCGAGTAATCATGCAGAAAATTCTGCCCGAAGCGTTTGCGTGCGGTATGGGTCATAAAACGGGCGTGGGAGTAGTGGCCATTGAGAGGGCAGTTTGTAAAGCAACGTGTAAGCTGCCCGGATCGGCTTGGCCTGTACCTGCCAAATCCAAGGCGGTGCCGTGGTCTACGGAGGTGCGGATAATCGGCAGGCCCAGGGTGATGTTGACGGCTTGCCCAAAGCCTTTGTATTTTAGGACGGGCAGGCCTTGGTCGTGGTACATCGCCAACACGGCATCGGCTTGGTTTAAGTATTTGGGCGTAAATAGGGTATCAGCTGGCAAGGGGCCGATGAGGTCAAAGCCTTGGCTGCGGAAGCTGTCCAACACGGGTTCGATGATGTCAATTTCTTCGCGCCCTAAATGACCGCCCTCCCCGGCATGGGGATTTAACCCGCACACCAGAATGCGCGGTTTTTCGATATGGAAGCGGGTGCGCAAATCCTGTTCGAGCACACGGATCACGGTGCGCAAGCGGCTGTGGGTAATCGCGCCGCTGACTTCAGACAAAGGCATGTGGATGGTCACTAAGGCAACCCGCAAGCCTTCGGTGGCCAACATCATCACTGGATGCCCGCCCGTCAGTTCGGCGATGAATTCGGTGTGTCCGGTGAACGGCAAGCCCGCATCATTAATAATGCCTTTATGCACGGGCGCAGTGACCATCGCGGCAAATTGGCCATCCATACAGCCTTTGGTGGCTTTGGTGATGGTTTTCAGCACATAACGGCTGTTGTGCGTGTCCAGCCGCCCGGCTGTCACGGGAGCGGCCAGTTCTACGGGCAAGATGCACAGATGTCCGGGCTGATGCGTTTGGCTGGCTTGGTCGGCATCAAAAACCGAAAGGGTCAGCGGCAGGCCCAGTTGGTCGGCGCGTTGGGCCATCAGTTCTGGGCTGGCGATGACGACCAATTCACAGGGCAAGGATTGTTGGGCCAGCTGGATGCACAAATCAGGGCCGATACCAGCGGGTTCGCCGGGCGTTAAGGCAATACGCAAAGGGGTGGATGCCATAGCAAAGGTAAGGATGGGTAAAAGAGGGGATTTTACAGGCTGGCGGCAAATCCTGCCTGCATTTGTCTAGGCTGTGCGCACTAGACGTACCCCGTAACCATAATTGATGTTGCCATAAAACGCGCTGCCGGTGGTGAAATCGACAATCCAAGCGACGTTCTGGTTGTAGGTGCTCGGCGATGACGACCAGAACAAGTCGTAGTTGTTCGGGAACGCTTTGTTATTGATGAAATGGACGGCTTTTTGCTCGTTACCCTCTTTCGGGTCAATCAGGGTTTTCAGTTCATCAATGGTAGGCAAACGCCAATCGGTATATTTGTCAAATCCGCCTTGCAAATTGAAGTTCTCCGTGGCGGTGAACGATTCTTTCCAGGTATAGCGTATCAAGCGGCCTTGGTTTTGGTCTTGGAATTGCTGGCCTAGGGCAAAGCGTAACCAAATCAGGCCATTTTCTTTATCAAAAACCGTCCCGCCTTGCACGGCAAAGCGCATTTCTTTGATGACCGGCGACAAAAAACCGTTCAGTTGCTTAGCTTGGCTTTCGTCAATGAACTGCGCCACGGTGGAAGGATGCTCGTTAATGGCCAACGCCAATTTTTCAGCGATCAAGTCATCGGCATCTTCCAGCTCATAATAAATCGCAACCAACCCTAAATAAGCCAAACAACGCAGTTCCTTATGGCTAAAAAACTCGGTCGTGGCGTACTCCGGCAAGGTCGACAGCGTATAAAAAGCGGATAGGGAACCCGATAACAGCTCCCGTTTTGCATTAGTCCGCGAAGCATCTTTGAGCTGGCTAAACGCACCGCTTAACATGGATAACAATTGCCGCTCCTGACGTGTCGAAGCTTGCAGTAAAGCGTCGCCTAAACGCGCCAGGAACGCATCAATTTTAGGCGGCTTTTCGCTGGCATAGCAGCCTAATTCTTGGCATATCTTTTTGATTTTTGGACGGAAAGAATGGTTTGCCCTGTCCTGGGCAAAACATTGCATAATTTCATTGATCACGTTATTCGATTCCATCATATGCACCTATCGAATAATACCTGGAGTATCTGATTGCAAATCCATTGGATTGACTTATTTGCATAAATTATGTGAATTTTGCACATTCTAACACTGAATGCCGTCTTCATTGACAACAAAAGCCCGTCAAACGACCTCTGCCGGGGCTTCGAGCAACCACTGCTGCAATGACGCAAACGTCTGGTTAGCCGTTGCCACGACTTCATCCGCTGCACGATCCTCTGGATTTTCGAAACAACGCGACATTAACATGGCAAATCCTTGCCACTCGGCATGGACATTTTTGCCATAGCTTTGATAGAAATGCAGGGCTTGGGCAATGTCATCCCCTAATTGCCCGCTCAAGTGGCGGCTGATGACTTGCCCGCCCAAGGTCGATCCTTCCAACACATAAAACGCGCCCATCTTCTGCGAAAACGCACCCAATTCAGGCAATTGGGTACATAAAGGCAATTTGCTGGCATCTATATCCAAAACCGCCAAATCTTGCTTCAGCAACCCGGTTTTCGTGCGGTATTGCAAACAGGCCGAATATTCGGTCGGCAAACCGACAAACAACAACGGTTCAATCGCCGCAAAATAACCGTAAAACCTACTCAAAAGCCCTGAATATTCAATGAGTTGATAATCACTGGCAAACAAACGTTGCACACAGGGGACTTTTTCCAATTGCTTATGGGCACTGGTCGTTTCGTTTTTCAGGCGAGCCATGATGTTTGCCGGAGATAGAGCTTGGGTAGTCATAATCTTAAATGGAATTGGAAAAAGTGCGCCGCACAAAGCGGCAACTATAACGTGATGCCTGATCACTTAACAATCGTCATTTTTCAAATAAACACATGGCGGTTGCTTAACTGGGTTTTCACGGTACAAATGACACTTGGCAATCAGTTGCCTGATATATCATAGATGTGCGTACCCGGCAAAAATATGCTATAAATACCGGAAACACCTAAAATGCCGAACGCGACTTTAAACTAACCTTACCTGCTAGCCGGAAACCCCAAAACCTTAAAACCATTCACACCTATTTTCGCGGGTGGACTATGGCACTAACAGGGGCAACCGCGCCGCATCTAAATTTCAACCTGATAGAGCCGCCATGGACAACATAAAAGTCAAATTCGCCAGCGACAGCCTAAAAACTGTTGATGTACAACCGGAAGCGCATCTGATTGATGCGTTATTAGCCAACAAACTTGATGTCAAACAACTGTGCAGCCGACGCGGGCTGTGTGCGACCTGCCATGTTTACGTCACCAAAAATCCAGAAAATTTAAGCCCGCCTACGCCTAGGGAAACCTTGACGCTGGCGGTGCTGACCGGAGCGCGTGCCAATAGCAGACTCTCGTGTCAAGCCCGCATCATCGGCGAAGGCGTGGAGGTGGCATTACCGGATGGCTTGTACATTGATTCGTTCGAGTCCTTGGAAAAACTGATTGGCCAACGCACCCAAGTGCCCATCTTGCATCCCATCACTGGCGATGTGCTAGTCCCTGCCAACAAAATCATCATCCGTTCCATTATCCAAAAACTGGAGCACTTAAATTTTGATATTGCCAAAGTGAAATATACGGACGCTTAAAAAAAGACGCACCAAACTGGCGCATCAGCAATTTTGCGCTATAACAGTAGAAAATACCCTCAGATATATAGGGTTAAGTCTCACAAACGAAAAGGCGGATTTATGACAATTGAAGTGGTAGACGGTGGCTTTAGAGGTTATCACAATTACTATTATCCCGAAGAGTTTTTCAAAGTGGACGCCGACAAAGGTGCGATCTATTTACATGACGGCGAACGGGCGGCCAAGGTCAATGAATCGTTTATCAATGGCTTGCATTTGGGCATTGAAGAAGAAGTGGGAGATTCCAGCGGCCTATTGATGTACCGTACCGGCGAGCAATGGGCGTTATTGGAGCGGGGAGTCGCTATTTTTGAGTAAAGATTTCCCTTGCTCCTGCGTGGAAATCCT
>CAYUQV010000021.1:0-55233 GCA_964446885.1 uncultured Methylocucumis sp.
ACACATGCCCTATCGCTTCTGGGGACTACTCGACTCCTGTCTCGCAGCGAACGAATGGCCTGGCTGTTCAGGCCAAGAAATGCGAACAAAGCGTCAAGCACCTCCCCAAAGCCATATGCCAACTGAAACAATGCCCCGTTGATAATACCAACCCCAGCCTGAAAATGCTTTTGGCAGGCCGTTGGTGCTTTTTAATTTTGATAGGCCTGACCTGTTCGTGTTGCCATTCGCCGACGCGGTGCGCCCAGCAAAAGGCGATGACCGCAACGGCCAGCAGGCGTTTCTTGTGCCCTGCGGGTAGATGCGGCGGCGGTCGGTGACATGGGTATCCTCAAAGTTAAACCCACGGCTTCTAGTGCCCCATGTGGGTATTTAAACAGCTAAACAGGGTCTCGATTTGCCAGCGCAGCGCATAGGTTTCAATGGCGTCCAGGCAGGGCTTAGCGTAGCGACAATCAACAGTTCGCCGTCGTCCAAACGCAAAGCGGATAAATAAACCGCCGTGCCAGCCATTTTCCGGACACCCGCCAGCACGAGGGTTTCGCCAAGCTTTAGGCTGCGGAACAGTTGCCGGGCTTGGACAAAACAGCCCCGCCCGTTGGTCACCCGCGTGTTTTTCTTGACCCGAATGGCAAAGTCGATGCCTCCGCTTTGCAGCCATTTGAACCACATTTCACCGACAAATTCGCGGTCAGCCAAGAATTTGACGGTCCGCCCTTTGCCGAACTCACGGATAAAACGCTTCAACAGGGCGATGCGCCCACGGGTGCTGGAGTTGCCTTGTTTGTTCGGCAATATCCAATACACGGGGACAGCAATGCCTTTGTAGGCCACCGCCAGCATTAAAATATTGATGTTCTTTTTACCCCATTGCCAGTTGGTGCGGTCGAAGGTCAGATAATGATCAGTGCCAAGGAAACCAAACAGTTTCATGGCAAACCAAGCGACACTGTCGAACCCAACGGCATGGGGGGTGCTGATGAAGCGTTGCATCCGCCGGTAATGGGAATCCGCTTTTGCCTTGCCGGGAAATGCCTGGGCGAGCTTGGTTAAGTTAATGGTTTCCTTGAAAAAATAATGCGACCATCATCCCGACCAGGCAATCCATCCGTGCCTTGTTCCAGTGGAAGTGTTGGTTTAACATAATTGATAGCTCGTTGAAGTGTGGCATCTTGTTCTATTTCGCAAAAATTCACTATTTTGCCACATTTTCAACGGGCTTCTTTTTTGTCATGTACAGAGGCGAACTACACAAACTTAAGTCGTTACAGCGGGTTATCAGAAAAAGCCTATCGTCGCTGGTTTGGCAAAAAGCTCGATTTCATCGAGTTCAACCGCCTTGGCAACAGCGAAATAATCCCTGCTACTGCGCAAAAAATAGCGGTAATGGATGCGAGTTTTGTCAGTAAAAGCGGTGACAAGACCTACGGGCTAGGCCACTTTTACAACGGCTGCCAAGGCAAAGCTGAAAAGGGCTTGGAAATATCGACCTTGGCGATAGTCGATGTGGGCTTCAACACGGCGTATCACGTTCCAACACGGCAAACGCCCGTGAAAACCAAGGATGCCGATGGCTCGAGGGTCACAGCCTACCTAGAGCATTTTAAAAAAGATTGTCACGCGCTGCCTAAAGATATTCGTTACCTAGTGACCGATGCCTATTACAGCAAGCAATTGTTTACCAACGGGTTACTCGAATTGGGCTACCAGCAAATCGGTAAACTACGCTGCGATGCGAACTTACGCTATTTGTACACGGGCGAGCAAAAAGCCACAGGGCGACCTCGACTTTACGGCGATAAAATGATTATCGGCGATGCCGGCCGGCTCGATTTTGTCGATGAAAAAGACGGGGTTAAAGTCTATAGCGCGATTGTCAACTGCGTGAGGCCCAAGCGCAATATTCGCCTCGTCTATTTGCTGAGAAAAAACAGTTATGCCCTGTTATTTTCCACCGACACCGCATTGGATGCCATGACGCTTTATCGTTATTATCAAGCCCGCTTCCAGATCGAGTTGTTGTTTTGTGATGCGAAACAATTCACCGGATTGACACACTGTCAGGCACGATCTGAATCGGCTTTACATAGTCATTTCAATGCCTGTTTTACCGCATTGAATTTGATTAAGTGGTTCGATAGGCAAGCATCGCCTCAACGTAGGCCGATTTCGATTGCCAGTTGGAAGGTTAAGTTTTTCAATGCCTTATTTATTGAACGACTTTCTTGCAACTTAGCAATTGACTTGAATGTGATTAAATCTTCTCCGGCTTACGCTGTGCTTTGTAACTTCGGGGTGCTGGCTTGGTGAAATCTGTCCGAACCATTGGGAGTGGCAGCGGGGACAATTCATCGGGGCAAAATGGGCTTATCATAGCCTATTGCCTTTTTTCAGATCATGACGATTGCAGGACTACCAAAATTTGAAATATGCAATTGCGTTAACATTAGCGTCTCTGTCGATTAAAAGTCTAATTTCAGTTTATAAAGCCGCCAGCCCTTGAAAGGACTGGCGGCTTTTTAGCTTTTCGAGGTAAACGATTACGCTAATTCCTCTCTAAAGGAAATTAAGCAGCAAGCCCTTGGGCATCAAATAGCCCTTCAAACAAGGCTGAACTCAGATACCGCTCGCCTGAATCAGGCAACACCACGACAATGGTTTTTCCGGCATTTTCTGGGCGTTTCGCCAAGCGGGTTGCTACCGCGACTGCCGCACCGCAAGAAATCCCCGCCAAAATGCCTTCTTCTTTTGCTAAGCGGCGGGCGTAATCAATCGCTTCTTCGTTGCTGACCTGTTCAATTTCATCAACCAACGACAAATCTAAAATAGTCGGTACAAATCCCGCGCCTATGCCTTGGATTTTATGGGGGCCTGGTTGCAACGGCAGGCCTGCGCGGAATTGGCTTAGGATGGGGCTGGCGCTAGGTTCTACCGCGACGGTTTGGATGGCTTTGCCTTGGGTTTGTTTGATGTAGCGGCTAACGCCAGTGATCGTGCCGCCTGTGCCGACACCGGACACGAAAATGTCAATGGCGCCGTCGGTGTCGTTCCAGATTTCCGGCCCGGTGGTTTTTTCGTGGATGGCAGGATTGGCGGGATTTTTGAACTGTTGCAACAACACATAGCGGTCAGGGTCGGAGGCGGTGATTTCTTCGGCTTTGGCGATAGCCCCGCTCATGCCTTTTGCGCCTTCTGTCAGGACCAGTTTCGCACCATACGCCACCAGCAATTTGCGCCGTTCTATGCTCATGGTTTCGGGCATAGTCAAGGTTAACGGGATGCCTTTGGCGGCAGCCACAAAGGCCAACGCGATGCCGGTATTGCCGCTGGTGGGTTCGACCAATTCTTTACCCGCACCTAATAACCCGCGTTGTTCGGCATCCCAAACCATAGCCGCGCCAATCCGGCATTTGACGGAATAGGCCGGATTGCGGCCTTCAATTTTTGCCAATACTGTCGCCGCAGCACCGTCGGTAATGCGGTTTAGCTTGATCAAAGGCGTGTTGCCAATGGATTGGGAATTGTCTTGAAAGTAATGCGACACAATTATCTCCTTAAAAAGGCCAAAAGCTAATTGTTGGCTTTTTTGTAAGGGATTGTCGAGCTAAATTTCAGCAAAAGACGAATCTGTCCATTCGCCAACAGGCCAGCAACAATAAGCTTGTACGGGCAAACAGGGGCAAAACGCCACAAAAACGTAAATGCAATCATACTGATGAGGTGGGCAGTCATTTGAACAGTTTGCCAAATAACCCTGTGTTGTCATTTAAATGTTCAAGGTGCTGTGCGGCAGCCATGCCAAACGCGGAATCCGGCTCTTTGGCTATGATTTGCTCAAGCACCGCTTGGCTTTTTTTGTCCAATAGACCAATCGCGTGTAAACGCACTGCCGGATAATGCGCCCTGAGTGCCGCCAATTCCCTTAAATAGGCGTTCGACTCATGGAGCAATTTAATGATGACTTTTTCGGGTTTATCGGTGAACAGGTCTCGGACTAATTCACCGTAATGCTGTTGTTCGCGGACCAATTCACGTGGGTCGATTTTATTGGATTCGGTAGGATCATCGCAGCAGCCCATCATAATCTCCTAGTAATAGAAAGGTATTTGGCCAAATGATAACGCCATTCCTTGACATGGCAAACCGTTTGATTAACGCCATGTCACATAGAGACTTTCTGGTGCTGTAGCGTAGTCAAAACCACATGGCTACCTACATTTCCACTCATAATTTCGGCTTGACCTTCACATAAACCGCCACCAGCACCGCGCTGAACACCAATAAACCTAGCACCAATTGATGGGAATATTCGACGATCAGCTCTTGATGATGGCCAATGAAATAGCCGATGACGGTCAATATCGACACCCATATAAATGCGCCCAATAAGGTATAAGTGGCAAATTTCGCGTGGTTCATGCTGGCCAAACCTGCCGGAATGGAAATCAGGTGGCGGATGACGGGCAGCAGCCTTCCGATAAACGTGGATATTTCGCCGTGTTCGGCAAAGTATTTTTCCACGCGCAAGAAGCTTTCTTCGCTAATCAGCACATAGTGGCCGTATTTGAGCAAAAACGGCCTGCCTAAGTAATGCGCGGCAAAGTAATTGACGTACGCGCCGAATAAGCTGCCCAAGGTGCCGCTTAAAATCACCAAAACCATGTTCATTTTGCCTTCATGCACCAGATACCCGGCGGGCGGCATGATGATTTCGCTGGGGATGGGGATGATGGAGCTTTCCATCGCCATCAGCAAAAAAATGCCGATATAGCCCAGTGAGCCAATTGTGCTGACTAGCCAGTTGATGATGTCATGTAACATGGTGTGCCTTTGGAAAATCAGAGGATTGTTGTGGGATTGCGGTGGATTTGGGCGGCCAAGATGGCCGCGCTCCAGCTTGATGCACCTCTTACAGGCGTTGCCCGCGCCATCCTTGGCGGACTGGCGCGGCCTAGGTTCAGCCCGCTTTTACCGCGTAATGCGATTCAATGTAGCGTTGGACGATTTCTTGGAACTCTTCGGCGATACGGTCGCCTTTTAAGGTCACGGTTTTTTCGCCGTCTTCATAAACAGGGGCGACGGGCGATTCGCCTGTGCCGGGCAGGCTGATGCCAATATTGGCGCTTTTGCTCTCGCCAGGGCCGTTGACCACACAGCCCATGACGGCGACTTCCATCGCTTCAACACCGGGATATTGGCTGCGCCAGACGGGCATTTGGTCGCGCAAATAAGTTTGGATGTCCATGGCCAGGCGTTGGAAATAATCGCTGGTGGTACGTCCGCAACCGGGGCAGGAAATGACCATCGGCGTGAACGAGCGAAACCCCATCGTTTGCAAAAGTTCTTGAGCGACAATGACTTCTTGCGTCCGCGACGTGCCGGGTTCTGGTGTCAGGGAAATGCGGATAGTGTCGCCTATGCCTTGCTGCATCAAGACGGAAAGGGCGGCGGCGGAGGAAACGATGCCTTTGGAACCCATGCCCGCTTCGGTCAAACCTAGGTGCAGGGAGTAGTCACAACGGCTGGACAAATCTTGATAAATGGCGATCAGCTCTTGGACGTTGCTGATTTTGCATGACAAGATGATTTTGTTTTTGCTTAAACCTAATTCTTCGGCTTTGGCCGCGCTTTCTAAAGCCGACAGGACAATGGCTTTGCGGGTGATGGCGGCTAAGGGCTCAGGTTGGGCGAGGGCGCGGTTTTCATCCAATAAGCGGGTCAATACGGCTTGGTCTAAGCTACCGCCGTTCACGCCTATGCGTACAGGTTTGTCGTATTGGCAAGCAAATTCAATCATTTGCTGGAATTGCGGGTCACGGCTTTTGCCACGTCCGACGTTACCGGGGTTGATGCGGTATTTATCTAAGGCGGCGGCGCAATCGGGGTATTTTTCCAACAATTTATGGCCGTTGAAATGGAAATCACCGACGATAGGCACGCTATAGCCTTTTTTATCCAGTTGGTTGCGGATTTCGGCGACGGCTTTGGCGGCTTCTTCGCTGTTGACGGTGATACGCACGATTTCCGACCCGGCCGTGGACAGTTCGATGATTTGCTTGACGGTGGCATGAATATCGGCTGTGTCGGTGTTGGTCATGGACTGCACGACGATAGGTGCGCCGCCGCCGACTTTGACATTGCCGACCATAACCGGATGGGTGATTTTTCTAAGGCTCATTGACATACGCGGAATTTTTTAAATAAAAGAGGGGTGGGCAAAATTATACGCGATAGTGGCCCTTGAGGCGATGCGATAACATCACCTCATGCCACGTTGGGCCAACGGCTATTTAGGGGCGGCGGCGGGAGCGGCAGGTTGTGCTTGTGGCACAGGAACGGGTGCAGACGCAGGTGCTGGGGCGACTTTAGGCGGTGCGGTTTTAGCTTCTTGTTCGGCTTTGGCCTGACGGTTGCCTTCTCCCCATAAGGTGAAGGTGATCATCACCAGCACCATCGTGATGGCCGCGATGATGAACCTATTGGGGTTTTTCAGAAAAAACAGAGGCCACTTGGGCTTAATCATCCCGACAACAAAGAAAAGGACAGTCCACAGGGCCAAGTCAAAAGCGGCTGTTATCATTATATTTACCTGTTAAGCGTTGGTTGAAAGAAGTACAGTATTAATCGTTTCATAAATGCTTGCACAGCCCAAATTTAGCTGACTGTACAAGCATTTATCGGGTTGTAATATTTAACCGTGCCGGATATTTTGCAATAGAGGCAGACAAACCCCATATTGTAATGACTGCCCGGCCAATCCGGTGAATATTTTCTGATTAAGCTTCTATAATTTACCCCAGCACACTGTTTTGACAAGGTGCGGATTTGTCCCAAAGCCCTGGCGGGCTTATCCATAAACATTCGGAGGCTATATGAGCGGTTTTGGTATTTTTGTGTTGGTTTTGCTGGTTTTTGCGGTGCTGCTGGTGCTGATGAGCGTCGTTTCTGTCCCGCAAGGCATGGAGTTCACCGTTGAGCGGTTTGGCAAATACACCAACACGCTAACGCCCGGTTTGAACATTATCATGCCCGTGATTGACCGCATTGGCAGGCGGATGATTATGATGGAGCAGGTCATGGACGTGCCGTCCCAAGAGGTTATCACCAAAGACAATGCGATGGTCACGGTGGACGGCGTGGTGTTTTACCAAGTCATGGATGCCGCCAAGGCCGCGTATGAAGTCAGTAAATTAGATTGGGCGATTTTAAATCTGGTAATGACCAATATCCGTACCGTTATGGGTTCGATGGATTTGGACGAACTGTTGTCGCGCCGTGATGACATCAACGCCCGATTGTTGGCGGTTGTCGATGACGCGACGACCCCGTGGGGCATTAAGGTCACGCGCATCGAAATCAAAGACATCGCACCACCTAAAGATTTGGTGGAAGCAATGGGGCGGCAAATGAAGGCCGAACGTCTGAAACGGGCTTCCGTCTTGGAGGCTGAAGGTTTGCGGCAATCGGAAATCTTACGTGCCGAAGGGGCGCAACAGGCCGCTATTTTGGAAGCGGAAGGCCGAAAAGAAGCCGCTTTCCGGGATGCCGAAGCCCGCGAACGCTTGGCGCAAGCGGAGGGTCGGGCGGTGTTGATGGTGTCCGAAGCCATTAGCAAAGGCGACCTCAACGCCATCAATTATTTTGTCGCCCAGAAATACATTGAAGCCCTCAACGGCATTGCCACCTCCAATAACAGCAAATTGGTTTTCATGCCGCTGGATGCGTCCGGGGTCATCGGCGCGGTGGGCGGCATCGGCGAATTGGTCAAAGAGGCCATGCACAAAACCAACCAAGGCGGGGCTTAGATTCATGGACAGCTTTGTGTTTGAATTTTGGCATTGGTGGGTGCTGGCGATTGTTTTCTTAGTGGTCGAAATGCTGGTGTCCGGTTTTTTCTTCTTGTGGATGTCCGCTTCTGCATTGGTGACGGGGCTGGCCGTATGGCTTTTGGCTTCCATGATGCTGGACACCCAAGTATTCATTTTTTCGGTGCTGGCGATTGCCGCAATCATTGCCTGGAAAGTATTTGCCAAAACCACCCATATCGCATCGGACAAACCCTTGTTGAACAGGCGAGGCGAGCAATATGTCGGACGGACATTCAACCTCTACGAAGCCATTGAAAACGGCCAAGGCAAAATCAAGGTGGATGATTCAATTTGGAAAGTACACGGCGAAGACTGCGCCGTTGGCAGCAAGGTGAAAGTGATTGCCGTCAATGGCACGGTGTTTGATGTGGAACGGGTTGAAGAGGTTTAAGCAAAAACTTCGGGGCCGACCAGCCCCGAAGTTTTGTTAAGGTTTCACTTGGTTTTTTTGTCAGCGGCGGGTGTGGCGGGTACTGCCGCCGCATCGCCCAACAGAATATCGGCCTTATTCTTTTCTATGGTCTTTTCACCGATACCGGGTACATTCGCCAATTCTTCAATGGTCTTGAACGGGCCATGTTCGGTGCGGTATTTCACTATCGCTTCGGCTTTTTTCAGGCCAATTCCTTGTAAGGCTTCGGCAATCGTTTTGGCATCTGCGGTATTGATATTGATGGGTGCGGCAAACACAGGTGTTACAAAACCGATTAAACCGAACCAAAACAAGATGATCAATTTTTTCATATTTTCTCCAGGTGCTTAATGACTCAACATGTCCCCTTTGGGGCGGGATGAAGATAGCGACAGTTTCCGCTATCTAGGCTAAAGTCTAGTATTAGCTTTTTGGCAATGCAATCGGCTTGCCTGGGTAATATGCACATTGACAATATGAGAAAACCGTCTAAGAGCAGGACTTAAAGCAAGTCATTGGCATACCGTTTTGAAGCCGCCCCGGCTTGCTCTTTCACTAATTTCGGTACGAGATAACCGGGCAATGCCGCCTGGACTTCGGCGATAAGCTGTAATGCTTCTGGCAAGCTGACGTCAAAATGCCCCGCCCCGCGCACTTTATCCAATAAATGCAAGTAATACGGGATAACGCCGTGCTCAAAAAGCGTTTCGCTCAGTGAGCACAACACGTGGGCATCATCGTTGACTCCCTTGAGCAAAACCGCTTGGTTTAAGAGTGTGATTTGCGGATGACGCAAATTCTGTAAAGCGGTGGTGACGCGAGGGTTAAGTTCATTGGCATGGTTGCAATGCACCACCATGACAATCGGTTTGCCACTGTTTGCCAATAATTCCACCAATTGAGTGGTGACTCGTGCAGGCAACACGATGGGTAAGCGGGTGTGGATGCGGATGCGGCGGACGTGAGGTATTTGATTGATGTGTGTCAGTAAATCGCCCAATTGGCGGTCATTTAGCAGGAGCGGGTCGCCGCCGCTTAAAATGACTTCGCTGATGCTAGGGGCGGCGGTAATGTAATCCAGTGCGGCTTGTTGCTTTTGTTTGCTGAGTTGGTTGTCGGCATACGGGAAATTACGGCGGAAACAATAGCGGCAATTGACGGCGCACGTCCCGGTGTTAATCAGCAACACCCGCCCTTGATATTTATGCAGCACACCGACTTCGGCAACGGCAGACAAATCACCGACCGGGTCATTGGTAAATCCTGGAAAATCAAGCAACTCATCGGTCACGGGCAGGACTTGCCGCAATAAGGGGTCGTTCGGATTGCCTTTTTCCATGCTGGCGGCAAAGTTTAGCGGGACTTTTATCGCAAAGTGTTGGGCGGCGGTTTCACAAATCGGCAAGTCATTGGCATTCAGACCAAGATAAGCGCACAACTCATCAATTTGGGTAAACGCGCTAGCTAATTGTTGCTGCCAATTTTGGGCAAAATGCCCGTTTTCGTGGTGTGCTTCGGTCATCAAAAGGGTATTTAAAGTTTCTCTGTAAGGTTGCCTCCATTATAATGGCGGACTTTTAATTAATCTGTCCAATACAGCATCTTTTTGAGGATAAAATGGCTATTTTTAGCACGAGTGAATTTAAAAATGGGTTAAAGGTCATGATTGACAATGACCCTTGTGCGATCATCGAAAATGAGTTCGTCAAACCCGGCAAAGGCCAAGCATTTAACCGTGTCAAAATCAGGAACTTAAAAACAGGCCGCGTCATTGAGCGCACGTTCAAATCCGGCGAAACGCTGGAAGGTGCCGATGTGGTCGATGTGGAAATGCAATATCTTTACAATGATGGCGAATACCGCCATTTCATGGTTCAAGACACTTTCGAGCAGTACCAAGCCGATGCCAAAATCGTTGGCGATGCCGCCTTATGGTTGAAAGACCAAGATTTTTGCTTCGTGACCTTATGGAACGACGCACCGTTAGCGGTGACCCCGTCTAATTTTGTCGAACTGGAAATTGTCGAAACTGATCCGGGTGTGCGCGGCGATACCTCTGGTGGTGGCGGCAAACCGGCCAAATTGGTCACAGGTGCAGTCGTCAGAGTCCCGCTGTTCGTCCAACAAGGCGAAGTTGTCAAGGTGGACACCCGTACCGGCGAATATATTTCCCGCGTCAAAGACTAAGTGCAAGGCACTTGGCAACCTTCATGCAGCGTGGCGATGTTGCGCCTACGCGCCCGTCTGCTGCATGACATCCGTGGTTTTTTTCAAGAACGCGATGTGTTGGAAGTGGAAACGCCACTGATGGGCCATCACACTGGCACCGATCCCCATTTGGATTTTTTTTCCACCACCTACCATCGCCCGCCCAAACATCAACCGCTGTATCTGCAAACGTCACCTGAGTTCGCCATGAAACGGTTGTTGGCAGCAGGTAGCGGCTCCATTTACCAAATCTGTAAAGCGTTCAGGAACGGCGAGGCCGGACGTTTCCATAACCCTGAATTCACGATGCTGGAATGGTACCGCGTCGGCTTTACCTTGCCGCAGTTAATGGACGAGATTGAAGCCTTGTTCGCCAAACTGTTCCATGGCCATGCTTTGGCAACGACGCAGCGTATCGGTTATCAAGCGGTATTCCGGCATTATACGGGCCTAGACCCGTTGCAATTTTGCCCCAACGATTATGCCGATTACGCGGTAAACAACGGTTTGCCGGAAGCGGTGGCCCTGTGTGGTGAAGACCATTTGCTCTGGCTGGATATGGTGTTCAGCCACAAAATCCAGCCTTATTTAGGGGCAGGTGGTTTGTGCATGGTCTACGCTTATCCGGCCTGCCAATCGTCACTCGCGAAAACAAGTGAAGCTAATCCGCTCACCGTTGAGCGGGTCGAGCTGTTTATGGACGGCATTGAATTGGGCAACGGTTACTACGAACTGACCGATGCCATAGAGCAAGCACAGCGCTTCAATAAGGAAATCCACTACCGCCAGGAACAAAACCTGCCTCCTGCCATCCAAGACCCGCGTTTGCTTGGGGCGTTGGCCAGCGGCTTGCCGGATTGTGCCGGGATGGCCATCGGCTTGGATAGGTTGCTGTTGCTGTTGGGCAAGGCCCAAAACTTAAGCGAGACCCTAAGTTTCTCCGTAGACAGGGCTTAAAGCAGTTTCAATAGTTACTGTGTTATAATCCAAGCCCGTCTTTCTTCACACTTTACTGTTTTTCTTTACGCCGTTGACATGAAATTAAATACTTTTTCTCGCTGGTTATTGCTAGGCTTGCTTGTTTCCCAGGCGGTTAAAAGTGACGGTGACATTATCGTCAGAGACATAAAGGTCAATGGCTTACAACGCATTTCATTGGGTACGGTTTACAATTATCTGCCCGTCAACGTTGGCGAACGCTTCTCACAAGACAAAATAGCCCCGGCAATCCGGGCGTTATTCAAAACTGGATTCTTTAAGGACATTTCCTTGGAAACGGAGGGTTCTACGCTGATTGTCAACGTCGTGGAACGGCCTTCGATTGCCAAAATCATTTTTGAAGGCAATAAAGATTTGTCCAAAGACGATCTTAAAAAAGCCCTGGACAAAATCGGCCTGTCGGAAGGGAAAATCTTTGACCGCCAAGTATTGGACAAGGTTGAGCAGGAACTGAACCGCCAATACTTAAGCCACGGCAAATACGGCCTAAAAATTAAGACCGATGTCACGCCGCTGACCCGTAACCGGGTGGGCATCAACATCAACATTTCCGAAGGCCGGGTTGCCAAAATCAAGCAAATTAATATCGTTGGCAACCAAGCCTTTGATGACAAAACCCTGCTGGACACCATTGAACTGAGCACCAGCAACTGGTTGTCGTTTTATAGCAAAGACGACCAATATTCCAAGCAAAAACTGGCCGCTGACCTTGAAACCTTACGGTCTTATTATTTGGATCGGGGTTATATCAATTTTGCCGTCGAATCCACGCAAGTGGCCATCACGCCGGACAAAAAAGACATTTATGTCACCATCAACATTAAAGAAGGTGACGTTTATACCCTGGAAAAAGTCAAACTTGCCGGCAATCTGATCGCCCCGCCAGATGAACTCATCAAACTCGTCAGCCTAGGGCCTGGGGAAATTTTTTCCAGAAAAAGCGCGACGGAAACTTCCAAAGCCATTTCTGACCGTTTGGGCAATGATGGTTATGCGTTTGCCAACGTCAATATGGTGCCGGAAATCAACGAAGCGAAAAAAACCGTTGATATGACCTTCTTCGTTGATCCGGGCAAACGCGCTTACGTCCACCAAATCAATATGAGCGGCAACACCAAGACCCGCGATGAAGTGTTGCGCCGGGAAATGCGCCAAATGGAGTCCAGCTGGGCCTCCAGTGCAAAAATTGACCGCTCCAAAACCCGTTTGGAGCGTTTAGGTTATTTTGAGTCGGTCAATGTCGAAACGCCACCCGTAGTCGGCACGAACGACCAAGTTGACGTGAACTTTTCCGTGGTTGAAAAAGCCTCCGGCAATTTGTCGGCAGGTGTAGGGTTTTCCCAGGTGCAAGGGATTGTGTTGAACGCTAATATTTCTCAGGACAACGTGTTCGGTTCGGGTAAACGGATTAACCTCGCGTTCAATAACAGTAATTATCTGACCAGTTATCAATTGGGCTTTTTTAATCCCTATTTCACGACTGACGGCGTGAGTGTTGGCTACAACATGGGTTACACCAAACGTAACGCGGGCCGTATCAACATTGCCCGGTATTCGACCGAAGTGCTCAATGCCAGCATGGATTTTGGCATACCATTAAATGAATTTGACCAAATCCGCTTCGGCCTGGACGGCAAATTCACCAAATTGAGCGCGACCGACCTGTCTTCAAAACAAATCGAAGATTTTATCCGTGACCAAGGCGATAGCTTTTTGACCATTTCGCCTACGTTCAACTGGACGCATGACACCCTCAACCGGGCGATATTTCCTAGCAGTGGCGGCCAACAGCGTTTCTCTGGCCTGATCACCGTACCCGGCAGCGATTTGGAATACTACAAACTCAGTTACAAACACCAACTGTATTTCCCGTTGGCCAAAGACTTTACGTTTAGGCTCCAAGCAGAAGCCGCCTACGGCAACAGTTATGGAAAAGCAGGGGGCTTGCCGTTTTTCGAAAACTACTATGGCGGCGGCACAGGTTCCGTGCGCGGTTTCCGCAACAACACCTTGGGGCCGCGTGATTCCAACGGCTTTCCTTTAGGTGGCTCCACTAAGGTGATCGGTAATGCCGAGCTGTTTTTTCCCGTGCCGTTCCTGTCGGATGTCAAATCAGTCCGTTTGGGCGCATTTATGGATGCGGGCACGATCAGCAACGGTTTTAATGTCGATAATATGAAATATGCTGCGGGTCTTTCTGGCGAATGGCTATCGCCGTTTGGTGCGCTCTCAGTCAGTGTCGCCCAACCGATGAACCTAGGTTCCACCACTTACATAGACAGCGATGGCAACCCTGCTTCCATAAAAGACCAAAGCCAGTTGTTCCAATTTAACTTCGGCCAGAATTTCTAGTGCACGTGATTTTGGATTGCATCGCTTATCCCTTATAATTTAACGACATATCAGTGACAAAATTTACCTTTTCATAACTTTGGAGATTGATTTAACAATGAAAAACAAAATTGGATTATTTTTAGGCCTGTTGCTGACGGCAAACGCCCCTGCTAGCTTTGCTGATTTGAAAATTGGTTTTGTAAACATTCCTGCCGTGTTGGAAAAAGCCCCACAAGCAGAAAAAGCCAAAAAACGCCTGGAACAAGAGTTTTCCCCCCGTGACCGCCAACTGGTCGCCCAACAAAAAGAAATCCAAAGCAAAGAAGAGCGTATGACCCGTGATGGTGCGGTGATGGGCGATGCTGAACGTGCCAATTTGGAAAAAGACATCATCAACAAAAAACGTGATGCCAAACGTTCACAACAAGAATTTAGCGAAGATTTCAATGCCCGTCGTAATGAAGAATTGGGCAAGCTGCAACGCCGTATCGTCGAAGCCATCCGTGGCATCGCCAAAGACCAAAACTTTGACTTGCTGCTGACTGACGGCGTTATTTATGCAAGCGAAAAAATTGATGTCACTGCGCAAGTCCAACAAAAACTTGCGGTAATGCCTGATTGATTTTGGCCGTTCAATCCGCAGAACTCACTAACCCTAGATAAAACACCTTACCATGTCTATCAAATTAGATATTCTCCAAATCCAAGAGTTTTTGCCACACCGCTACCCTTTTTTGCTGGTTGATAAAGTGGTTGACTGCAAACCTGGGGTTAGCTTGACCGGTATAAAAAACGTCACGTATAACGAGCCTTTTTTCCAAGGCCATTTCCCTCAAAAGCCGATTATGCCAGGTGTTCTGATCCTTGAAGCCTTGGCACAGGCAACTGGATTACTGGCTTCTGAAACGGCTGGCAATGAATTGGATGGCATGATTTATTATTTGGTGGGCATTGACAAAGCCAAATTCAAACGGCCTGTCGTCCCAGGTGACCAATTGCAACTTAACGTCAAATTTGTCAAAAGCAAACGCAATATTTGGGCATTTGAATGTTGCGCCGAAGTGGACGGTGAATTTGTTGCCAGTGCAGAAATCCGCTGTGCAGCGGTGGTGGAATAAACTTTGATACATCTTAGCGCGATTATTGACCAAGATGCGGAATTGGCTGACAACGTGACCGTTGGCGCCTATTCCGTCATCGGTGCAAATGTAAAAATTGGCAGCGGCACGGTGATTGGCTCGCATGTCGTCATCAAAGGCCCCACTTCGATAGGCAAAGACAACCGCATTTACCAATTCTCATCCATAGGCGAAGACCCTCAAGACAAAAAATACGCCAATGAGATTACCCGCCTGGAAATAGGCGACCGCAACACCATCCGTGAATTCACGTCCCTGCACCGGGGAACCAAACAAGACCGTAGCGTCACCCATATCGGCAGTGACAACCTGTTCATGGCCTACACCCACGTCGCCCATGACTGCGTGATTGGCGACCATGTCATCATGGCTAACGGCGCATCGTTGGCCGGCCATGTCCACCTCAATAGCCACGCTATTTTGGGGGGGTTTACCTTGGTGCATCAGTTCACCCAAATTGGCGAATACAGTTTTGCGGCAATGGGCAGTGCCATTACCCAAGATATTCCGCCTTTCATCATGGTTGGTGGCAAACCAACCCGGCCACACGGCATCAATTCGGTCGGCATGGAGCGCAACGGCATTTCCGCCGAAGACATCCGCCTGATCCGCAAAGCCTACAAGCTCATTTATAAAATGAACTTGCGCCTGGAAGATGCGATAGAGCAGATGGAAGACTTGGCAGGTGACAGCAAACAAGTGTCCGATATGGTCAGCTTTTTGCGTAATGTCACACGCGGCATCATGCGCTGATGGTTTCGCAGATAGTGTGGAAACCTTGATTGCAGGTGTCGATGAAGCAGGACGGGGGCCTTTGGCTGGCCCTGTATTTGCCGCCGCCGTCATCTTAGACCCAAACCGCCCCATTGCGGGCTTGGCCGACTCCAAAACCCTCAGCGAAACCAAACGCGGGCAACTGGCCGCACTCATCAAAGAAAACGCCCTGTGTTGGTCTGTCGCCTCAGCCAGCGTCGAAGAAATTGATGCCATAAACATCTTGCAAGCGACCTTCTTGGCGATGCAACGGGCTGTGAATGGCTTAAGTGTCCAGCCCCATGAAGTTTTGGTGGACGGCAACCGCTTGCCTAAACTCTCTATGCCCGCCCAGGCGATTGTCAAAGGTGACAGCAAAATCCCTGCAATCAGTGCCGCATCCATCCTTGCCAAAGTCGGGCGCGACCTTCTCATGGACACGTATGCCCATGATTATCCTGATTTTGCTTTTCATCTACATAAGGGCTACGGTACTAAGCAGCATTTGGCGGAAATCCGCCAATTTGGTTATCTGGACATCCACCGTAAAAGCTTTAATCCCCTCAAAACTTGGCTGCTTGAACAAGCCATTTAAAATTCAAATAAGCTGACACTGAGTGGCGGCTCGGCCATTGACTCCAGTTGCCCACGTAATTCAGTAATCCGGTTTTGCCAATACTGTGGCGAGGTGAACCACGGAAACGCCGCTGGAAACGCCGGGTCATCCCAACGTTTGGCGATCCAAGCCGCATAATGGATTAAGCGCAACGTGCGCAATGCTTCCAGTAAATGCAATTCGCGCAAATTAAAATCCATAAACATCCGATACCCGTCCAACACAGACTGTAATTGCCCGGTCATTTCTGCCCGCTCACCAGACAACAACATCCATAAATCCTGAATGGCCGGGCCTGAGCGGCTATCATCAAAATCAACAAAATGCGGCCCTTCATCCGTCCATAGCAAATTGCCCGGATAACAATCTCCATGCAATCGGATTTGCGCAATTGACCCGGCTTGGGCGAAACAATCGCGCACCCCGGCGAGGCATTCGGCACTGACCGCACGATACTCGGCGACAAACGTTTCAGGGATACAATGATGATTCAGCAAATAGTCACGCGATAACTCGCCAAAGCTATGAATGTCCAAGCGCGGACGCTCCTTAAATGCCTTTAAGACCCCGGCGGCATGTATCCTGCCCAGCAAACGCCCCATCCATGCCAATGTTTCGCCGCCTTGCAATTCAGGTACGCGCCCACCTTGTTTGGGAAAAACGCTAAAACGGAAGCCATCAACATGATGCAAGGTCTTGCCATCCGCAAAAGCCAAAGCAGGCACGACGGGCAAATCATCGTCGTACAGCTCTTGTACGAAAGCGTGCTCTTCCAAAATCGCGGCATCACTCCAACGTCCAGGCCGATAAAATTTGACCACCAAACTGTCGCCATCTGTCATGCCGACTTGATAAACTCGGTTTTCATAGCTGTTGAGTGCCAATAACCGCCCGTCACAAGACAAACCCAGCGTATCAAAAGCTTTGAAAATAATATCAGGGGTCAGTGCCGAAAAAGGTGCCAGTGGCGCGTTTGTCATATCATTTATCCTAATCAGTCCACGGGATTACAGTTAACAGCCGCCTATCATAGCAATGCCCGACAACAACGCGGCAATAATTCGCAACTTAAATATTCTGGAGCAAAATCAGTCAGCGGCTCTAGGATTCGTTATAATGCCTAACCTAAACAATCACAGAAACGGGCGGAAAAGATTATGGCGGATGCAAGCACTACCAAACATCAAATAGTCATCGTCGGCGGCGGCGCGGCGGGGTTGGAACTGGCAACAGCATTAGGGAACAAGCTCGGCAAACCGGGCGCGGCGGACATTACCCTGATTGATGCGACCACCACGCACATTTGGAAACCCTTGCTGCATGAAGTGGCCGCAGGCACCTTGGATGAATCCGAACAAGTCGAATATATGGCACAGGCGCACCGCAACCATTTCCGGTTCCGCTTAGGCAAAATGGAAGGCCTAAACCGCGCCACCAAAGAAATCTACGTCAGCCCAACCCTCAACGATGCGGGCGAAGAACTGATCCCCCGCCGCACCTTCCGTTACGACACCTTAGTCATGTCGATTGGTAGCGTCAGCAACACATTTAACATCAAAGGTGTGGCGGAGAATTGCCTGTTCCTAGACACCACTTCACAGGCCTTCAAATTCCAGAAGCAACTGTTTGAAACCTACATCAAAAACTATATCGGCAAAGACCCAGCCACCGTCAAACCCTTGTCCATCGCGATTGTTGGCGCGGGGGCAACGGGCGTGGAATTGGCCGCGCAATTGCATGAAGTCACTAACGTCCTGGCGATTTACGGCCTGAACGAAACCAGCAACGTCAAACTGACCATCATTGAAGCCGCAACCCGTCTGTTGCCTGCCTTACCTGACCGCCTGGCGATGGCGACCCAGCAACAATTGGTTAAACTGGGCGTGGATTTAAAACTGGGGCGGCGGGTCACGGAAATCACCCCAGAAGGCATCACCACCCATGACGGCGAATTCATCGAAGCCAAAATCAAAGTCTGGGCGGCGGGCATTAAAGCCCCGGATTGGATGAAAAACCTGGATGGTTTGGAAACCAACAACATCAACCAATTCATTGTCGATAGCACCCTAAAGACCAGTGATGATGATATTTTTGCGATGGGGGATTGTGCCGCTTGCGTTTGGACAGGCCGCAACAGCAACGTGCCGCCCCGCGCCCAAGCCGCGCACCAACAAGCCAGTGCATTAGCAAAAACCATCAGCAACCGCCTAAAAGGTGGCAAGCCCGTAGAATTTGTTTATTATGATTACGGCTCGTTAGTGTCGCTGGGCAAATACACGACTGTCGGCAACTTGATGGGCAATCTGATGGGTACGGTCAGTATCGGGGGCTTCATTGCTAAAGTTGTCTATTTGTCGCTGTATAAAATGCACCAAATCGCCATCCACGGCTATTTCCGCACCGCCATGCTGACGCTGTCCAATGCCTTCAGACGCAGTGTTTATATTAAAATAAAAATGCACTAAACCTTTTTGGGGGTCTGCACTAAGAATGCTAAAAATTTTTCAAGGCATTCTTAGTGCCAGGCTCCTACCTATTTAAATAACCATAACAACAACTACAAAAATAATCTTATGTTTGAAATCGAATACGAATTCCGTGAACAAGACCTGATCCATTTTAATGAATTGCAATTCGCCCAAAATGAAGAAATCCAGCGCACCATCCGAAAAAACCGCCTACAAGTCCCGGCTGTCATTTTCCTGATTGGTGCGTTTTATTCCTTCTATTACAGCGACATCCAGACAGGTGCTTATGCGTTTGTCATTGCCATCTTGTGGGCGGTCATGTCACCCAAAATCCTGATGCTGGATTTTCATCGGCAAATTTTGAAAAACTATTCGGCATCTGAAAAAGCCAATCTGTTCGGTATTTATAGCCTGACGATAGACCCCGCGAACCCCAAATTTTTGTTGGAAAAATCCCCTAGCGGCAAAAACAAAATGGCATGGGAAGAATTGTTACGGGTCGAATATGGCAAAGGCTATGTTTATTTTTACCTCAGCCTGACCACCGCCTTAGTGATCCCTGTTGAAACCGTCCGCAAAGGCAACTTGGAAGAGTTTTCCGAACAAGTGGAAAAAATGATTGAACGGTTTGGTGAATAATACCAAATTGGCTTGAATGATCGGACACAAAGCCGTGCATTACTGTCACGTGGGTTTAATTGGCCCACGTGCCTAAACCCGACCAACATACGCAAGGTACTAGGTTCATTAACTCGCGTTACCCCCTCCAAAAGATCTCATGCCCATTCCCTATTGGCGGCTCTCAAGCTTTTACTGGTTTTATTTCGCCGCGCTCGGTGCATTTATCCCTTTCTGGGGCTTGTATCTTAAAAATCTGGGCTTTGACACGGTTCAAATAGGCCAGCTTTCTGCGTTATTGGTGGCTTGCAAAATTATCGCCCCGACGCTGTTAGGTTGGATCGCCGACCATAGCGGCAAAAGCCTGCCCATTATCCGCCTCGCCTCATTCTTGACCGCGTTGGGTTTTTGCGGCTTTTTATACGCACACAGTTACTACGAATTTGTCTGCGTCACTGTCGTGTTCAGTTTTTTTTGGAGCGCCGCCTTGCCGCAATTTGAAGCGGCAACCTTGGCGCATTTAAAACACGAATCGCACCGCTACAGCCAAATCCGGCTGTGGGGTTCGGTAGGCTTTATCGCCGCCGTGCTGGGCATCGGATGGTTAATTGACCGCCAACCCTTAAGCCTGTTGCCCGCCATTATCATTGCCTTGTTGCTAGGGATAGGCGTGGCGGCCTTAAGCGTTCCCGAAGCACGGACGGCCAGTCACGGGCATCAGCCGCACAAGCTTTGGCATATCCTAAAAAAACCGGAAGTGATCGCGTTTTTTGTGGTGTGCATGTTCCTGCAAACTGCGCATTCGCCGTATTACGTGTTTTATTCCATCGTCCTCAAACAGCACCATTATCCGTCCATGATGATAGGTGGTTTGTGGGCGTTGGGCGTGGTTGCCGAAATCGTACTGTTTTTGTTTATGCGCAAAGTGTTGGCAAAATTCAAATTGCGCACCCTGTTGCTGACCAGTATCAGCGTGGCTATCGTGCGCTGGCTGCTCATCGCCTATCTGGCGGATTCATTGCTGTGGCTACTGACCGCACAAGTGCTGCACGCGCTGACCTTCGGCGGCACACATGTCGCGTCCATCCATTTGGTACACCGCTATTTCGGTAGCCAGCACCAAGGCAAAGGCCAAGCTTTATATAATAGTTTCAGTGCAGGTTTGGGCGGCATGATCGGCAGTTACGCCAGCGGCTATTATTTCGATACCGTTGGCGCGACAGGCATTTACGCCGCCGCAGCGTTATGCTGCACAGTGGCCTTACTGATTGCCTATCTTTGGATAGGTTCTGATGATGATAAGATAACCCCCATTAAACCTAAATAATCCGGCCACCGCCGAAAAATGCTAGGCCGGATCAATTTCCGCATTGAAGCATACGAACTATAATTTACAAATCTTTCCCTTCTCTTAGGAAATCCCGTGTTTGAAATCATTAAAAGCGGCGGCTGGTTGATGCTGCCACTCGTTTTATGTTCCATCATAGCGATGGCGATCATTGCCGAACGGTTCTGGTCATTGCAACGGAAAAAAATCCTGCCCCCGGATTTGGTCAAACAAATCTGGCGGCTCGTACGTGACAAAAAATTCGATGATGCGGTGTTGCGCCGCCTGAAAACTAGTTCCGCACTGGGCTTTATCCTGGCCTCAGGCATCGCCAATAGCCATCATGGCCGCGATGTCATGAAAGAATCCATTGAAGAAGCCGGACGGCAAGTAGTGCATGAAATGGAGCGTTTTCTAAACACCCTTGGCACGATTGCCTCTATCGCCCCGTTGCTAGGCTTGCTAGGCACGGTGGTCGGCATGATCCAAGCGTTCTCGGCAATTGTCGAGCAAGGCGTAGGCGATCCTTCCGTGCTGGCGGGCGGCATTTCAGTGGCCTTGATCACCACGGCGGCGGGCTTGACCATCGCTATTCCTAGCCTGATTTTCCACCGTTATTTTGAAAGGTTGGTCGATGAATATGTCGTGTATATGGAAGCGGAAGCCTTAAAGCTGATTGAGATTTTACAAGGCGAACGTGACGAGGCCACCGAATGAAGTTTCATCGCAAAAAACGTCCGCTACAAGACATTTCCGTCACCTCTATGGTGGACGTGGTATTGCTGCTGCTGTTTTTTTTCATGGTCAGCACCACGTTTAACAAACATACCCAAATCAAAGTCAAATTGCCGGAAGCCTCGGCTGAAAACGTTGAAACACAAGCTGGCACTATCCGGTTGACCATTGCCGCCAATGGCGGCTATTTTCTCGAAGACGAACAGGGCATCAGCCACGAATTGCTCAACACCAAGCCGGAAACGCTCATTTTAGCGTTACGCAAACGCACCCAACCAGACTCACCACCCGTACCGTTTATCATCAATGCCGATGGCAAAGCCCCGCACCAAGCCGTGATCACCGCGCTGGAAGCCGCCAATGCCGTCGGATTCAAGCAAATCAGCTTCGCCACCGAAACCAAACCCGAATGAAAAAGACCCTGATCCGCTGGCTGGAACACATCTGGTACAAAGACCCCATTATTGGCAGTTGGCTGATGCCACTGGGTTTTTTGTTCAACGACATCAGCCGTTGCCGGGCATGGCTGTACCGGATTGGCGTATTAAAAAGCCACAAACTCCCTGTGCCCGTGCTTATCGTCGGCAATATCACCGTCGGCGGCACAGGCAAAACTCCGCTAGTGATTTGGCTGGCGCACTACCTAAAACAAGCCGGGTTCCAGCCGGGCATCATCAGCCGGGGTTATGGCGGGCAATCCGAAACGCCACAAACCGTGCTGGCTGACAGCCTCGTTAATCAAGTCGGCGATGAAGCCCTCTTAATCGCCAAGCAAAGCGGTTGCCCTGTGGTCGTCGCAACAGACAGGGTGGCTGCGGCCCGGCATTTATTGGCGCATAACCCTTGCAACCTCATCATTTCCGATGACGGCCTGCAACATTATTCTTTGCGCAGGACATTAGAAATCGCCGTGGTCGATGGCGAACGCCGCTTTGGCAACGGCTATTGCCTACCCGCCGGGCCCTTGCGTGAACCTATCCACCGTTTACAACGTGTTGATTTGGTTATCATCAACGGCGAAAAAACTGAAGATGACCGCTTTGCCATGCACTTGCAAGGCGATGTCGCCATCAATCTCGCCACCGGGGAAAGCAAGCCCCTAAGCGCATTTGCCGATACGCCCTGCCATGCCATTGCCGGTATCGGCAATCCTGGCCGTTTTTTCAAACAACTCGCGGATGCCGGACTCAACTGCAAAAACCACCCCTTTCCTGACCATTATGCTTACCAACCCGGCGATATTGCCTTCGCCGATCCGCATCCGGTGTTAATGACCGAAAAAGACGCGGTAAAATGTACTGGCTTTGCCACCTCCCAGCATTGGTTTGTTCCCGTCCAGGCCGTGCCTGACGCTGATTTTGCCGTGCAACTTTTAACCCTACTCAACCACAAAAAACCATGATAGATAAAAAACTGCTCGACATCTTAGCTTGCCCCATCTGCAAAAGCCCATTGCGTTACAAAAAAGAACAACAGGAATTGATCTGTCGGGCCGACCGATTGGCCTTCCCTATCCGCGATGACATTCCGGTCATGCTTGAAGACGAAGCCCGCACCCTCAGCCACGAAGAAACCGAGGCCCTTTATCAATGAGCTTAGCGTTTAAAGTCGTCATTCCCGCCCGTTACGCATCCACCCGCTTACCGGGCAAACCCTTGCTGGACATTGCAGGCCAACCCATGATCGCCCATGTCTGCGCCCGTGCCAGTGAAGCCGGGGCGGATGACATCATTGTCGCCACCGATGACAGCCGTATCCTGGAAGCCGTACAACAATTGGGCTTCAACGCGGTCATGACCCGTGCCGACCACCAAAGCGGTACGGAACGCATCGCCGAAGTCGCCCAGCATTTCGGCTGGGCCGAAGACACCATCATCGTCAATCTACAAGGCGACGAACCGCTCATCCCGCCCGCCTACATCCGTGATGTGGCCGCAGCATTGGCCGACCAACAACACGCCGGAATCGCCACACTCGCCGCCGCCATCTTAGAACCGGACGAAATTTTCAATCCCAACGCCGTCAAAGTCGTACTCGACAAAAACGGCTACGCCCTCTATTTCAGCCGCGCCCCCATCCCGTGGGAACGAGGTGCATTCAGTCACGCTGGCGGCATACCATCGGGCAAGCTGCCTTATCTGCGCCACATCGGCATGTACGCCTACACCGTCGGTTTTCTGCAACGCTATTGTTTATGGCCCGCATCGGTTTTGGAAAGCGTGGAATCTTTGGAACAGCTGCGGATATTGTGGCAAGGCGAAGCAGTGCGGGTGCAAGTGGTTGCCAAAACCCCACCTGCCGGAGTGGACACGCCAGAAGACTTGGCGCGGGTGACGGCGATTTTAAAATAAGCTTGAGCCGGAACGGGTTTGCAACCCGTTCCGTAAAGTTTTAATGGTTTCCGTATCTATGGTTAGCGGCATTGATAAATGCGACATTCCGCTCCCCCTCTCCTTGCGTACCCGAAGGGCATAAAGGAGAGGGCTGGGGTGAGGGGAAACAAATGAAGTTTCCTCTATACCGTCGCCCTACATCAGTCCCTTAGCACTTGGAAATCACCCCCACAAATCCGCCAACGAAAATTCCACCGCATCAAACGGTGGCACCGACACCGCGTCATCATCCTTAAGCGTCGCTATCAACAGCCAGCGTCCTTCGTGCAATTCAAACGCTTCCAAGGTTCGTGCCAACGGATCGACTATCCATACATACGGCACACCATGCCGCGCATAAATCGGCAATTTTACCGTGCGGTCTTTTTGGGTGGTGGACGGCGAGAGGATTTCGCACACCCAATCAGGGACAATCTCAAAACGATGGCCTTCGGGGACGCTAGGCATACGCTCCCGCCGCCAGCCCGCTAAATCCGGTACAGCCACTTCCTGGTCACGGATAAAATGCACCTCAGGCTCGATAATAATGCGCCAGCCACCTGGGCCGCCTTCGCCAAAGCCAAATGGCGTTCCAATCCGAATGTTTAGCACGCTCTCGGCCAAACCATGCCGCCCGGACGGACGCGGCATCGTATGCAGCCCGCCATTCAAAATCTCCCCGGTGACATGCTCCGGTAACGCCAGCAGTTGCTCGTAAAGGCTAAGGTTTAAAACAGCGTTCATAAAAATCTCCCCCATGTGGCTAAAAACGCTACAAACATCAGCTTAATGTTCCACAAGCGGCTACAAAAGACAAGGCGTAAAAAAACCTGCCGAGGTTTGAAACCCCGGCAGGTCTAAATGATTGGACGGGGCAACATGCCGCATCCAGATTAGGGGAGGTGTAACTTAAGCTTAGAGAAATTTTTTCAGATTGACAAAGCCTTCTTTAGCGGCTTTAAGCTCTTGTTCCGCAGCGGGTAAATCGTTCTTTTTGGCGGCATCACGGGCTTTTTTTACTTTAGCCGTGACTTTATCGCGCTCGAACTCAAATTTGTAGTTGGCGTTAAGATCAACCGTGCTGTCGCTGATGGCTTTGATTAAAGCCACCACTTCTTCGGCCTTTCCTGATGGAATGGCCGCCAAAGCCGCATCAATCTTAGTGTCTATTTCTTTCAGCAATTCAGGCGTGCTTTGTTGGGTTTCTTTCGCTGCGGAAAAATCCGCCACACCTAGTAGTGAAAAGAACAGGGCTATGGTAATGAAGCATTTCTTTAATGACATTTAAAATTTCCTTTAAGTTAAGTTGTTGATAGGTTGTATTTTTATGACGTGACTTAGAGCGGGACGGGGTTTGCAACCCTGTCCTTAACACTTCGGTAGTGGCATCGTACTAACTGATATGGCTAAGGCCATATGACTGCGCGTCCTTTAAGGACGGGCAGTCCTGACACAGTTTTAAACCCGTATCATTTACAAAGTAGCCACAGCCCTTTGTTAAGCTGCAAGGTATTGATATATAGATTATTGTTTATAGCTTATACATCACATTCGGGTCTTTCGGGGTGGTTTTTTCGTGTGGGTCTTCTTGCTGCTTTTGGTCTTGTTGTCCGCGTTCACTGACAAATTGGCTTATCATGTTTTCCCAGGTGGCAAATTTAGCGTAAACATCAGGTTGCCCCTGTTTGCTGGCTCGGAACAATTCCTTGCCGATTTGGATGATTTGCTCAGGTTGTTTGGCATCGACTTGTTGCAAAAATGCCCCTTCGTCTTTGAATTGGTCGCGGATCAACCCAAAAGCCACTTCAAATTCGATGCGTTTTTCAGGCGGCAACCGCTCTTTTAAGGCTTTCACGGAGCGGAAGGTGGTTTTCAGCGAAGTGCCGTTGATTTGGTTGCCTTTATTACAGCCTGACAACATCAATAAAATCAGTGCAGCCATGAGTATTGTTTTCATCAACGGCCTCCGCCTTAAGCCAAGTTTGCCAGCCATACACCCGTCACAGCCGCCATGCCACCCACTAGGCGCTGGGCATTGTTGCCCAGACGACCAGACACCCGCCCAATCCCCAGCCCAACATAAAGCAGGGCCGTCGTTGCCCAAACAAAGCCAGCGGTGAAACGGGTGGCTTCGGCATCCAGCAACATGTCTTGGGCATGGGCATAGCCGTGCATCAGTGCCAAGCCTCCACCCAAAACAACGCCCAGTGGCCACGAAACCTGATAGGCGCAGACCATCATCAAACCCAGCAACATCAAAGACGGCAGCAAAGCCAAGTCCACACCAGCCCCGGCCCATTCCAGCACATTCGCAGCCCCGCCGACCAACATCAAGGCCACCAAAACCAGTGGCAACGCGTAGGCCATTGTCCGCCTGAATTGTGCCAACCAAAAACCCAAGATCAGCAACAATAAAAAATGTTCGGCACTGGAAATGGGATGGCAAAGCCCGGCGACAAAACCGACCGAATCAGTGATGAACGGGTGGAACGGATGGGCATCCGCCAACGCTGGCAAACCCCATAATCCGGCATAAAAAGGGATGTTTTTTGCTTTGCTGTGCATGGTATTTTTCCTCACTTAAAAATTAGGCTCAACAATGGGATCAGCCGATAAGGCGCAGTGCTTGTCCAATCGGTAATGAGCCGGGGGCGTTGTGGCTCTAAAAAATGTTGCTCATGTATTGTTGGTTTGTTTTCACGGAAACCATTTTCCTTTTGGACGTTTGCATTCTAGCATTATTATGAATAAAAAATAAATCATCTTAAATTTTTGGCAAAACTAAAATTCATATTTGAATCCGGCCTGCACCAAACGGGGCGAGCCGGGCAACATGCCCCGGACACGGTCTACCAGATACACTTCGTCCAACAGGTTTTTCAGGGCGACCGATAGCGTCAAATGCTTGTTGACCCGGTATGACGAGGCAAAGTTGACAATGGCATAACCGCCGATTTTGCCATATTGCCCCGACAAGGCTTCGGGGCTGTCTGAGCCATTCGGGTGGTCAGCGCCGTTTTCCAGATTCATGAAATCGGCGAACTGGTCGGCGACAAACACGGTTTCAAAATGCGCGTCAAAGCCTGACGGATGCGCGTAACCGACGGTGGCAGTGAGCAGATGTTCCGGCGCGTAAGGCGAACGTTTGCCGGGTTCTGAGCCGTACACAAAACCACCTGGGCAGCTGGTCGGGAGAGCGCCGCTGGACAAAGGCATACACCGGAACGCCGAAGAGGTCTCGGCGGTGGGCAGCCAAGTGTAGGCCACTTGCAAATACGGGTCGTGTGTCCAGCCGAACAGCTCCGCGCCATCCAAACGGTTCGAAAATTCAATGCCTTGGAACAGGGCTTGGCCTTGCGCGACTGGCGTGTCATTGCCGCCTACCGTACCTAGCACGGTCAGCACCTCAAAATCATTATGGAAAAACGTCAGCTCCGTTTGCAGGCCGGGCAGTGGCTTGCTGCGTACACCGATTTCATAGTTCCAGCTTTTTTCCGGGCTGATTTCAACGCTGTCACCCGTGTTGTAAACGCTGTCTTCTACCCGTTGCGGCGCAAAACCCCGGTGCATCCCAAAAAACAAGGTTGCCTCATCAATCGGCGTATAGGTTAGGGCAAATGATGGCAAGGCTTCGGTCACGTCACTGCTGCCACTAGCTTCTTGGCCGGGCAATTTGTTATAGCGTTGGTAACTGACCGATTCAACGCGCACCCCTGGCGTGGCTGTCCAATCCCCCAGAATGAATTTGTTTTGTACGAACCCAGAATAAGCGTCAGCATAACGGTCGTTAGATTCGATCACTGTCCCGCTACGGGCTAGTGGCGAGTTGCCGTCTACGGTTTGTCGATATTGGCTTTCAAAATGGGCGCGGAAACCCATGTCCAATTCGCTGTCCACGCCAAACAGGTGATGGTTGGCGTGTAAGGTCGGGGCAATACCCCAGGTGTCGTAATCGCGCAGCCGCCCACGGACAAAATTGCAACTGTCAACGTCGATGGCCTGTCCATGCAGACGTAAGTCACGGTAGCCCGTGTACCCGGCGTTGTCGCAGTTCAGGTCGGTGGGCTGTTGGTTCATTTGCCGCCAAAAATCGCGGTGGAATTGCGTCCAATAAACGCTGGTCGATAACGTGACATTATCGTTGACGGCGTATTCATGGGTGGCCGAACTGGCCCAGCGTTCAGTGGTGAAACGGTCATTTTTGAACGGGTTATACTGCGGCCCGAAGTTGCGCCATTCCGCTTCGGTCAGGCCAAAAGTCGATTGCGAATCTTCCTGGTAAAAATCCCCGCGCAAGGTCAAGCGGTGCTTGCTGTTGATGTCGAGGATGCTTTTCAGGTTCACGTCATCAAGCTGGACAAAGGTGTTATCGCGTGCGCCATCGCCTTCTTTGTGGATGTAATCAATAATGCCCCCCGCCCGATCTAGGTGCTTTCCGCCCTCCACCATGCCGCCATAACGGGCGTGGCCGTTCAGATAGCCCCGGTTGCCGCCCGTGAAATCGATAAAACCGCCGGGTTTGACCGGGACTTGCGGGGTAAGGTAATTGACCGCGCCGCTGAGGGTTTGCGGGCCGAACTTTGTCAAATCCGCGCCTTTGATGATTTCCACGCCGTCATAACGCTCAATGGGCGGATGGTAATAAATGTCATTGTCGCCATACGGCGCGTAATTGAACGGCAAACCATCTTCCAAAAACAGCACTTTCGTGGAGCGGAACGGGTTCATGCCGCGTATGCCAATATTGGGGCGGATGCCAAAACCTTCCTCATCGCGGACGAAAACGCCGGGAACTTTGCGCAAGGCTTCGTTGACCGTGAACACTTGGTCTATGGCCAAACGGTCTTTATCCAGAACCGTGCCGGAACCGGACAAGGCTTGGCCGATACCGTTGTTTTCACTGACCACTTCAACAGTCGGCAATTCGGTCACGTCGGCCATTGCCGACCCGGAAGCCAGCAACGATGCCGACAATATCACCATTGGCTTTAGATAGTTTTGGCCACATTTCTCCGCCATTAATGTCCCCAGTAAAAATTTTAAACGGGCATAATAGCCGAACAAATAGGATAAATAAAAATTATTTCTTAACATATAGGGCAAAGCCAGACTTAACCTTGAAAGCAGGAAAGCCCTATAAATGGGCTGTTCGCAAGCTATCAGAACAAGTCCGTAGTAAAAAACTATTCCCTACGCCAATAATTTTGCTATGATTTATGAAAATATAATAATAATTCTTACAGCTAGGTTGAGCGATGGATACTGAACTTACCCCTATCCCTTTTGGAAAAATGATGGCCCGGTTGCAAGCGGGTGCAGGCTTGGTATTGCTGTTGTTGATTGGCGGCTTGGATTTCTTTTTTCCTAGCCAATACCGTATCCAAGCTGGAGTGCATGGCATCAGTGCAGTACTGGCAGTGGTGATGGGCACTTACTTAACCCATAACGCCCATGCCCTGTTCAGAGGCGTGAAAATGGATTTTGACGCACTCAGATTATGGGTGTTGGGCGGAACGGCCCTGAATTTGGCCGGAGCTGTGTCCGGCAATTGGATTTATATGCGCTACCGGGGACAAGACGGGCCGCGTGATTGGATTTTGGCCAACGTCCCGGATTTTCATAACATATTGATGGAATACAAGGAATTTGTCTCCCTATTCCCTTTTCCGCTCATGCTGCTGGCCAGCTTTGTGCTGTTTTATTACCGTCGGCAATTACCGCTCTCGGCAGAGCTGCAAAAATTTGTTGGACTTCTCATCTTGCTGGCTTGGTTTTTCCTGATGTTCGGGTTTGTGGCTGGCTTAACCTTAACCAAATTACGGTATCTGTAGCCATGAATGACCCTTCCCGCCGCACCGACACCGATGGCACGTTTTATTCTGGCCCGCTAGTCGCCGCCAGTCTGTCATTTTTGCTCGGCTTATTGACATTAATGACCACCCACCACCTGTCACGCTTGACCAAAGGCTTGGACAGGCTGGTGCATTCATACGGCTATTGGATTCCCGGCTCAACGGGTTCAGGGCCAGACGGCAGCATAGGCTCTTATACGGGCAAGGAGACCTTGGCCTTGGCGGTATGGGGGCTTAGTTGGTTGTTGTTCCACACCCTCTGGCGCAAACGGCACTTGTCGCTGGCCACTTGGACACCTTATTTCATAGGGGTTTTATTTTTGATTACCTTAGGCTTTTTCCATCCGCTCATCGACCCGTTAGTGATGGCAGTGGCAAAACTGATGGGGTTTGCATGATGGCTATGAACACATTGAAAGGCTGTTTAAACCGCATTGGTGTTTCGTTTTTTGGAGCGCGGGCATCCTGTCCGCTCATTGCGGGCAGGATGCCCGCGCTCTTGTTAGTGGTCTTGTGCCTTGTGACCATCGGCCAAACCGCGCAAGCCGAAGGCGTTTTAATAAAAAGCAGCCCGCCTGACTATGCCCAAGTCCAAGGCTTTAAAGGCGAGGTGAAATTATGGTTCAGCGGCAATATCAGCGAACGCTTCCCATCCTTGGTGGTGGTGGACGGCAACGGCAAACGTGTGGACAACGCCGACTTGCAACTGCAAATCGACAAACGTAGCCAACTGAGCGCGACCACTGCGCCGTTACCGCCCGGCCCGTATGTGATCCGTTACCGTGTCGTCACCGAAGATGGCCTCGTCGTCAGCGGTATCCAACATTTTTCCGTGGCCCATTAAGGGCGGCAGGGGTTTTTATGTCTTTTTTCAAACTATCGGCAATTGGTATCGCATTAGTGATCTGGCAAGCCAGCAGTTGGGCTTCCATCCCGCTAGGCGGAGTGCGTAAATCGGCGGACGGCAAATTTGACTTATACGGCTGTATGCAAAGCAATGCCTATTACATCGTCAATTTTGCCGCCTACCAACAAGACCCCAATAAACCTGTTACCCACAAAACCCTGCCACCGCCGGAATGCGTCAACATCCCGGCTATCGGGCCGACTTTTATCAGTGTGGATTTGTTGGACAGGGACGTACGCCGTAAACAAGTGGCTTTAAAAATCGTCCGTGAAGATGGGCAAACCGTTGCCGAATTGCCCTATTTTGAACCCAAACAAGGGGTGGCGGCATTGAATGTGGACTTCAAAACCGCCGGTCATTACACCGCCGTGCTTTATGTCAATGACACCGACCTGAATATGCCGCCTGAAAGCAGCGCCTTGCGTATCCCGCTGACCGTCGCGCTGGTCATTGACGAACCTGCCACTAAAACGGCCCTGAATGGTTTTTTCATAGTGTTGGCAACATTGGTTGCCGCATTGGCGTTTGCTGTTCCGCGTTGGCTAAAAACCCCCGCCAACCTCACCGAATCTTGAATTTAATTTTACGAGCCTGCCATGAAGCCCACTCTCCTCTACACCTCGCTACTGACCGTCAGCTTGATTTGCGCCTGCGCGGGTTCGCCTGAAAAAACCGCTGCCTACACACCGGGCTTAGGTGAAATCATGACGCAAATCAGCACCCGCCACGCCAAATTATGGTTTGCCGGACAAGCCAAAAATTGGCAATTGGCAGGCTATGAGCTGGATGAATTGCTCGAAGGCTTTGCCGATGCCAACACCTACCATCCTCAGCATAAAGATATTAAGGCCATACCTGATTTGATAAAAGCCTATATGGACGCACCGCTACAGCAATTAGAGCAAGCGATCAAACAACAAAATCCCGTATTGTTTGCAAGCAGTTACGATGCCCTGACGGATGGCTGCAATGCCTGCCACCAAACGACCCAGTTTGGTTTTAATAAAGTCATCCGCCCAATGAGCAACCCGTTTGCCAACCAAGCATTTTCTGCAAATTGACGCGGTTTTGGGGCAACGGAAGCTTGCTGGGATAGCTAAGTAGTCGTGCATAGATTCTTTAACATTTTTGTTGGAGTTCAAAACATGTTTTGGACTCCCGCATCAAGGCATTGCAACAACAGCTATTGTTAAAAAACTTTTGCACAATTACTTATGCCCAGCGCGGCATACGGCCTGAATGAAATGCTAACGTATTATTAGTGATAAGGACTGCGTGTCCTTGAAGGACAGGCAGTCCTTCGTCCGGCTTTTTTGGCATCATCAATTTATAGAAGGAATTAAGCGTTGGCCAAAGAAGAAGCGGCGGGGCAAGGTTGGCAAGTGCTAGGCGCGATGCCAAAGTGGCGGCGGGATCAAAAATATAACCAGGAGTACGGGAGCAATCTCATTGACCCTTTGGAAGAAAACAAAAAACTAGCAGCTTCCATTTAACTGCTAAGCAACCCTATCGGTTTTGCCGCAAAAATAGCTGTTTGCCAGTCTATGCCCCCGCACTGCTGCTTATATCTTTGAGCGGGCAGATAAGCGACATCCCTGTCTTTGAATCCTGTTAACGTTTTGTTTCGGAGCTGTTCAGTTTGCCGCTAGAACCGTTCGGATCATCCATACAGCCAGTTAAGCCCAAAACCATCAGTACAGCTACAAGCGAAATAATTTTTTTCATATCAATCCTCTATCTCTGATTTTTGTTTAATTATGTTTTGTACCCAAATACTTGCCGGACTTATCCGTTGAAAAAAACGGAGCCGCACAAGAGTTAAGCACGAAAAATAATTTATCATACAAGTGATATTGAGGCAACACCGGATTTTTTATATCCATGAGAAATATCACAACGATGACAGGACTGTCCTTTCAAACAACCAGTAAGCCCCCATCAAACTGACCAATATCGAACAGCCTTTCAAAAATTTGTCGGCGATGGCGACATTATTGTTCAGCCACCAAATCATCGGCAATACGATGGAGGCCACGGCGATTTGGCCGCTTTCAATGCCTAGGTTAAACGACAACAGCGGCAACAAAATGCCAGAATCGCCGGACGTGATGTCCAATTCCCGCAAGACTCCGGCAAACCCAAAGCCATGTATCAAACCAAAACCAAAGGTCAGCCAATGCCTGCCTTTAGGATGGTCGCCACGGATGATGTTTTCCACGCCCACATAAATGATGGTGGCGGCAATGAACGGTTCGACAAAACTGCTGGGCAATTCAAGGATATTCAGGCCTGCAATCGCCAAGGTGATGGAATGGGCGATAGTAAAAAACGTGATGATTTTTAGCGCAGGCCAAAAGCTATGGGTGACGGCGAGCAGTGCGAACAAAAACAACAAATGGTCATAGCCCGTCAGGATATGCTCTATGCCCAATTTGAAAAAATCAATGAACGTACTGGATAAAGCAGGTGCAGAAGCTTGGTTTGCGCCCGCGTCACTGGCAGAAAACGGCACGGACACTTGATCGTTATCTTTAGCCAACATTTTTTCGTTGAGGGTTTTGCCGTTGGCATTCTTAACGGTCAAATATTGCTGATGGCCAACGGGCAACAAGGCCAAAAACTTGGATTGCACCACCAGCTGTTGTTTGGGCATCCCCGGATAATGGAACACGACATGGGCGTTATTTTGGTTGTCATAACTGACCTGCCCCGGTTCGCCGGGTTGGAGGTCTTGGTTATCCACGTTAATGCGCAGTTGCCCGGCCAATAAGGTGGCGATGCTGGCTTTGGCGGCCTCGCGCTCGGCATCGCTCACTTCCGCGTCCAAATCGGTGTCCATCGCCGAAAAGGCTTCAATATCTTGCAATGCAAACGTCGCATTGACTTCAATTTGTGCAGGCTTGACGGCGACATCCAAAGAACTCAAGCCGGGCGGATGTGCGTATGCCGCCGCCGATAACAGCCACAATAAGGCAAAGAGCGGGTAGCCATAACGGGCAAGCTGAAAACTCATAGGTTTTTCCTTTATAAAAATAAGGTGAGAATGTAAAAAAGGCCGGACATTTTCCGGCCTTTTTGCATTGCGGCAAAAGAAAATAGTAACAAACGGATAGGTAGATAAGCAAAAAACATGTAAGATTCTTTTTTTTTAAATCCTAAGAAGGGCGGACATGAAAATAATAAAACTGGATTTGATGACAAAACGTACACCGTTGGCGATAGGTATCGGCCTTATTCTAGGTCTACAGGGCTTGGCCGTGTCGGCACATCCTAAAGAAGAAACCGATAAAGACAAGGAAAAAGAAAAAGTTGTCAGGGAGTTGGAAACCGTGGAAATCCAAGGCCGTGCCACTGATTTGATAGGCATCGCCTCATCGGCTTCAGAAGGCGTGGTCGGCCAGCCTGAATTCAAATATCGCCCCATCTCGCGGGTCGGCGAACTGGTTGAAGTCGTACCGGGTGCAGTAGCCACCCAACATAGCGGTTCGGGTAAGGCCAACCAGTACTTTTTGCGCGGTTTTAACCTAGACCACGGCACGGATTTTTCTGTTTCTGTTGACGGCATTCCCATGAACATGCCCACCCATGCCCACGGCCAAGGGTATCTGGATTTGAACAGCATCATCCCCGAATTGGTAGATAGGGTTGAATACGGCAAAGGGCCTTATTATGCCGACGCTGGGGATTTTTCCTCGGCGGGCTATTCCCGGATGCACACTATGCACAAATTGCAGGATAACTTCCTGAAATTTACCGGGGGTGAATTTGGTTATTACCGTACCGTGCTGGGCGCATCGCACAAACTTGGCGACGGTGATTTGCTGATAGGCTCGGAAGTCAATTTTTATGATGGCGTTTGGCAACAACCCGAAGACACCAACAAATACAATGGCATGTTGCGCTACACCATAGACAAGGACAATTGGGGCATGTCGGTCAACGGCAAAGCCTATTACAACACCTGGAACGCTACCAACCAAATCCCAGAACGCGCCATCAATGACGGCAGGCTAGGCTTGTACGGCACAGGCGACCCTAGCGATGGCGGTGTCACCAACCGTTACAGCTTGTCCGGCAATTATTGGAACCGCAACGACAAATCCCGCAATGACGTGAACATTTACGCACTGTACAGCGATTTAGATTTGTACTCCAACTTCACGGGCTATATCGACAAAGTCAACGGCGACCAAATCCAACAAAAAGAACGCCGTGTCCAAGCGGGGGGTAATGCCGAACATACCCGGTATGACAAATTGTTTGGCCGCGACATTGATAACACCGTCGGTGTGCAAGTCCGCCATGATGAAATCATGGGCTTGGCGTTGAACAAGACCAAAGCGCGAAAATTTGTCAGCAATGTCCGTGAAGACGACATCACACAAACCAGCGTCGGCGTTTACCTGAAAAGCGAAATGCACTGGCTGGAAAAATTCCGCACCATCACTGGGGTGCGCGGTGATTTTTTCGATTTCACCGTCAACAGCCTCAGCTTGCCTGTCAATTCGGGCAGCAAGGACGCATCCTTGGCCAGCCCCAAATTGAGCATGATCTTTGGCCCTTGGTATGACACCGATATTTTTATCAACGTCGGTTATGGCTACCATTCCAACGATGCACGGGGCACAAGCATTAAAATTGACCCCACGGATGGCGTGACTCCTGCCACCACGGTCAATCCCTTAGTCCGTTCACGCGGTGGTGAAGCCGGGGTGCGCACTCAGTTCATCCCTGGCCTGACCACGACCGTTGCAGGTTGGTTTTTGGAAAGCGATTCCGAGTTGGTGTTTGTCGGCGATGGCGGCACGACCGAAGCGTCCGGCAGTTCACAACGTTATGGGATGGAATGGACGAACTATTACAAACCCAACGACTGGCTGACCTTAGATGCCGACTTGTCATTGACCACCTCGTATTTGACGGGCTTGCCGGATCGCCAAAACTACATCCCCAATTCCGTAGGCCGGGTGCTCAGTGCCGGGGCGACAGTTGATTTGCCTAGCGGTATTTTCAGCTCAGTGCGTTTGCGCCATTTCGGTGATATGCCATTAGATGAAAGCGCTAGCGCATGGTCAGGCGACACCACGGTGGTGAATTTTGATGTCGGCTACCAACGCAGCTTCTACAAAGTGCAAGTCGATGTCTTTAACTTATTCGGCTCCACCCAAAACGACATCGCCTATTACTATGGCTACCGCCTGCAAAGCGATGGCATGGGGGCGAATCCAGACGGCAGCACCGATGGTGTGATCAAACATCCGGTCGAACCGCGCATGGTGCGGGTGACGGCTTCGGTTAAATTCTAAACGCCAACCCTCCAGGTTTGTGAAACCTGGAGGGTTTTTTAAGTCACCGCCAATCTGTTAACGATAGTGGCTCCCTCTCCCTAAGGGCATAGGTATCTACACAAGTTTTGAAATCAATTAAAACATTAAGTTACAGTGTGCTAACCCCCTCTCCCCGTGGGAGAGGGTTGGGGTGAGGGGGAATTAAAATCGCAGGCCGAAACCGGGTTATTGCCCGTTCCATAAGATTTTTCAATACTTGACCAGTACAACTTTCTCAATCCGGCACTGCCAGCAACGGCGCACTAGCCATCTGATATTCCGGTTTCGCATACTTTTCCCCCACCAACTTTTCCAACACAGGCTTGCAGCTTGCTTGGTTCAACGGTTGCCACGCTTTAGCCACGGCATCGATCAAATCTGACATCAACTTATACAACTTCGGGCGGGTTTGGCTGTTCAAATCCGGCACATCGGTGAACGGTTTGGCCTGTTGTTTTTGCCAGTCAGCAAACAATTGGCTTTGGATCAGTTTCGAGGCTTCGATTTGGGCGCGGAAAAAACGCTCAGACCACGCCGCAGGCAAGCCTTGCTTTTCCGCTTGAGCCACTAAGGTCTTGATAATCAATTGTTCGCGGGTCGAATCTTCAATCGCCGCCTGCTGGTTCCATTTATAACGCGCCACGTCCTCGGCCAACGAAAGCCGCTTTGCCATCAATGACAACACGGTTTCTAAGGGTTCTGTGTGGGCGCACGCTGCATCAGCGGCATACGACACTTGACCAACAACTAACAAACTTAAAGAAATCAAAATCATGGATAAAAAGCGCATAAGGGATACCTGTAAAATGTGATACTAAAAGACCCGGCAGGTTTTTAAAACCTGCCGGGTCTAAGTTTGCCCCGTGACTCAAATACCCTCAAGGGCACAAGGCACGCGGAGCAATCGTACACAATAACTCAAAACGTGTCTTTCATCGCCCGTAAAGCCGTGAACACTTCAAACGGGGGTTTACCGGACAAGCCCATCTTTTTCTGCACACTGGCATCATCAGCCCGCAAAAACGGATTAGTTGCCCGCTCTTCCTGCATTGTTGACGGCACGGTCGGGCATTGCTTGGCGCGTAAATCCGCTACCACCGCCATTTTCGCCTGCAATGCCAGATTGTCCGGGTCTACCGCCAGCGCAAAACGGCCATTATTTTGCGTGTATTCATGGGCGCAAAAAATCCGCGTGGCATCGGGCAAGGTTTGCAATATTTGCAAAGAGTCCCACAATTGCCCGATTGTCCCATCAAATAGCCGCCCGCAGCCCATGACAAACAAGGTATCTCCGCAAAACAGCGCGTGGTCATCGGCAAAATGATAAACCACATGCCCGCTAGTATGCCCTGGCGTACTGATGACTTGCGCCTTATATCTACCTATACGGATTTCGTCACCACCATTAACCGCCCTGTCGATGCCCGGAATCCGCTGGCGATCCGCCGCCGAAGCGATGATCTGGCAATTCGTTGCGCGTTTCAGCTCGACATTGCCGCCTACATGGTCGTTATGGTGATGGGTGTTCAGGATATACGTCAGCGTCCAGCCGCGTCGCGCCAGTTCCGCCAAGACGGGCCCCGCTAAAGCCGGGTCAACCACCGCCGTTTCCGCGCTGACCGGATCATGGATCAAATAGATGTAATTGTCGTTTAAGACGGGGATTTGGATGATGTCTATCATTTATATCAAAAGTGAATACAACTTAGGGTTTAGGCAACCAATCCAGTAATTGCAGCTAGTTAAGCTTGGGGATGGCAAAACGCTGTCAAGGCAGGGGCAGATAGCCTTGGCTTGGTTTTTGTCTATCATACATAAACCTATGTTAGCCATGATATTTTATTAAAATTTGGAAGAGAGATTTGGATATAAAGCAACATCGGCCAACTGGGCATGGCGCAATTGCTCCAAGTCTGCATAAGGCTTTTCTAGCCAACGTGCGGCCATTGCAGCTAAATCCAGCGTGGCTTCCGCTTGTTTTTGCGCAGCATCGGCTTGGAAGGCTTGTTGCGGGTTTTTGCTGTAGTGTGAACCGACGGATTTTAGCAGGGCCGTATCGCTGTCCGTCAGGTTTAGCCGAAAATGGTTGGCGATACGGGTATCGATGGCTTCCGGCAATTCTCTGTAATTCACCAGCAAACCGCCAGGGTGTTGGCGGATAGCCTGGATAGCCCCTTCTAACACCTGTGACAAAACCCACGCACCATGCGTCGACGGTTGGTTGAGCAACTCATCAGGCGGCTTGAGGCTGTGGTTCACCAAGGAACCGGGGATCAGGTACAGGGCGGGTGTTTTGGCCTGTGACACCAACACTTCCAACGGGTCACGGTACAAAAACAGCCAAGGCACATCAGGGAAAGCGCGGAGGATGCGGTCAATGTGGCCGATATGCCAACAATCGGTTTTTATGAACAACCTACGGTCTTGGGTGCGGCGCGGTTGGCCTAATGCGCAAACCAAGCCACGTAGCAAAGCATCGCCCGCTGCGTGGCTGTAATCAGGGGCGGCATTTAGCCATTCCAACAAAGTGTCCACCGCCGGGGGTTCTGAAAGCACTACACTGTCCGGCAAGGCCGTCAAGGCTTGCGCCAGCAAGGTCGAACCACAACGGCTCATATGAAAAACCAAGCCTTGTAAGGGCAAACCCGGATGCGTTTGGGCGCGGTTCAGCAAAACGTCCAAACCTGTACGTTGGCGGAACAATTGGTTAAATGGCCGCGCCGCCAAACGTTGCAAACTGTCTTGGCAAAAAGGCTCGGTAAAACGTTCCGCTCCCATATACCCCCAATGGACTTGCCCCCGTTGCAAAAACAGCGGAACCCAATCCGCCAGAAAGTCAGCGTTATTCATGGCAAATGCCTTTCAATCCAGCTTCGTTGGTTTTGGCGCATGATGTCCCGTAGCGCGTCCCTGTCACAGGCGTATCCGGCTTGGCTGGCCTCTGCGCTTAACGCATCAAGGAGATCATCAGGGTTAGTGATGGCAAACAAACGGCTTTGCAAATCAGGGTCATTTTGTATTTGCCCATAAAACCAGTCCGGTGTCGCGGTGATGGCTGGATGCTTGGCTTCGGCGGCGGGTGGGCTTGCCGCCGATGTTAACAGATCACGGAGCCAATCATTGACTTTACAATCCAGCACCATATGGACGCGCTCGGTATCGCCGCGATTGGCGAAAAAATGCGGCAAGCCAAAATCGGCGTACCAACATTCCCCAGCTGCCCAGTGGTAAGGCACGCCATCAATACGGCATTCCACCTCCGGGTTAGTGGCCACCACCAGATGCAGGCGCACTTCACCAACATCCAAACCTAAACCATAATCGCGGTGTTCTTTAATAAACGCCCCCGGTGCCAAACGCAGCAAACGCACCGACAGCAACGGGCACTGGAATTGGGCGAGCGCGGCTTGGAAATGCGCACAACGGTTTAACAAATCAGAGTCTTGCCAGTTATCGGCAGTCGGGTCGGAATAAATCGCGATAGGGCTACCCGGTATCGCACGTAACGGCGCACCGCTCCAGTCGCCTTCATAAATGGCGGTGTTGAAATGGTTTTTCCAATCAACCACATTGACCAAATCAGTTTGCAATTCGTGGACGTTAAATTCCAACGCTAACAGCTGCACTTGATTTATTCGCTTCATGTTTTAGACACAGAGGAGGGGAGCTAAAAGACAGTTAGGCAAAGATGATCTGGTAATAAGCCAGATGTTTATGTGCCGTATCAAAAGGAGCAGTGACACGTTCTATATATATGTTTTCAATCATTGGATATTCTTGCATTTCTAGCGTGAATATTCCGTATTGGAAGCTAGGCTGCAATGGCCCTGTAAGTTGGACGCTAAAAGGGATACGGGCAGCATAGGCAGGAATGGTATGTTTGTAAGGGCTGACCGATTCGATAAGTAAATCGAAGGCAATATCACCCGACGTTATCCGGCAGGATGTACCTAAGCGGCACAAAAAATCTTCTTCACACAGTTGCTCAATCATAGAAATGTAAGTCAGTAGAATAAGGGCGAAACGTGTAATGTTTCGCCCTCTTAGCAGCTAATTCAGATGCCTTTGGTTAACATGCGAAGCCATATCAGTTGCGGGATGGAAATATCCCTTCCATCGCAATGATAAAATTTAAGCCCAAATAGGGTTGAGTCGTTGAAAAGGGCGCACCATAACCAGAAGGACTGAGAGTGTGGGCGCTCATAGTTGTGTCCCCAGGCCCTGAGACATAACCATTTACACTAAATGTACCAGTTGAATCTTGTAATTCGGCGAAGTATTGCCCTTCGGGATGAACGGAATTTCCTGGTGCATTGGAAACGCCCATAGAATGTGAATGACTAGGCATATTTTGTATAGTCATCGTTTGGGCATGTGCGCCGCCTGTTTCCCCTTGATCCATAACAGGCAATCCTGGCCCAGCGCCTGTACCTGCCGCATTCCGCCCTTGCAAATTAGGGAGGGCGAACGTAGTTATCCCATCACCCCCATAAATAGTGCCGAGCAAGGCAAAGAGGGCTTCATTATTTGCTATGGGTATCAATGACCCATCGCAAAAATGCCAGCCATAAGGGGCGAAAGTGCCTGCAAATATACGGACTTCCCCCAAGGTAGGTGTTGTCATAAGTGGTTCCTCATTAAGTGGTGAGTATTAAGGTTTTAGGTCTTTTGCTAAAATTCGCCCGCTTAATTGCGTGAAGGGAAAATGCCGTACTGGCAGATGATATAGTTCATGCCTAAATAAGGCTGCATGACATTGACAGGGGCATTGCTGCCCGTAATACCAACAGTCTGTGGATTCATGGTAGTGGTTGGTGTTGAAAAATAACCATTAATCTCGCTTTGGCCAGAAGGTTCGTTTAACACTGCGGGAATATTGCCAGCAGGGTTTGGGCTATTCCCGGCTTGGGATGAAGCATAAACCAGATGGTTATGTGCAGGTAAGTTTGAAATCAGCAAGGTCACGTTTGGAAAACCCGCCATTTCCCCTAATTGAACTGAAGGCAAGCCAGGGCCTGTGCCTACACCTACAGGAACCCTGCCGCGAAGATCAGGTAAGGCGTAAGTTGTAGTTCCATTGCCACCATAAGTAGTGCCAAGTATAGAAAACAACGCTGTGTTTTGGGCAATACCTAAAATTTGCCCTTGGCAGAATGCCCAGTTTTTAGGGGCGAAATTACCTGCGAATAAACGGATTTCTCCGATAGTGCCTTCCATTTTACGTTCCTCTTGGTTGGTTAAATTAGGCCGCCTTAATAAATACCCGGCTTGGCGGCTTGGGCCAGATTTTTGACTTGTCCATCCGAATATTGGAGGGTTTGGGCTGTGGGGTTGTAACGCATCCACCCGGTTTTTAGGGCGTTGCGTGCAAAGTCCGGGCGGTAAATAGGGGTTCATAATTTTTAAAAAAACGTTTTCAGTACCTATAACGGCTTTGAAACCTTATTCTTTCCAGTCCATTTCGACATTAACGCACCATGACTCGTGTTATTAATTGAATTTATTAATTGTCCAAACAAGATGCCAGATGCTGGGCGGGTTATTTAACCCGCCCCTGACGTTTGTTGTACTGTTGGGCATTGTTGAAACGTTTGGGACGGGATTAAAAATCCCGTCCCGCTCAGGTCGAACCACAACGGCTCATATGAAAAACCAAGCCTTGCAAGGGCAAACCCGGATGCGTTTGGGCGCGGGCTCACAAAACGTCCAAACCTGTACGTTGCTGGAAGTCATCTGCTTGTGAAAGCGCCACTCCTTGCTTTATGGGCGAAGAAGTGGCGTAGGGTTTCCAGCGGTTTCTAATACCTGCGTGGTCGATCTGTATTAGCTGCCAACGCAGATAAAGTTGGCGGGTGAAGAGAACGCGAGGTTCCTGTTTTTTATGGTTACGCTAGTAGTGGATGTGGCCGTTATTACCAAGTTGATCGAATTATCGGAGGTGGCGATGGCCGTGCAGACAGGTGTGCTGCTGAATGCGGATCCAAAGGTGGCTGTCGCGGTGGAACTGGCGACAATGTTGGCAATGGTCCCGGTCAGGATTTTCGGGGTGCCCGGCCAATTGCTTGAGGTGTCGTTGTTGTAGACGGTGGGACCGCCGCCGCTGGCTGGTGCCGCAAACGTTCCGTCGCCCCGCAGGAACGTGGTGGTGTTACCCGGAGTGCTTAGCGTGGCCACGTTGCCCAGACCGAGGTTGGATCTGGCGCTTGCAGCGTTGGTGGCATTAGTGCCGCCGTTGGCGATGCCTACGGTATCGAGGCTGAGTGTGACACCGCCACTTGAACCACCACCAGTCAGACCTGTTCCGGCGGTAACGCCTGTGATGGTGCCGGAGGTAGTGCAGCTCTCAGCATTACCCGCTGCATCGACACCCAGTGGAAATTGACCAGCCGAACAATTTGAACCGTTCGCCGCCAGTGAACTTGCGGCGGTGGCAGTAGTGGCAGTGGCGGCATTGCCCGAAATGTTGCCGCTGACGCTGCTGCCGGGCACGGTGCCGAGGCTCAGCGTGACACTGCCGCTGCTACCGCCGCCAGTCAGACCTGTTCCGGCGGTGACACCTGTGATGGTGCCAGTGCCTTTGCCGTTAAAGGTATTCCAATCGGCGGCGGATAGAAAACCGCTAGTGGAGCTACTAGCCTGTGAAAGGCTGATGCTCGGAGTGGTCGTGCCGCTAGCGACTGAGAGCGGGCCATTCGCAGTGACGATGGTCACAGTGCCATTACCTTTACCGTTGAAGGTGCTCCAGTCGGCGGAGGAAAGGTAGCCATCGCTAGCCGCCCCCGCTTGGCTGATGCTGATGGATGGGGTGGTCGTGCCAGTGGCCACCGAGAGCGGCCCGCTGCCTGTGACGTTGGTCACAGTGCCATCCCCTTTACCGTTGAAGGTGTTCCAGTCGGTGGAGGAAAGGTAGCCATCGCTAGCCGCCCCCGCTTGGCTGATGCTGATGGACGGGGTGGTCGTGCCAGTGGCCACCGAGAGCGGCCCGCTGCCTGTGACGTTGCTGACCGAGCCTTTGCCGTTGAAGGTGTTCCAGTCGGTGGAGGATAGGTAGCCATCGCTAGCCGTCCCGGCTTGGCTGATGCTGATGGACGGGGTGGTCGTGCCAGTGGCCACCAAGAGCGGCCCGCTGCCTGTGACGTTGCTGACCGAACCTTTGCCGTTGAAGGTGTTCCAGTCGGTGGAGGACAGGTAGCCATCGCTGCCCGCCCCCGCTTGGCTAATGCTGAGCGCAGGGGTGGTCGTGCCAGTGGCCACCGAGAGTGGGCCGCTGCCTGTGACGCTGCTGACCGAGCCTTTGCCGTTGAAAGTGTTCCAGTCGGTGGAGGACAGGTAGCCATCGCTGCCCGCCCCCGCTTGGCTAATGCTGAGCGCAGGGGTCGTCGTGCCAGTGGCCACCGAGAGCGGCCCGCTGCCTGTGACGTTGGTCACGGTGCCATCGCCTTTGTTGTTGAAGACGTTCCAGTCGTTGGATGAGAGATACCCATCAGTGGCGTTGCTGGCTTGGGCGATACTGATCGCTGGCGTTGTGGTGCCATTGGCGACGGACAATGGCAATGTCCCGGAAACGCTGGTCACCGTACCGCCCCCACCATTGAGGGATATGTCCAAATGTGCCACATGGCTCGTGGCTGTGTTTTCTTTGCTGTCTATCACCACTTCGCCCACGGTGGTCTGCAACATGATGCCCCTAGGTTCACTGGGATGGTCTATCCAATATTTGACAATATTGGTCACGTCCAAGCTGTGCCACGTAGCAGCTGAGGTAATGGTGACTGGCTCAGTATAAGTGGCCGGGGATGACGCGATTGCAGGAGCTGTGTCACCCGTAACGGAGCTTTCCACCCAATCTTGGTCAAGGCGGCTGATTACCAATTTGGTCGGGATGTCTGTGGCATTTGTCACAAAAACGTGCAATATCGCCTTGTCAATATTGGCGGAACTGGTTGCGCCACTGGGCAGGAATTGGCTGAGGGGCTTGAATTTTATCAAGGCCATTTTGGAACTGATGTTGGCGACAATGTTTGCGTGGGTTCCATACTTGATGCTAGTCTTGCCTGTTTCCAATGAATAATAGGCATCGGCACGGATAGGCACTTCAACGGCTTGGGTGGCCAAAGGTGTAAGGCTAGCCGTCAGAACGGCGGCACAAAGGGGGGATAAGTTAAATTTCATCGAAGTGTCCCAAAATTGTTGTTTAAAACGCTAACCGCACTGGAAAATTTAGCCAACCAAACAAACGAAAATCAGATGCATCCTGCGTGTTTGCCTTATGCCGATTGGTTGACACTGAATTTATAAATCAGTGGGTAATCACCGGAAAAAATTCTAGCGATTACCCACTAAAAGGCGAGGTAATTTCTCACACCATTTTTGGTGTTATTTCAGGGGAGCGGAAAAAATGGCTTATTTTGGGGAAGGAAGAAACGAAAAATTTGAGATTTTTACGCAGATGGACAGCAAACCATTCGGTTTGGTTAAAATTAAGCCATTGATTGGTGAGTATTAATTGATAAACGGCAAAACCAACAAAATAAAAAATAATAATCCTCTAATGAACTTCTAACGCACCCCAAAAAATGTTGGATTTTTTTCAAAAAATACATAAAAAAAGCAGCTTTTTATAAAAATTGTGACGTAAGTCACATTTTAAGATTCTGCATATGACAGTACAGCGCCGCTTATTTAGGCAAAAAACACCCGCGGACATACCCAATGCGCTGGATAAAAATAATACATATTAAATATCAATGGTTTATTTTGTGATCTTGGGCTTTTGAAAAAATAGCGGGCGATACCGTCAAACTGAATTGGCGATGAATAACACGGTGATGATTGGTGGCTTGGAGGGCATAAGTCAGTACATCACAAGATTTTGCTATGACGGCTTGGATGTCACACCACAAGGGAAGCCTGGGGCAGAGGTAGGGCAATGCAGGAGCGGCAGTGGTAACGGGAGGCGGGACGGGGTTTCAATACCCCGTCCTTAAGGTTCCAAAGTCGCTATAGGTCTGAAAACATTACGGAACGGGTCGCTTCTAGTGCCCCTTGTGGGTAAATGCGCCTACTGTTGGAATAAACCCGTTCCAGCCCGCGTTATTTTATAAAGGTTAAACAAGTTATAAACACCTACTTGGCGGTGGATCGAGGCGAAAAAATTCCCTTCACTTGAAAAAATTCCCGTTGCCCCCAAATCGGGGTTGTTAACACTTTACCATCGGGAATTACCACACATGACAGTCGAAACAAAAAAAGAAACCTTAGGCTTCCAAACTGAAGTCAAACACTTGCTCCATTTGATGATCCATTCCTTGTACAGCAACAAGGAAATTTTCTTGCGTGAATTGGTTTCCAACGCCTCGGATGCCGCTGATAAATTGCGCTTTTTGGCCTTGTCCAATGAAAGTCTGTACGAAGGCGACAGCGAGCTGAAAATCCGCCTCGAATTTGATAAAGATAAAGGCACGATCACCATTATCGACAATGGTGTCGGCATGACCCGCGAAGAAGTGCAGGAACATATCGGCACGATTGCCAAATCTGGCACGAAACAATTTTTTGATGCGTTGACGGGCGACCAAGCCAAAGACAGCGAACTGATTGGCCAATTCGGCGTGGGCTTTTATTCGGCGTTTATCGTTGCTGACAAAGTGACTTTAACGACCCGCAAAGCCGGACAACCCGTAAGCGAAGCGACCCGTTGGGAATCGGCGGGCGAAGGCGATTACACCATCGAAACGGTTGAAAAAGCCGGACGCGGTACGGAAATTGTCCTGCATTTGAAAGAAGCCGAAAGTGAATTTTTAGACGGCTACCGCATCCGCTCCATCGTCCGCAAATTCTCCGATCATATTTCTTTGCCTATCGTCATGGACAAAGAAGCCGCGCCTAGTTACGACGATGAGCCGGAGGAAGGCGAAGAGCCTAAAGAAAAAGTTGTCCCAGAAATTGTTGAAGAAACCATCAACAGCGCGTCAGCGTTATGGACGAAAGCGCGTTCAGAAATTTCTGATAACGATTACAACGAGTTCTATAAACACGTAGGGCATGATTATCAAGACCCATTGACCCACGTCCACAGCAAAGTCGAAGGCACCAACGAATACACTTTGTTGCTGTACGTTCCAGCCCGTGCACCGTTTGATTTGTGGGATCGCGATGCCAAACACGGCGTGAAACTGTACATCCGCAAAGTCTTCATCACTGACGATGCCGAACAATTGATGCCGCGTTATTTGCGCTTTATAAAAGGTATCATCGATGCGAATTCCTTACCGTTGAACGTGTCGCGTGAAATCCTGCAACAAAGCAAGCAAATCAGCACTATCAAATCCGGCGCAGTGAAAAAAGTGTTGGGTATGTTGGAAGGTTTGGCGAAAAATGACCCAGAAAAATACGCCAAATTCTGGGGCGATTTTGGCCCGGTCATGAAAGAAGGTGTGATTGAAGATAACGCTAATAAAGAGCGTATCGCCAAATTGTTACGTTTTGCCTCCACACACAATGACACCAACGAGCAAAATGTCACCTTGGAAGATTACGTCAGCCGCATGAAAGAAGGCCAAGACAAAATCTATTACGTGACCGCCGACAGTTTCGCAGCGGCAAAAAACAGCCCGCATTTGGAAATTTTCCGTAAAAAAGGTATTGAAGTCCTGTTGTTGTCTGACCGTATCGACGAATGGTTGGTCACAAACTTAAGCGATTTCGACGACAAACACCTGCAATCCGTTGCCAAAGGCGATTTGGATTTGGGTGCGATGGACAGCGAAGAAGAGAAAAAAGCCCAGGAAGAAGTCACCCATGATTTTGAATCGGTCTTGAAACAAATCAAAGACGTGTTAGGCGAAAAAGTCAGCGAAGTGCGTTTAAGCCACCGTCTCACCGAATCCCCTGCGTGTTTGGTTGCAGATGTGTACGGCATGAGCTTGAACATGGAGCGCATCATGAAAGACGCGGGCCAAATGATGGGCGGAATGGGCATGGGACGTAAGCCAATTCTGGAAATCAATCCTGATCATGCCTTAATTGCCCGTTTGAAAGATGAGCAAGACGACACCCGTTTTGGCGATTTGACGCACATCCTGTTCGACCAAGCGATTTTGAGCGAAGGTGGGCAGTTGGATGACCCAGCGGCATTCGTGCATAAATTGAATGGCTTGTTGCAAGGTTTGTTGCATTAAGCTTTGGCGATAAAACCGTTGTAACAAAAAGGCCGGATATTCGCCGGCCTTTTTTGTGGAGTTATATCCGATTAGCGTACTTTTTGAGCCTAAATGTAAACAAGGCTCTATATGGATTTTGGGAGCTTTTCTCCTTTGCTAAATATAGCGACCACAAATCCGCTCGTCATTCCGGCATGGATTGCCGGAATCCAGTTCACAGGGAGGTGAAAGTTAATAATCACGCAAAAATGACGAAAACCGCACAAAAAATTGAACCATTCAATCTCTATTAACTATACGAAATTGGGTAGATGCCATCCTTGACATCTGGATTCCGGCAATCCATGCCGGAATGACGGGTGTCTAACCTAACTATACTTTGTAAGTAAACGTCTTCACACACTGCGCCAATGCCTGCAAATCAGCGTCATGCGCCACTTTGCCGTAACGTAAGCGGATAAAAATTTCCGTGATGCGTTGGGCTTGGTCGGCGGCTTGCGGCAAGGCGGTTTGGATGCGGGAGGCGAAGGCGGTTTCGGGTTCGCCGGGTTGGCGCACTAAGCCTTGCTTGGCGAGTTTGCGGCAAAACCGTTGATAATGGCGCAGGGCTTGGTCGGTGGCTTTAGGCTTTTGGTACAGCAAAAACACGCTCAAGATGGCGGTGATGATCGCCGTGCCTGCCAATAGCCAATACATCATGGTTTTGATGTCGCCTATCCCAAACTCGGACATGAATTTCTTTTGGTTGGCGCGGTTGTAATTAATGACCCAATGTTGCCAGTTGTAATCGACGTGGCTCCACAATTGCCGCATTTGTTTCAACCACGCCTGCTGGTTGCCGCCTTCGCTGGCGAATTGGATGGTTTCACCCGTGGCCAGTGCATCGACGTTAATGTTCTTTTCGATGCGTTCCGGGGCGACAGCGGCGGTCGGGTCGATACGCACCCAGCCTCTGCCCGGCAACCACGCTTCCGCCCAAGCGTGGGCATCGTATTGGTGGATTTCTAAAAATTCCCCAACCGGATTGAATTCGCCGCCTTGATAACCCGTCACCACCCGCGCCGGAATATTCGCCGTGCGTAGCAAATAAACAAACGCTGAGGCGTAATGGCTGCAAAAACCGGAACGGGTCTTGAACAAAAAGGTTTCTATGGGCTTGGTTTCCATCACGGGTGGGGTCAGCGTGTAATGGAAATCTTCGGTGCGAAAATGCGTCAGCACCGCCCGAATGAATTGTTCAGGCGGCGTGTCAAAACCGTGCAACTGGGTCACGAATTGTTTGATTTCATTAGAAGGTGGCCCTGGCAATTGCAATCCATCACGTTGTTCGATCCGCGTCATCGCACCTGTGTTGTAGCCCAAATACGAGGTGATTTTATATTCCGAACGTTTGTCAGGATTGGCGGATGTGGTCAGTTGATAACTGACATTGCGGCTTAAAGGCTCACTGAATTGGGCCGGAAAATCCAGCGCGAACACCCAGTTTTTATTTTGCGGCTCCATCAATAACGTGTACGCGTACGGCTGGCCTGTGTACGTCGGCGTTTCCATGTATTTTTCATAGCCATGATAGGGCGAAGGTGTCCAACGTTTGCCATCGGTTTTGCTCAGTACCGGGCCGCGCCAATAGCGTTGCGCGGGCGGCGGCAACACACCGTTAAATTTCACCCGGAACACCAACTCGGTGGAGGTGCCCAATTCGCTGATAGAACCCGGCTCCATCGTGTCACTCAGGCCCATGCGGGCTTGTTGGGTGTCTTTTAAGAGCATCCAGCGCGGCGCGTCCAAGCGTGGGAAAAACACAAACAGCACGACGGCAATGGGTAAGGCTTGTAAGATGATGGTGCTGGCGGTTTTTAAGGCCACCCAGGGCTGCGGTTGGCGGCTGTTGATGCTCACTAAGGTGGCGATCAACGAACAGCATACTAAGACGATATACGCCGCCATCAACAAGCTTTGTTCGTACAAAAACTGGGACGCGGCGACGATGAAGGCCAAATAGGTGATGAGATACAAATCCCGCTCAGTTTTGATTTCCATCAATTTCAGGCCCAACGCGATGATAAACAGGCGCGTCCCGGCATCCCGGCCAAAAATGCCCTGATGCTGAATATAAATCAGTCCCACGCCTACTACTGTCAACGCCAGTAACCACCAACGGTTGGGCAGGTATTGCGGCTTCCATATCCCCGCCCATCGCCATGCCAGCAACAAGTAAAAAAAACCAAAAATGCTGCCCGACAAATGGTAAAAATGCGGCAATACAATCAGCGCGATAGAGCCGAACAGGAAAAGTAAGACATTTTTATCGGGGCTTGCCGTCATAAGTCTTGGAACTGATAGGGATGGGAAATAAGCGCTGTTTGGAAAACTGGGCTGGCTTAATCGCAACACCGGGACGGGTTAGCGATGGCTTGCAAACGTTGGCAATCGTCCTGATGGCTTGGGAGGCTGAAAAATTGTTGGGCGGTGAGTTTTAATATAGCCAACGCCCAATCTGGCAAATCCGGGTTGATTTGGTAATAAACCCATTGGCCTTCGCGGCTGTCCAGCAACAATCCTGATTGCCTTAATAATCCCAAATGCCGGGAAATTTTCGGCTGTAACACATCCAATGCCTGGGTCAATTCGCACACGCACAAGCGGCCTTTTTTAAAAAGCAGCATCACACAGCGCAAGCGGGTTTCATCCGCCAAGCATTTGAAAAAAGTGGTTTGGGTCAGCATGTCACTTGTTGGGGGAATATAAAAGGGTCTTGTAGGGGCGGGCTCGGTGAGCGGTCACGTTTTCGGTGTTTAGCGAAAGGAATGCCTCCTGCCCGTAGGTTCTGGGCTTGAAGAGTTTATTATCCGTTCCGTAACGTTTTCAGTGCCTATAGTAACTTTGAAACCTTAAGTTAAGGATGGGGTATTGAAACCCCGTCCGGCTCTGTAAATCTGACAAACGCTGCGAGACAGGAGTCGAGTAGTCCCCAGAAGCGATAGTGCCTGTGTTTTCACGGAGCGAAGCGTAGTGAAAATGCAGGCTATACGAAATCGCATCGAGTCATTGCGCGTAAGGGTGTGATATAACTTATCACGCCTTGGAGCGCAGGACGGCTGGGGCTTGCGAAGCAATTTAGCGGGTCGCGGTATTTTTGACGATTTCCACTCAGGAGCAAGGGAAATCTTTACTCAAAAATAGCGACTCCCTTCGAGTTTGTTCAGCGACTCCCTAATAACATTCAGGTAATTCATCAGCTGATGATATATTCAAAGATTCTTTTGGAAAAGCAGAGATTAAATATTCTTCAAGTCTGCTGGACAATTTAAGAAAATTATTTGACTCTAGCTTTGTTCCTATCATAGACAAGCAAGCTGTTAAAAACTTATCGTTCTCAAAGACAACAAGCGATAAGGAATTTTTTTCACATTCTCGAATAAATTTATTCGTCTTTGTGCATTTAATTCCATTTTTTAGTGAAAACTCATCGATTTTAGAGATAAAAATTTCCTTTTCGTTTCCTTGGAAACTTAATTCTAAATTAATTGCAGACTTCAATAAGTCTAATCTTTTTACCATAACTACATCACACCCTGTCAAAATAATAACAAAAGACAAAATAAGATTTAATATTTTAGGGTTCATATGATTACCATGCTGTTGGGTAATCAAAGAGGTTATGAAAAATCATTAATAAAATGTTTCACTGCCTCTTCAATAGTATGATGTAAGTCTGACCTATTATCAGGTATCTCTTCAATAAAAAGTTCTAATAATTGTTTTTCTGAATTTTTTAGCTGGCTATCATTAATAGGCAATGAAAAGTAGTCGGCACTTTGTACGCAAAACTTATTAACATCTAGACGCTCAAAGCACCTAAATATAACTATATTAGTTTCATCAATTCTTTTAAAAATATTAATTTGTCTATACATTAGGAATCTCTATAAATTTCTATTATCTAGGTTGTAAATAATTTCACTTCATAACATATCATCAGCTATACATACATCATTGTATTCGTATAGATTTTTCGGAGTAGAGGAAAAGGGCTAAAAATTAACGAATTTCCTTGCATTTATTGGGGTTCCCATTTGCCTGATTCAATTCTACTTAAAGTATTGCTTCTAGAATTTTTAAATTGTGTAACCAGAGTTCCTGCTGGGTCTTTAATGACAACTTTATCGCCTTTTACATAAACTGTGTTTCCCGTTTCAGTATCGACAAGCTTTTTCCCCTCATCAACAACTCGATTGGGGTCTCCAACCTGTCTATGGCTATAACCGTCGCGTGCATCTTGTTGACGATCTTTAGCATGGTCTGTTTTATTGTTGTTGCTTGTTCCTGTTCCAGCAGGTGAGTTTTGTACAGTCTGATTGCTTGATGGGCTTTCTTTGGTTTGTTCTTGCGAAGATTGCTCAGGTTTCGTTATTTCACTGATCATTGCTGTTGCCGTTGACCAAGTAAAATTGAAAAAACTTAATAAGCTAAAGCAGTCACAGTTTTCACTTGATGTCCCGGTCGGGTCAGTATAATGCACCGGGTTGCCGTTGGCATAGGTGTAAACATTGGGGCCGCCCTCCAGCTTGAGCAGGTCTGGTTGCAGGTAGCGTCCGGTGCGGGGCTGGAAGTAGCGGGTGTGGTTGTAGTGCAGCCCGGACTCGGCATCGTAATATTGGCCCGGGTAACGCAAGTTGAAGGTCACGGGGCCAATGGGCTTGGCGTTGCCGTAAGGGGCTGCGGGCCACTGCCAGACCGTGGCATTGTCAGTGGCGCGGCGCAGGAAGCGCGGGGTGTTGGCGAAATCGGTCTCTATGTAGTAACGGGCAGTGACGACTCCAGCGGCGTTTTGGTCTATGACCGCCAACGGGATGTCGCCCAGCCAGATATAATTGCGCTGGTTGCCATCAGGCATTCTTTCGTAAATCAAGTGGTGGCCCCGGTCATAAAAATAACGGGTTTCGCCACTGCTACGGATTTTCAGCACCCGGCGGCGTTCACCGTCATAGACATACCGGGTCTTGTCGCCGTTAAAGCCGAACAGGTTCAGGCTGCGGCTGCTGTCATAGCGGAAATTAAAGCCGCCATGAGATTTTACATAGCCGGACAGATCATAGCTGTATGGCGTGTTTGAGCCATCCAGGCCGCCTCCGGGCACGGGGGTCATCGTTTCCTGTTGGAGGCGGTTGCGATTGGAGGGTTGGGACACATAAGCCAGTATGTCTTTGGCCTGCAAACTGTTGTCGGTCGCGTATTTGCGCCACTCGGTCAAGTTGCCGTTATAGTCATGGTCAAGTTCGGTGCGGGCTTTGTCTTTGCTGTCAACAAGCCCCTGTAACCTTAAATGGTCCAGGTCGTCATAGCCGAAAGTCAACGGCCCATAGCCTGACACCCGGTTACGTTGATCGTAGCGCACAGTGGCGTAGAAAGCGTTGGTGTTGTCTGGCTTGACCAGACGGATGGTGGACAAGCGCCCGCCTTTATCGCGGTCACGCCAGTATTGGTAGCCGTTGCCAAATGTCAGGCCACGCAAGCGGTTGATTAAAGGCTGCCAAGTGATGTCTTTGGCGAGGCTATACGTTGTCCCGCCATAAATGCCGTTTACTGATTTGATCCGGTCATCCGTGCCATAAATATAATCAACCACCAAGCCGCCCGGATAGGTGATTTTTTCAGGCCGCCCCGTGCCATCAGCACCGACACTGACATCAATGTCCGCATATAAGGTTGGCTTGCCGTCAATCTCTTGGGAGATTCGGGTGACATCACCGCGCGGGTTAAGCACATAGGCTTCTGTGACTTGGGTGTCGCCTTCGGGTGCGGCATTAAGGCGGGAAATGGCCGTTAACCGGCCTTTGTAATTGCCCGGTGGCCCGGACACCATCGGCGGGAAGACGGGGGTGTCCCATTGCTGGGACAATTGGCCGCCATCCGAATAATCGGCTTGGTAAAGCCTGTTCAGGCCGTCGTAATATTTGGTGGCGCTGTAGCCGTCCGGGTCAGTCTTAAACGCTTCGTTGCCCGCCAAATCAAAATCTGCCTCGCGTTTGCCAAAATCCAATGAATTTTCAACAACATGGCGGTCAATTTCGTTGTTGTCTAATACCGTATTGACACCAATCGGGTCAATAACCCGGCTGACACGTCCGGCGGTGTCATAAGTCAGGGTCAACAGGGGGATTTTAGGGCCAAATTCCCCGCTATCCAGCTTTGATGCCAATCGCTCATGCCATAGCCAGTTCAGGTTGTTGTAATCGCTCAGGTTGCAAATGTCATCGGCCCCGGTGCTACGGCACTGCTCTTTCTGCAAGTTATTGTCGTTATAGCTTTTTTTAACGTACCAAGTGCTGGTGCCGTCTTTGCTAATGATATGCCTGCCCAATAGGTCAAAAGTATCGAGCCAGCTCTGTTGTGGCACATCGGTGCCATCTGAGGAGTCTTCCCGGTTTACCCTAGTTTCAAGGATATTGCCCCGGCTGTCCCGGAAATATTCAAGGGTGTCGGTAATGGTTTTAGTGGGGTCTGAACTCGCTTTGTAAGATTGTGTTTGGGTTTTTATTGATCCGGCAGGGGTGTAAGTAAAGCTGAATATTGCACCGTCAGGACGTGTCAGGGTTTTGAGGCGGCCATTGAGATAGTAGCTATATTGGGTGGTGTCACCAGCCACAGAAGATGACTTTATTTGACGTAAATTATTGTAAGTGTTTGTGGTTAAACGGCCATTAGGGTCTTTTTGTTGGGTGATTTGCCCGTGGGCATTCCATGCCAAGACTTCAGTGGCATGGCCCAAGGCATTGGTGGTTTTCCATAGGTCGCCATTGGCTTTATATTCGGTAATGAGGCTGTTTTCAGGTCGGGGGCCTGTGCGGACAGTTTTGGTGATGACCTTAGTCACATCGTCATAGGTGTTGACATAGTTGGTTTGGTGACAGGTTATTGATTTGGCCGGACAATTGTTATCCACCAATTTTTCATTGCTGGGACGGGTGATTTCTTTTATCAAGTGGCCTTTGGTGTTGTATCGCCATTCATGGACAACCCCACCCACTTCTTCATAGGTTTTTAATGGAAAACGGCTATCCCACATTCGTGTGATGACACGTTCATCATCCGTGCCCTTGGCTTGTGTTTCTGTCAGCGGCAGGCCTCTGCTGTCATTAACAAATTCCGTCACCCTGCCTAAATAATCGGTACGGGTCTTCGGGGCGCCATTGGCGGGGTCCCAAGTATAGTCGGCATAATCTTCTTTGCATTCGGCACAACGGGCGGAGATGCTTTTAGGGCGATAGATGGCCACTTCGGTTGAATCAGCCTTGTTGACATTTTCCCGGACCTGAACAATGTCCAGACTTTTGTATGCCGAGGTGTCAGTGTCGGCATATTGTTCGGTTGACTTAAATTTTAAATCCGCTTGGGAAAGGACATTCCGGGTCAAAATCAGCCGTTTGGTATTATGTCCGGGTCGGGAAATGGTTTTGTACGCCCTGCTTGGTCTCCCAAATCTAGCATACTGGTCATAAAACAGATCGAATTCTTCCGTGCTTTGAAAAACATTTTGCCCACCTCCTTGGGTCACAGTTGTTTGCTCCCCTTCGACTACGGATTCAGTGTAATTGGTGCCAAAAAATTCAGGGGCAAAGTTAGAGCGCAACCTATATCGTCTGGTAAATTTTGATCCGTCTGTTTCGGCAGGTGGAAAAGTTATATCAAGTAACTGTAATTCCGGGTGAAAAGGGATATCCTGAATAGCTCCATAACCATAGTCATATTCTTGGCCGTCCGGGTCAGTCACTTTCTTCAAAAGGCAATATGCGTCATAATCGTAACTGAAGATTAATTTTCGTCCGCTAGGAATATGGGTTACAGATTGCAATAAGGGTTCTTCACAACTACGATGGTCTTGGTAAGCGAGTTCCTGCTTTATGCCCGCTCGGTCAAAAATGGCGAGAAGAAAAAAATAACCACCCCTATTACGGCCATAAGCTTTCCTGATGCCTGAATCGAAATGGGTGAGCACCCAAGGGTAGGTTTCGCCTTGAATGGTTACATTTTCTTGCAAGCTATCTTTAATGCTTAAATTCAGTGGTTTTAATGTGGTTTTGCTCTGTACACGACAAAAAACCTAACGCATTGATTTAAATAAAGGATAAATAA